>JBIIGZ010000126.1:0-10117 GCA_044236185.1 Roseomonas sp. | reverse complement strand
AGGCTATGTGCCCATGATCACGCTTTCAGCCGACTGGGAAGTGGCCTTCACCGAAGCGCTGATCGGCCCGGTGGATGATCGCCAGCTTGCCATGGCCCCTTCCAAGCTGTCGGACTTCATGCAAAAGCTGCGCGATGTTTTCGACAAGGCAAATGCCATGGGTGAGCAGCCTGTGCTTGTCTGTTCAGGTGCCATTCGCGCCCATGTGCGCGCCATTGTGGAACGCTTCCGCCCCGCAACCCCGGTGCTGGCGCATACTGAAATCCATCCGCGCGCGCGCATCCGCACGGTGGGGTCGCTCTGAGATCATGATGCATCGCTGGCACGAATCTGCGGGGGGAGCAGGCTAAGGCGATGCGGGTGAAATTATTCCAAGCCGCGACGATGGCGGAAGCGATGGCGCAGATCCGCACTGAGCTTGGCGCCGATGCCATTATTCTGGAACAGCACCGCACCCGCCATGGGGTGGAGGTCACTGCGGCGCTTGAACCCGATGAACCGCTGCTGATCCAGCCGCTCACCGCAGCAACACCCTTTGCCGCGCCCGGCCCGCTTGATTTCCACAATATCCCGCAGGAATTGCGTCAGCTTCTGGCCAGGACACCGCTGGAACAAAGCCTGGCGGAAGCCTTGGCCTTCCAGCCTTTGCCCGCAGGGCGGGAGCGTCCCTTATTGCTGTGCGGCCCGCCCGGCGCCGGCAAGACCCTGACCACGGCGAAGCTCGCGACGCGCATGGTGATGGCCGGAACACCGCCCCTGGTCATCACCACGGATGGGCAGCGCGCCGGCGCCGTGGAACAATTGGCCGCCTTTACGCGGGTCTTGGGCGTCACGCTGGCGGTGGCACCAACCCAGGCCATGTTGGCCAAGGCGCTGACCCACCGCAGCCCCGGCCAGCCGGTATTGATCGATACCGCCGGCTGCGACCCCTTCAGCGCGGAACAGGCGCGGCAATTGCACCAGCTTGTCATCCAGGCTGGCGCGGATATGGCCTTGGTACTGCCCGCCGGGCTTGACGCCGCTGAAGCTGGCGATCTGGCCCGCGCCTTCGCCGCACTTGGGGCGCGCCATCTTTTGCCAACCCGGCTTGATGCCGCAAGGCGGCTCGGGAGTGTATTGATGGCGGCCAAGGCCGGACCGCTGGCGCTGACCGAAGCGGGCATTGGGCCGGAAGTCGCCGATGGGCTTGAAGCCTTGACCCCGGAGGGTCTGGCCACACGCCTGCTGGCCGCGCCGGATCGCGCCACCGGCACTGCCGGTAAGGATGTTTTCTGATGTCACATGCCAATCCATCCCCTGCCATTGGGCGCATGATCGTGGTCGCTTCCGGCAAAGGGGGTGTCGGCAAGACTTGGTTTTCGATCAGCCTGGCCCAGGCTTTGGCCCGCAAGGGGCGGCATGTGCTGTTGGCCGATGCGGATTTGGGTTTGGCAAATATTGACGTGCAGCTCGGCATTCAGCCGGAACGTGATCTTTCCGCCGTGCTCTCCGGCAAAATGACGCCGGCTGAGGCCGCAACGCGCATCCCGGATGCGGGCTTTGATGTGTTGGCCGGGCGTTCCGGATCAGGCGCGCTTGCGTCGCTCAGCCCCGCCGCGTTGGATGCGTTTCTTGGTGCGCTCAGCAGTGCCAGGCAGCATTGGCAGGATGTGGTGGTTGATCTGGGTGCGGGGCTGGATATGGCTCAGCGGCGCATCGCGGCGGCGGCGGATCTGCTGCTGGTGGTGGCGACCGAAGAACCCACCAGCCTGACCGATGCCTATGCGGTCCTGAAACTGCACGGCATGGACAATCCCAAGGGTGTTTCGCGCATTGTGGTGAATATGGCCGATGACCGCGCCAGCGGGCAGCGTACTTATGAGGCGCTGCGCCGTGCTGCCGGGGCTTTCCTGAAACGCGAAATTCCCCTGGCGGGCATTGTGCGCCGCGACCTGAAGGTACGGGACGCCATTCGCCATCAGGTGCCGCTGCTGACGCGCCACCCCGGCGCGGCGGCGGCTTCCGATATCGAAGCCATCGCCCAGAATTTAGTGTGATCGGCCGAAGGGTGCGACTCAGCGCCGGGTGAGCGCACTTGCCACCTGCGCCAGCATTTCGGAGATGCGAAAAGGCTTTTGCAGGAACAGGAAATTCTCCGACACCACCTCACCGCTCAGCGTGCCTTCCGCGTAGCCGGACATCAGCACAATGGGCAGATCGGGCTCAGTCTCCCGCAGGCGGCGTGCCAGTGTCAGGCCATCAATACTGCCCGGCATGGCGACATCCGAAATCACCAGATCGGGCTTGAGGCCGGCGGCAATGGCACCAAGTGCCGCTTCGCCATCCTCGGCCGCCGTTACCTCATAACCTGCCGTCGTCAGTGCGCGGGCCAGCAGGCGGTGCAGCGGCGCCTCATCTTCCACCAGCAATAGGCGCCGACCAGAACCCATGGCATGCACGCCCGGCGTATGCGCCACCGCGTTATCCGGCTCAGCCGCGACACGCGGAAACCACAGCCGAAAGCGGCTACCTTCGCCCGGGCGGGAGAGCACGGATACATGCCCCCCCGATTGCCTGAGAATGCCAAGCACGGTCGAAAGCCCAAGCCCGGTGCCGCCGCCATCGCGCTTGGTGGTGTAAAAGGGCTCAAAGATCCGGGAAATCAGCTCGGGCTCCATCCCGGCCCCTTCATCAGCCACTTCCAGAACAACCCAGGGACCAGGCGCTATGGTGCCGCCTTGCGCCGGTTCGGGCGCTTGCAGGTCGCGGCTTTTGACGGAGATATGCAGCTTGCCACCCTGCGGCATGGCATCGCGCGCATTGACGGCCAGGTTCATCAGCGCCTGGTCAATATGGCTGGGGTCCACCCGCGCGCAGGGGCCGGGCCGTTCCAGATCAAGCGTGATCGGAATGCGCCGGCCCAATAGCCGCGCGAGCAGCGGCGCCATGCCATCCACCGCGCGATCCAGCGCAACCACCCGTGGCTGGACCGCCTGCCGGCTGGCAAAGGCCAAAAGCTGGCGCACCAACCGCGCGCCGCGCCCGGCACTGTCCAGGATCTGGCGCAAATCCTCGGCCGTTGCCGCATCCTGCCCTCGGGCCAGCGCAGTTTCCGCCGCGGCACCTACGGCCGCGAGCAGATTGTTGAAATCATGCGCGACACCGCCGGCAAGGCGCCCAACTGCCTCCAGCCGCGCCGCTTCTTCCAATTGCGCCTGGCGCCGCCGCCGTGCCGTGATATCGAGCACACGGAGCAAGGCCCCCGGTTCACCGCGCAAGGGACGGCAATGCACCTCAACCGCCGCATCGGGGGCCTGATCGGGCGCCGCGAGCCTGGCTTCAACCGCGGGCGGCGCGGGCGGGCCGGCAAGGGCGACGGTGATGATCTGGCGCACCGCTTCCTGGCTCGCTTCCGCAAAAAGCAATGCCGGATCGCGCCCCGGCCCTGGCGCCGGGCCATCGGCGCAAAGCCGCTCAAGCACGGCACTTGCGGCGCGAATTCGTCCTTCCGCATCCAGTACGGCCAGTCCCGCCTCTTCCTCGGATTCGAAAAGCCGACGGAAGGAATCAGCCGCAGTTTCTACCCTGCCACTCACGCGGCGGCTCCGGCCCGGCCGCGCAGGCGCCAGACATAAGCGATGATTTCCGCCACCGCCTGATAATGCTCGGCCGGGATTTCGGTTTCCAATTCCAGCTTGAACAGCGCCCGCGCCAAGGGCGGATTCGCCACCAGCGGCACATTCGATTCCTCGGCCAGCGCACGGATGCGCGCCGCCACCGCGTCCGTCCCCTTCGCGACCACCTTTGGCGCCGCCTGCGAGTTTTCATCATAGGCAAGGGCAACGGCGTAATGGGTCGGGTTGGTGATGACAACGGCCGCCTTGGGCACTGCGGCCATCATGCGCCGGCGTGCCCGCGCCATGCGAATATTCCTGATGCGTCCCTTAATGATCGGATCGCCTTCGCTTTCCTTCACTTCTTCACGCAATTCCTGGCGCGTCATGCGCAGCTTATGCAAATGACGAAACCGCACCACCAGGTAATCCAGCACAGAGATGGCGGCGAAGGCGATCATGGCCGCGATGAACAGATTCATCGAAGCGCTTACCATCTGGCGCAGCAGATCGCCTGGCCCCAAGGACAATACGCTCCGCAATTCGCGCGGGTCGCCAAGCGCCCACCAAAGCGCAGCGCCGACCACACCAAGCTTAATCAGCGTGCGCAGGAATTCGATGCCACCTTCAGGACCAAGCAGGCGCTTGATACCGGACGCCGGGCTAAGGCGGGAGAATTGCGGCTTCAGACCCTTGGCTGAGATCAGCCCACGGCTTTGCAGCATGGTCCCCGTAATGGCACCGATCGCGGCCAAACCCATGACTGGCAGCACGGCCAGCAGGCCAAGCCGCAACATTTCGGTCGCGACAAGCCCGACCTGCAATTGGTGGCCATTTTCCAGCACGCCACGCATGCCGCGCATCAATTCAGCCCCGAGAGGCGGCAGACCCAAGGTCATGCCAACCAGCGCGAAGCCAAGCGCCACGAAGCCGACCACTTCGCGGGACATGGCGATTTGGCCTTCTTCCCGCGCCTTTTCGATTCTTCTTGGTGTGGCTTCTTCTGTCTTGTCCTGGCCGCCATCTTCATTGCCGCTGCTGCCCGACATGGCTCAACGCACCCCAGGCAGGGTGAGGAAGGTTTCCCGCGCGATACTGGCATAAACACCAAGCATGGCTGGCAATAACAGGGCGAGCAGCAAAAGGCCAAGCACGATCTGCCCCGGCACCACCAGGAAATAGATTTGTACCTGCGGTGCAATCCGCGCGAGCAAGCCGAAAGCAACGTTCAGCACCACGGACAGCAGCAGGAAGGGCGCCATGAGTTGCACCGCCAGAAAGAAGCTTTGCCCGACAGCCGCCGCCATCGCCTCAGCACCGGGTCCAGCCATGAACCCCTCACCCACCGGCAGCACCGCATAGCTTTCGGCCAGCGCGCGCAGTGGCAGGGCGTAAAGCCCGCTGCTCAGCAGCAACACCACTGATATCAGCGCAAAAAACCGCCCCGTAATCGCATTCTGTCCACCCATCGCCGGGTCCGGCACCAGCAATTGCGAAAGCCCCAGCAGCAGCGCGAAAAGCTGCCCCGCCATGGTCATGGCCAAAGTCACCAATCGCGCCAGCGCGCCATACCAAATGCCAATCGCGATTTCGATCAGGGTCAGGCGCAGCATTTCGCCGACCGCATCCGGGGCGCCCGGCAAGGCGGGCGACAACACAGGGTAGAGCACCGCCACCAGCGCCAAACCAAGGCCCAGGCGATAATTGCTGGGCACTTCCTGCTCACCCAGGCCCGGCATCAGCATCACCACGGCACCGATGCGCGCCAGCAGCAGCACGGCGCGAAACACCATGTCAGGCAGCGCGGCGAGCCATTCCGCTTCGGTCATCGTCTAGTGGTCCGGTCGCTGCTGGCGATTCCCGACAGCAGCGTGAATCGGCCCACCAAACATAGGGCTAGTGGTGCGCGGCGGCAGTTTTGGATGGGAAAAGCTTGGCATCAATCGCACCACTAGTGGTCCGGTCGCTGCTGGCGGTCCCCCGACAGCAGCGTGAATCGGCCCACCAAACATAGGGCTAGTGGTGCGCGGCGGCAGTTTTGGATGGGAAAAGCTTGGCATGATTCGCACCACTAGGGCCTCGACCCGACCTGGATGATCATGTCGAACAATCCTTGCGCATAGCCGCGCAAAACCCCGGTGAAAAAGGGTGTCAGCAGAATCAGCGCAATGGCCAGCGCGGCCAATTTCGGCAGGAAGGAAAGGCTTGCCTCATTCACCTGGGTCAATGCCTGAAAGACAGCAACGACAAGCCCCACCACCAGCAGCAGCACAAGCAGCGGCCCACCGATTTGCAGGCTGACCCAAAGCGCTTCCCGGCTTGCTTCAGCGATGCCGCCCATCGCCCCGCCTTTCCTTCATGATACTGAACGCCGGGTCAGGCATCAGATCGGCATGCGCATCACTTCCTGATAGGCCGCCACAACGCGATCACGCACCGCCACTGCGGTTTGCAGGGTGAGTTCCGCACGCCCCACGGCCACCACCAGATCGGTGACACTTCCTTCACCCGTCAGGCCGCGCGCAGACGCAACCTCGGCCTCACGGCTGGTTGTCACGGCATTCTGAACCGCTCGGGACAGAGCATCGCCGAAGCTCGCGCCCTCTCCCCCGCTGATCGCGGCAGAAGCAGCAGAAGGTGCCGCCATATTGGCACGATAGGCAGCGGCAGCACCGCCGGGGGTCAGGGGCAGGGGCATTAGCGCAGCGCCTCAATGGTGCGGGTCAACATGCCGCGGCTTACTTCCAATACCGAAAGATTGGCAGTGTAGCTGCGCTGCGCTTCGCGCATATCCATCACTTCAAGGGTGGAATTCACATTCGGCGCCTTCACATAGCCCTGCGCATTGGCGGCCGGATGGGTTGGATCATGGCGGGTCGGAAATTCGCCCTTGGCGGTGCCAACCCGCGCCACGCGGATGGTATTGGCGCCCATGGCCCGATCAAAACGATTGGCAAAAGTCACGGTCTTGCGGCGATAGGGGTCACCACCGGCCACCTCAGAAGTTGTATCGCGATTGGCAAGATTTTCCGCCACCACGCGCAACCGAGAGGTCTGCACATCCATCCCAGCTGCCGCGATACGTATCGCGCGATCAAGTTCCATGGCTCAGCGCCTCTTTTACGTTTGGTTCCGCCCAAGGGCGGTCATGAACATGCCGATGTAGCGCCGCCGCACAGAAAGCGCGGTGGCATGGGCCGAATCGGTATCCGCAACGCGCAGCGCTTCGCGTTCAAGGGAAACCGCATTGCCGCTCGGGTCACGCTTGGCCGAGATACGCTCCTTCAGCGTGCGGCCATCCTGATGCCGCGTGCCCTGCAAATGATTGGCATTGGTGGCCACCATCTGCTTTTCCGTGAGCTTGCCAGACAGCACCTTCGCGAAAGGCTGCATATCGGAAGGCCGGTAATTCGGCGTATCCGCATTGGCGATATTCTGCGCCAATACGCGCTGGCGCGCCTCCGCCCAGCGCAGGCGCTGTTCGGAAAGGGCAATCGGTCCGGTCTTGGTCGGGTCCATGATCCCATCCTTGCACGTTGCGGGCCAAAATGCGTTAAAACCGGTGGCGTTACAACAAATTCTAATGGTTTTTTTGTACAAAACCTGTTGGATAGGCTTGTGAGCACACAATCCGAGGACATGCTAGGCGTCGAAGCCAGCCGCCATGGCATGGCGGTGCTGGCCGCCATCAAGGCCATGGGGGAAACCCTGACCCAGGCAGAGGCAAGTCTTGCCGAGGGCTATACGCTTGATCTTGCCGGGCTGGATGGCGAAATCGGCCGGCTTTGTGCCGCGGCGCAGCAAGCCCCACCCAGCATGGCGCCGGCGCTGCGCCGTGGATTTGAGGCTTTGCTCGGCCAGGTCGAAAGACTGCAAGCAGCCCTGCCAAAGCCAAGTAGCCAGGGGGGGAAGCCGTGAATCTTAGCCTTGCCAATTGGCTCACTGCCGGCATCGCGCTGCTTTTTGTGCTGGGGCTGATCCTGCTGCTGGCGCGCCTGCTGCGCGCAACCGGTTTGGTGCCACAAACCAGCGGCCAAAGGCTGAAATTGCAGGAAGTGCTGGCGCTGGATGCGCGTCGGCGTGTGATCATCCTGCGCTGTGATGGGCGGGAAGTGCTGCTATTGACCGGTGGGCCGCAGGATCTCTGCCTCGGCTGGCTGCCGCCCAAGAATGAGGAACCGCCCAAATCATGACGCGTAGAACCGGTTTTTGGGTGCTTGTCGCACTCGCGGTGCTGGCGCTGCCGGCGGGTGTTGCGCTGGCGCAGAGCGTTTCGATTGACCTTGGCCAAACCGGCCAGCCGGGCGCCACGGCGCGATTGGTGCAATTGACCGCGCTGATCGGGTTGCTGTCCCTCGCACCTTCCCTGCTGGTGATGGCGACCGCCTTTGCGCGCATCGTGATTGTGCTGTCGCTGCTCCGCACCGCCATCGGCGCGCCCGGCATTCCGCCCAATCCGGTCCTGATCGGACTTGCGTTGTTCCTGACCTTCTTCGTGATGCAGCCAGTGTTTGAGGCTTCCTGGACCCAGGGCATTGTGCCGATGACCGAAGGGCGGATTTCAGAATTGGCCGGCATGGAAGCGGCGGCGCAGCCCTTCCGTTTGTTCATGGTGGCCAATATTCGCGAAGATGATCTGATCCTTTTCATGGACCTTGGCGGGATTCAGGCGGTGGCGGACCCGGCGCAAACCCCCTGGCGCGCCCTGATCCCGGCCTTCATCGTGGGCGAATTGAAGCGCGCCTTTGAAATCGGCTTCCTGCTGTTCCTGCCCTTCCTGGTCATTGATATGGTGATCGCGAGCCTGCTGATGTCACTTGGCATGATGATGCTGCCGCCATCCGTGGTGGCGCTGCCCTTCAAGCTGATCTTTTTCGTGCTGGTGGATGGCTGGCGCCTAGTGTCGGGCAGCCTGGTGCAGGGCTTCAACCTAAATTGAAGCGCTTTCCTTTGGGGATGCGGATCGTTGCCGATCCGCCCTCAGACGCCGGCGCGCGCCTCCGCGCGCTTGGCTTCGCCGCCCGGAGCATTTTCAAGCCAAGTGGCCTCACTTGGCGACTCGGAAAATGCGACCAAACAAAAGCTTGGTGCATGTCCCGTGAACGAAAGTGAACGGGGCAGGCACTGAACGGCGTCGCCCGTTCGGGCTCTCGCCCGCCTTTGGCGGGCGCAAGCGAGCGATATTCCTGATCAGTAACGCGCCGTTTTAGGCGCCCGGCAGGTTTTCCGCGATATAGGGCGGCAGGTTGAAGGCGCCGGTATGCATTTCCGGCGTCCAGTAGCGCGTGGTGCCCAAAATGCCGGAAGCTTCCGCACGACGGCGAATTTCATCCGTCGCCACCGCGCGGCAAGACGCATCCTTCGCCGCCCAACCGAGTGTCATGAAGCCGCCAACATAGGTCGGCACCGCCGCCACATAGGCCCAATTATCGGGGAAGGATTTCGCGCGCCGGCGTGATGTTTCATGCAATTCATCGGCCTGCATGAAGGGCACGCCGCATTGATTGACGATCAAGCCGCGCGGCGAGAGGATACGCGCCGCATTGGCGTAGAATTCATCGGTGAACAGCACCTCACCCACGCCGATCGGGTCCGTGCTGTCCACGATAATGACATCAAAGCTTTCGGCGGGTGCGACGCGCACATAATCAATGCCATCGCCGATGATCACCTCGGCACGCGGGTCGGTCCAGGCATTGCCGCCAATGGATGGCAGGAATTCCTTGGAAAGCCGCACCACTTCGCCATCAATTTCCACCATCACGGCTTTTTCGACGCCGCGATGCTGCAAAACGCGCTTGAGCACGCCGCCATCGCCCGCGCCGATGATCAGCACGCGCTTGGCCGCGCCATGGGCCAGGATTGGCACATGGGTGATCATTTCCTGATAGACGAATTCATCGCCCTCCGTGATCTGCACCACGCCATCCAGCAGCATCACCCGGCCATGGGTTTCGCTTTCAAAGACAACAATATCCTGAAATTCGGACTGTACCCGCGCCAATTCGCGCTTCACGCGAAAGCGCTGTCCCCAGGCGGCGTAGAGGGTTTCATTGATCCAGCTATCGGTCGCCATCGCGGCACCCTTTCATGAGAAAGGCCGGGTGCTGCCACCCGGCCCCATCAAAACGATAACGAATAGGGCTCAGCCGATCAGGCCGCGCTTATGTTCGGCAAGCTGCACACGCTCCGGCAGGAAGCCGCGCTTCAGCGCCGGGATCGCCTTATAGGGATCGCAATCGCCGCAGACGAAGATATCCAGCGCCGCGTAATCGCGTTCCGGCCAAGTGTGGATGGAGACATGGCTTTCCGCCAGCACCAGCACGCCCGAAACCCCGCCATTCGGCGAAAAGTGATGGAAATGCCCATGCAGGATCGTCGCCCCGGTGGCGAGCGCCCCTTCACGCAGCACTGCATCAATGTGGTTCGGGTCGTCCAGATTGG
Organism: Roseomonas sp.; assembly: GCA_044236185.1. GTDB lineage: Bacteria > Pseudomonadota > Alphaproteobacteria > Acetobacterales > Acetobacteraceae > Neoroseomonas. The sequence continues at coordinate 80 of JBIIGZ010000126.1, read as the reverse complement.
TCGCCCCCCACAAATCCACGATCAGATGCGTCCCGGCGTAGCGCACACCGTTACGCTGAACGAAATAATCCTTCTCGGCA
>JBIIGZ010000004.1:0-34322 GCA_044236185.1 Roseomonas sp. | reverse complement strand
TGGATTGGCGGGCATGGTAATAGCATTGGCGGCGTGGTGGTGGATGGCGGGAATTTCGATTGGGAAGCCTATGGTGATCGCTTCCCGACGCTGAACAAGCCTGATCCTTCCTATCACGGCGCGGTCTGGACCCAGGCGGTAAAGGCGCTTGGCCCGATTGCTTACATCATCCGCATGCGCACTTGCCTGTTGCGCGATCTGGGCGCGCCCATGTCGCCGATGAATGCCTTCCTGTTCCTGCAAGGCATGGAGACCCTGCCGCTCCGCATGGAGCGCCATTGCGCCAATGCAACGCGCGCCGCTGCCTTCCTGGCGCAGCATCCTTCGGTGACGCGGGTGATCCACCCGTCCTTGATGGAAGGCGAAAGCCGCCGCCGAGCAGACGCCTATTTGCGCGGTGGGCATGGCAGTCTGATGGGGATTGAACTCAAGGGCAGCAAGGAAGCCGGGCAGCGCTTTATTGAAGCGCTGAAGATGTTCTACCATGTCGCCAATATCGGTGATGCGCGGAGCCTTGCGATCCATCCCGCCACCACGACGCATAGCCAATTGGATGAAAGCGAACAGGCGGCATCTGGTGTGACACCAGGTTACGTCCGGCTTTCCATCGGTATTGAGCATATTGACGATATTCTGGCGGACCTTGATCAGGCGCTGAAGGCGGCCCAGGCATGAACGCGGATCGTCGCCGTATGGCAGAAGGGCTTGGCCTGACCGAGCCTTCTTCCCCCACGCTTGGCGCCTTCCCCGCCATTCGCATGCGCCGCAACCGCTATGACGCGTTTACGCGCAAGCTGGTGGCGGAAAACGTGCTGAGTGTTGGTGATCTGATCTGGCCGATCTTCATCATGGAAGGCACGAATACCATCATGCCGGTGGCTTCCATGCCCGGCGTGGTGCGCGTGACGATTGACAAGCTGGAAGAACATGTCGCGCCGGCGGTGAAGCTTGGCGTCCCGGCGGTCGCGCTTTTTCCGATGACGCCATCCGAGATCAAGGATGCAGAAGGCACGGAATCCACCAATCCGAATAATCTGATGTGCCGGGCTTCGCGCCTGCTAAAGGCGAAGTTCCCGGAGCTTGGGTTGGTGGGTGATGTGGCACTCGACCCCTACACCGATCATGGGCATGATGGCGTGATCCGTGATGGCTATGTCGCCAATGATGATACTTTGGCGGTGCTGACGGCGCAGGCGGTCAATCAGGCGGAGGCGGGCATTGATGTGATTGCGCCATCCGACATGATGGATGGGCGGGTCGCCGCCATTCGTGCCGCGCTGGATGCGCGGGGTTTTATCCATACGCGCATCATGTCCTATGCGGCGAAATATGCGTCTGCGTTTTACGGGCCGTTCCGGGATGCGGTCGGGTCTGGTTCTTCGCTCAAGGGCGACAAGAAAACCTATCAGATGGATCCCGCCAATTCGGATGAGGCGATGCGCGAAGTGGCGATGGATTTGGCCGAGGGTGCGGATATGGTCATGGTCAAGCCAGGCATGCCGTATTTGGATATTGTGCGCCGTGTCCATGAACGCTTTGGCGTGCCCACCTTCGCCTATCAGGTGAGTGGCGAATACGCCATGATCGCGGGTGCCGCGCAGAATGGCTGGATTGATCGCGAACGCGCCATGATGGAAAGCCTGCTGGCCTTCAAGCGCGCAGGGGCTGCCGGCGTTCTCACCTATTTTGCGGTGGATGCGGCGGCGGTGCTGAAGCGGGGGTGAATGGCCGGTTCACCGCTGCGCAACATCACTGCTGAGGGCCGCGCCGCTTTGCTGTTAATGAGGATTTCATGATGTTTCGTCGTTTCCTGGGTGCCCTGGCGCTCTGCCTTTTCGGTCTTTCCACCGCACCCGCCCTGGCACAGCAGGGTGATCCTTCCTTCAACCTGGTCAATCGTTCCGGTCGGTTGATTTTTGAGGTTTATGCATCCCTCGCGACAGATCAGGATTGGGGAAGGGATCGGTTGGGTGACAAGGCGCTACCCAATGGGCGGAGCTTCACGTTGCGCCTGCCGCAAGGCCCCTGCATGTGGGATTTGCGTGTGGTTTATGAACGCGCAGGCGGCCCCGCCGAGGATAAGCGCAACATCAACCTATGCGCCGTGACGGAAGTGGTATTTGAAGGCCGCCAGACGGGTCAGGCGCCAGCGCCGCAGCAGCGCCCGCAGCCTGCCCCGCCGCAACGCGGCACGCAGACTGGCCCCACCGGCAATCCTTCCTTCAATCTGGTCAATCAATCACGCGTGACGGTGATGGAAGCCTATGTGTCGCTCTCGACCGAGCAGGAATGGGGCCCGGATCGGCTCGGGAATGACACGGTGGCACCAGGGCGCAATTTCGCTATCCGTCTGCCGGAAGGCCCATGCCTGCACGATGTGCGCTTTGTCTATGAAAATGGTCAGGCGGATGAACGGCGCGGCGTGAATCTGTGTGATGTGACCAATCTGATCCTGCCCTTGCAGCGCCAATAGGCGCTGCTTGATCAGGCAGGCAGGCTGACATCCAGGTTCAGCGCGGCATCGCAGCGCGCGCTTGCACCCGGCGGCAACACCAGCGTGCATTCGCGTTCTTCGATCAGCGCTGGGCCTTGTACACTTTCGCCGGGACGGAGCGCGAGGCGGTTCAACACTGGCGCTTCAACATAGGTGCCACCAAACCAGGCGCGGCGGGTGCCGCGATGTAGCGTGCCTTCTGCGGCGGCACCTTGCTGCGTCAGGTCCACCACCGGGCGCGGCCCCGCGACAATCACCTGCCAGGAAACGCATTCCACCGGCAGGCCGGGTTCAATGCGGCCGTATAGCGCCAGATAGGCGGCTTCGAATTTCGCGCGCAGTGCTGCCGCATCGCCGCGCGTGATGGCGTCTTCCGGGATTTCCGCTTCCACCTGAAAACCCTGCCCGGCATAGCGCATGGCGCCCAGGATGCGCGCTGATGCCGCTTCTGGCGCCACACCTGCCGCGGCCGCCATGGCTTTGCCTTGGGTGGTCATGGCGCCGGTGATTTCTCGCAGCTTGGTGAAATCCAAGCCGGCAAGCGGCGCCACCCAACCCTGCACAAAGGCAAAGGAAATCGGCGCCGCCAGGAACCCAAAAGCTGAAGCTACGCCGGCACCCAAAGGCACAATGATGCGACGCAGACCAAGCTTCATACCGATATGGCAAGCATGCACCGGCCCCGCGCCGCCAATTGGCACCATGGCATAGGCATCAATGCGCTTGGCTTTTTCCAGGGCATGGATTGCGGCTGCCTGCGCCATATTGCCATTGACGGTTTCATGAATGGCCCAGGCCGCTTCCGGCACGGAAAGGCCGAGCGGTTTGCCGATATGTTCCGCCAGCGCGGCTTCTGCCGCCGCGACATTCAGCTTCATCGCGCCGCCCAGAAAACTTTCGGCGCCGAGGTAGCCCAGCACCAAATCCGCATCCGTGACCGTGGGGCGTACACCGCCAAGCCCGTAGCAGGCGGGGCCGGGATCGGAACTGGCACTCTCAGGCCCCACGCGCACGAGGCCGAGGCGATCCACCCGCGCAATGGAACCACCGCCGGCGCCGATTTCGATCATATCAATGACCGGCACCTTGAGCGGGAGGCCGCTGCCCTTGCGGAAGCGATCCACGCGCGCGACTTCGAAATCAAGGCTGCGTTGCGCTTCGCCACCATCAACCAGCGCGGCCTTGGCGGTGGTGCCGCCCATGTCAAAGCACAGGATATCGCGCGCCCCGGCGGCGGCACCATAAATGCCGCTGGCCTCAACACCGCCGGCAGGGCCGGATTGCACCAGGCGGATTGGGTGACGCGCGGCGGTTTCTTCGGCGACGGTGCCGCCATCAGATAGCATCAGGAAAAGCGGGCCGGTCAGGCCAAAGCCGCGCAAGCCATCACTCAGCCGGCGCAGATAGCGTTCGAAAACTGGCTGCACATAGGCGTTGCAGACGGTGGTGGAGGCGCGTTCATATTCGCCGATTTCCGGCACCACTTCGGAAGAAAGGCATACGGTCAATTCGGGCGCTTCTTCCGCTAGAATCTCGCGCATGCGTGCTTCATGCGCTGGATTGCGGAAGGCATGCAGGAAGCATACGGCCACGGCCTTGGCGCCAGCGGCGCGCAAGGCGCCCACGGCTTCGCGCGCGCCCGCTTCATCAAGAGCTTCGCGCACCGTGCCATCCGGCAGCAACCGTTCCGCAACACCAAGCCGGCGATGGCGCGGCACCAGCGGTTCGGGCACGCGCATGAACAGATCATAGGTGTCGTGGCGGAGTTCCGTGCCGATTTCCAGGATATCGCGAAAGCCCTTGGTGGTGATCAGGCCCGTTGGCACGCCGCGCCGTTCAATCAACGCATTGGCGACCAGCGTGGTGCCGTGAATGACGTGGCGCACTTCCTCTGCCCGCGCACCGGTGCGCGCCAGCAAATCGCGCACGCCTTCCAGCACGGCTTCTTCTGGCGCATTGGGCGTGGTGAGGACTTTGCCATTGAAGATACGCCCATCACGCGAATCGAGCATGACCAGATCAGTGAAGGTGCCGCCAATATCAACACCAATGCGCCAGGGGGCCGTATTCATGGCGTGACATAGCCTTCCTTGATATCGCGGAGGGTGGCGGCGGGATCGCGTTCCGCCACCGGCCCCATGCCGCCGCCACCTGGCGTTTCATAGGTAATGACATCGCCTGGTTGCAGCACAATGCGCGCCTTGGCGGGAACGGGCTTGCCATTCACCAGATCGCGCCCGCCGCGCCCGGGGGCGCCCCCCAGCACGCCGCGCGGCGGGTGTTGAACGCGTTCATGGCGATAAGTGGCGGTTACGGGTTTTTCGCCGACCACTTCAAAGGAAAGCCGTTGCGAAAGCCCGCCGCGCGTGCGCCCGGCGCCGCCGGAATTGGGGATAAGCTCCTTTTCTGTCATCAGCATCGGCACTGCGTTTTCGAACTGCTCCACCGCTTGCGTCGCGACATTGGATGGGAAGGAAAGACAGGCGGGGCCATCATGGGCGGGTGCGGCGCCATGGCCGCCATTCATGAAGAACATGCGCACATAGCGGCGGCCTTCGGCATTCTCACCAGTGAAATACACATTCCAGAGCGGGCTACCGCTTTCCGCGATCACACGATCCGGGATTAGTTTCGCAAGGGCCGCCAGCACCAGCATCGGCAGATAATGGCCGGTCAGGTGCCGGCCCCAGACCGGTGCGGGCCGGCGCGGATTCACGATGGAGCCTTCCGGCGCGATGAAGGTGATGGGCCGGAAGGAACCATCATTATTCGGTGTCGCGGGATCAAAGGCGCATTTTACCGCGTAATTGGAATAGGCGCGGGTGAAATTGAGCGGCGCATTCACTGGCCGCGCAATCTGCCCATCCGTGCCGGTGAAATCCAGTATCAGATCACTGCCCTTGATGGTGAGTTTCAGGCGAATGGTGACGGGATGTTCAAAGCCATCGGCGGTGACTTCATCTTCCACCACGCCATCCGGTGCGGCGGCAATCGCATCACGCATGGCGCGTTCGGAACGAGTGAAGATTTCGCCGGCCAGCGCATCCAGATCATCAATGCCTTCTTCGGCCATGATGCGCGCCAGGCGCTTTTCCGCCTGTTCATAAGCCGCGAATTGCGCGCGGATATCGCCAAGCGTTTCATCCGGTTGGCGCAGATTGGCTTCCATGAAGGCAATTACATCCTCATTTTCCACGCCACCTTTCAGGATGCGGGTGATGGGGATGGTCAGGCCTTCTTCCCAAGAATCGCGCGCATCCACGGAAGGCGCGCCGCCGATATCAGTGGAATGGAATGTGCTGCCCAACCAGGAAATCACGCGGCCCTTGGCGAAGATGGGCTTGATCATGGTGATGTCGTTCAAATGGCCAGTGCCGTAATAACCATCATTGGAAATCAGCACATCGCCGGGCGAAAGACGTTCCACCGGGTAGCGTTGTAGCATGATCGCGAGTGTACGCGGCATGGTGCCCACAAAAGACGGGACGGAACGTGACGATTGCGCGAATTGCCGCCCGGCGCTGTCCATCAGCCCAATCGCCATATCCCAGTTGTCTCTGACGACGGAGGAGAAGGAGGTACGCACAAAACTCTGCGCCGTCTCATCCATGAGCCCCGCAATGCGCTGCCAAGCGGTGCCAAGCCGAAGGGCGGAAAAGCTGGACATTGGGTATTCTCCTTCAGCCGCGCATGGCTTGCAGTTGCGCGGAGTAGCCGGCGGGATTCACCATCACATCAATCAGGCTTGGGCCGTTATGGGCGAAGGCGGCATCGAGTGCAGCGATATAGTCAGCCTCGGTCGCGGCAGCGAAACCCTTGGCGCCGAAACCTTCCGCGATGGCGGCGAAATCCGGCCGCGCCCAACGCACGCCTTCGGGTGGCAATTGCCGCTGCTGCTGCTTGATATCAATCAGCGAAAGCGCACCATCATTAAAGACAATGGTGATGCAGGGCGCACCGGCTTGCGCTGCGGTGGCAAGCTCAGCCACGCACATCATCAACCCACCATCGCCGGTAAAGGCAACGGCGCCATCAGCAGGATTTTCCAGCGCCGCCGCGAGCGCGGCGGGTAGCGCAAAGCCCATGGAGGCAAGGCCGTTGGAAATCAGCACATCGCGCGGTACGGCGCATTCCCAGAAGGCGGTGGCGGAAAACATATGCGCGCCCGCATCCACGCTGATGCGCGGGCGGCGCCCAGCGCGGCGCGCGGCTTCCTGCGCCAGGGTCACGATACGCGGCGGCGCGACACCGCCCGAGCCCTGCCAAGTCAAAGCCGCGCGCATCGCATCTCGATGCGTAGCAATTTCATCAGCCTTCCAGGCACTGCGCGGGACGCCTTCCGCAAGTGCTGCAAAGGCAGGTGCCAGCGCGCCATGCAGGGCGGCGCTTGGTGTGACGTAATGCACGGGATGCGCGCGGAGCCCGATATCCACGACCGGTGTCTTGTAACGCCACGGTTGGAGAATAAGCTCCACCGGATCGAGCCCCGCAAGGATGATCAAATCCGCATCCTGCACGCTGGGCGCTTCCAAAGATCCGCCGGTGAAAATGCCCACAAAATGCGGATCGGCATCCGCAATCACGCCCTTGGCCTTATAGGTCACCAGCGCGGGGCAGCCGAGGGCTGCGACCAAAGCGCGCAGTGGTTCGGCTGCTGCCACGGCTTCCACACCCGCCAGGATCACGGGTTTGCGCGAAGCTGCCAGCATGGCGCGCACTTCGGCTAGCGCAGCAGCATCAAGCGAGGTTGCGGCGTTTGAAGGCGAAGGCAGCAATTCCCCCGCCGGGCGGCGCGCGGCTTCGCTGGTCAAGTCCAGATGCACGGGCCCAACCGGCGCTTGCATCGCAAGATCAAGCAGCGCCTCGATTTCGGCGGCGGGATTGTCGCTGCGCGCTTGCGTATAGCCCTTCACCAATTCGGCGCTGGCCGCGCGCTGATCAAACACCTGATGGGTAATGTAGCTGAGTTGCTTTTCGGTGAAGCCATCGGTCAGCAGCAACACCGGCGCGCGTTCAAGCGCGGCACAAGCAATGCCATTCAGCGCATTCATCATCCCGGGGCCTTTGGTGGTCAGCACCACGCCAGGCGCACCGGTCACTTCCGCATCGGCTACCGCCATCATCGCCGCATTACCCTCATGCCGCGCCAGGATGAAGCGAATGCCGAAACGCTCGGCCGCGGCGATGATATCCAGTGAAGAACCACCGCCCGGTACGCCATAGATGCGCTTCGTGCCACGCCGCGCGAGTGCCGCCAGCAAATACTCAGCGGTATTCATGCGCGGGCCCGATCCGGCCAGAAGCGTACGCCAGCGCGCGCAAGGCCGCCGCCAAGACCAATCGCCGTGCCATCCGCGCGCCAGCAGGCGGCACCTTCCATGCTGCCATCGGCGTGGAAGGCAATGGCATTCATCCCGCCCCCCACATGCGGCATGGAGGAGACTTGGTGGCCGCGCTTGCCAAGCGCTTCCAGCACCGCCGCATCAAAAGCAGGTTCGACTTCCACCGCAGCCCCTTGCGTCCATAGTCGCGGCGCTTCCATCGCTTCCTGTAGCGACATGCCGTGATCCACCAGATTGAGGAAACCCTGCATGACAGAACCAAAAATCCGTAAGCCACCCGGCATACCAAGCGCGTAGGCGGGCTTGCCGCCCTTTAGCGCAATCAGCGGCGCCTGGGATGTGGTGATGCGCTTGCCGGGTGCCACTGACAAAGCCTTGCCGGGGCGTGGGTCAAACAGGGCCATGTAGTTGTTCGGGATCAGCCCCGTGCCCGGCACCAGGAAGCGTGCACCAAAAAGCGAATTGATGGTCTGCGTCGAGCAAACAATATTGCCCTGATCATCCGCGACCGTGACATGGGTGGTATTGGCGCTCTCGCTTGGGCTGACGCCCGGCCCCCAGGCTTGTGCGCGCGCCATATCCAAGGCGGCGCGGCGTTCATCGCCATAGGCGCGCGAAATCAACCGCGCCACTGGTACATCGACAAAGGCCGGGTCTGCCGTGGCGGCGGCGCGATCAGCGAAGGCAATCTTCAGGGCCTCTGCCAGTAGATGCAGCGTATCGGTGCTGCCAAAACCGAGGCCGCGCAGATCGAAGCCTTCCAGGATATTCAGCATTTGCAGGACATGCACGCCGGAAGAAGCCGGGGGTGGTGGCAACAAAACCTCATAACCGCGATAGGGGCCGCGCAAAGCTGCGCGCTCAATCGTCGCGAAATCCGCGATATCGGCCGCCGAGACAATGCCGCCTGCCTTCCTGATGCCATCGGCAATCGCACTGCCCAGGGCGCCCTTCAGTACGCTTGAGCCTTCGCGCGCGATCAGCGTGAGGGTTTCGGCGTATTCCGCCTGGATCAGGCGCGCGCCTGGCTTGATCGGCGCACCACCGGGCAAAAGAAGCGCGGCAATGGCGGGATCGCGCGCCAGATCGGGTGCCGCTTCCTTGATGCATTCCGCCAGATAGGGTGTGACGTTAAAGCCGCGTGCCGCGTGGCGTATGGCCGGCGCCATTACATCCGCGAGTGGCATGCTGCCGAAGCGTTCAAGCGTTTCGCACCAGGCGCGCAAATTGCCGGGCACCGCGACAGAAAGCGGACCAACAATATTGGCGCGGCCCGTTGCTTCGAAATTCATCGCATTGGCCGGTTCGGCAGGCGTGAACATATCGGCGCGCGCGGCGGCCGGTGCGGTGGAAAGCCCATCAATCACGGTGTGCCGACCGTCTGGCAGGCGCAGATGCGCCATGCCGCCACCCAATATGCCGACCATCATGGGCTCTACGACGGTGAGCGCAAATAGCGCGGCGATTGCGCCATCCACCGCATTGCCGCCGGCGGCCAGCATCTCGGCCCCCGCAGCCGAGGCCAAGGGATGGTTCGTCACCACCATGCCGCGTGTACCAATGGCGGGGCGCTTTTCTGTGATGAAGCGCGAAGCCGCGCGTGCAAGCCAATCCTGAGCCATGCGATTTTCTTTCTATTGCCGTACTCGCATGAGCGAGAGCGCGCCAACCGCCGCCACACCCAGCAAGGCCGTAAACCACAAGGAAGCCGCGCCGAAATCATCCAGCAGCAGCCCGAACAATAAGGGCGCGAAAGCCTGTGAAGCCCGCGCCGGCGCAGTAATAAAACCCTGACGCTGGCCATAGCCAATGGGACCGAATAGCGCGAGTGGTAGCGTGCCGCGCGTGATGGTCAGCAAGCCATTGCCCGCGCCGTGGATGATCACAAACAGCGCGGCAAAGGGCGCGCCAAGCGCCATCAGTACCGCCACCGCCACCGGATGCGCGCCAGCGGCGATGCGGGCGGAAAAAAGCGGGTTCATCTTGCGCATGATGGTGAATTCCACCACACGCGCGGCGACTTGCGCCGGGCCCATCAGCGCGCCGGCCGCAATCGCCGCAGTCAGCGAGGTACCGGCGGATTGCAACAAGCCCGGCAGATGCGCACCAAGCGCGGTGGAGCTGAAACTCGCCGTTGCCAGCACGAAAGCGAGTAGGATCATATCGCGTTTGCGATCGCGCGTTTCCTCGGCGGATAATGGCGGTACAGCCTCCTTCGGCGGGGGCGGTGGCGCCTTCGGGATCAGCAAGCGATTGAGCGGCAGGCAGATGAACAGGTGCAAGGCCACCCAGCCAAGGCAGGCACCGCGCCAGCCCCATTCCGCTTCCATCAACGCGGAAAGCGGCCAGCCAACCGTGCTGGCAAAGCCCGCAATCAGCGTAATGCCAGTGATGCTATTACGCGCATCCTTGCCGTAAAGCCCGGCAAGAGTCGCAAAGGCGGCATCATAAAGCCCCATCGCCATGGCAATGCCGATGATGAACCAGCTTAGGATCAGCAAAGGCAGGCCATTGGCGAAGGCCATGATCAGCAGGCCAAGGATGAAAATCAGATTGGAAATCGCCAGCACATCGCGCCCGCCGCGCTGATCAATCGCGCGGCCCGCCGCGGGGCCCAACAACGCTGTCAGCAGCAGGGAGCCCGAAAACACGCCAAAGACCATGGCGCGCGACAGGCCAAGATCTTCGGCGATTGGGGCCGCCAAAATTGCCGGCAGATAATAGGAAGACCCCCAGGCCAGGGTCTGGGTGGTGCCAAGCACCGTCACCACCCTGGCCTTGGAAGCGGTCGCGCTCACGGAAAAACGCCCAAGCGCGCGATCAATCCGTAATGGTCCGGCCGCGCGCGGCGGCGTAGCGCTCCGCGAAGCGGCCCTTCACTTCCGGATTAATGATGCGCGGCGGCATTTTGGCGGCGGCGCAGGCGGAAAAGGCTTCCGCTGCAATGCGCGTGATCATGGACCGGCTTTCATGCGTGACCCCCGCCGTGTGCTGCGTGCAGATCACGGCCGGGTGCCACAAAAGCGGGTGTTCCTTGGGCGGGGGTTCCTGTTCCCAAACATCCAAGCCGGCCGAGGCCAATTGCCCCGATTCCAGCGCCGCCAGCACGGCGTTTTCATCATGGATGGAACCGCGCGCGGTGGTCACCAGAATGGCGCCCTTCTTCATGCCGGCCAGCGCCTTGGCATCAATGATGGCGCGGCTTTGTGGCGTAAGCGGGCAATGCACGCTGACGATATCGGATTGCGCCAGCAATTCGGCCAATTCAACCTTCTCCGCACCGCGCTTGGCCACGGTTTCGGCGTCCACATAGGGGTCATAGGCCAAAACGCGGCAATTGAAGGCGGCCTTCACAATGGCGGTGGTGCGCGACCCCACATTGCCAATGCCAATCACGCCAACCGTCTTGTCGAGCAGATTATTGCCCATAAACACTTCGCGCTTCTTGGCTTCGCCCGCGCGCATGGCGGCATGGGTCTGCGGCATTTTCTTGATCAGCGCCAGCATCATGCCAACCGCGTGTTCCGCCACGGCTTCGGCATTGCCGCCGGCCTGGTTCACCAGCAGCACGCCGGCCTTGGTGCAGGAATCCGGATTGATCGTGTCATACCCCGCGCCCTGGGATGCAACCATCAGCAGATTGGGCAGGCGCGCCAGCAGCGCATCATTCACATGAAACGCCTTGGGCAATTCATCGCGCGACGCACGCACATAATAGCCATCACAGGTGGCCAATTCGGCTAGCGCGGCTTCTTCCCCATTATCCAGGGAAAGCCGCACCACTTCCAAGGCGGGATCGGCGGTGGCGGTTTCCAGAAAGCTTGGATGCGGCACGCGTTCCAGATAGGCGACCCGGAATGGCTTATTGACTGCGGACAAGTTAGCTTCCCCCTTGATAAAGACCGGGGATGCTAGACCCGGTTTTGCGGGGGCGCCAGAGCCGGGGCTTAACGCCTAACCGTCAGTAGATAAGCCACAATATCATCCAGCTCCTCCCGGCTTAGGCGGTAATCCGGCATATTCGCATGCGGCGTGCGCAAATAGGCGCGCAAAGACATGGAAGTTGTGGAAGGCAGCGCGGCAATGGCGGCGAAGCTTGGCGCGATATCGGTCGCGGGGCCGGGGCCGCCGGGCGCGATGCGATGGCAATTGGCGCACCAGCTTGCGGCCAGGCGCTGGCCGGCCACGGGGTCACCAGGTTCCATCTGCGCCAGCGCCGCACCCGGCAGCGCGGCCAGCGTTAAGGCAAGCAACCAAGGGTGCATGGTGATCCTCCGGCGGGTTCATAACATGGCGGCGCCTCAGGCGAGGTAATTGCCCCCATTGATGTGATAAACCTGACCCGTGATCCAAGTGGCTTGATCCGACGCAAGATAGGCCATCAGGCCCGCGATTTCTTCCGGCCGGCCCATCCGCCCGAGAGGGATTTGCTGCGCCATCACCGCAAGCTCCGCTTCGCTATTGCCGTAGCGCGGCTGCGCGGTATCGGTCAGCCCCGGCGCGATGGCATTCACGCGGATGCCATGCGGCGCAAGCGACAGGGCCATGGACCGTGTCATGCCGATAATCCCCGCCTTGGTCGCGGTATAATGCACCCCAAGCGGCGCCCCCCGGACGGAGGATGACGACAGATTGATGATCACCCCTTTGATCCCCGCCGGCACCATGGCCCGCGCCGCCGCCTGGGCGCAAAAGGCGCTGCCCTTGAGGTTCACTGCAATCACCCGGTCCCATTCGGCTTCCGTCATTTCCAGGAATTCAACGCGCGGGAAAATGCCGGCATTATTCACCAGCACGTCAACCCGCCCGAGTGCGGCCACGGTCTGTTCCACCAGGGCGGCCGCGCCGGCGGCGGTGCCGACATCGCCCCGGATCAGCGCGGCCCGCCGGCCTGAGGCACGGATTTCGGCCGCAACGGATTCGGCCTGGGCCTGATCATCCAGCCAATTGATCGCGACATCATGGCCGGATGCCGCCAGGGCGCGCGCGGCCGCGGCCCCGATGCCCTGTTGCGCGCCGGTTACCAGCGCCACCCGTGTTTCATCTGCCATGGTCCGAACCCCCTGAAATCAGCGGAAGCCTAGTGCCAAATGCGCCCCCTGTCTTGAGGGCTTGCCCCGGCGCCCGCCCGGTGGCACCCCTTGGCAGGAGAGGGAGGCGGCGCTGTGGATATTGCTGGAATGTTCTCGTTGCAGGGGCGCGTGGCGCTGGTGACTGGTGCGTCCGGCGTTTTGGGCGCGCATTTCGCCCGCGTGCTGCATGGCGCGGGGGCTTCGGTGGCGCTGGCCGCGCGGCGCGAAGCCGCGACGGCGGCGCTGGCGGCCGAATTGGGTGCGCGCGCGGTTTCCGTGCCCCTGGATGTGACCGCGCCAGAGACGATTGCGCCCGCTTTTGCCGCTGCGGAAGCCGCCTTCGGCGTAGCTTGCGATATTTTGGTGAATAATGCCGGCATCGCCGTGACCAAGCCCGCCTTGCAGCAAAGCGCGGAAGATTGGGATTCCGTGCTGGATGTGAACCTGCGCGGATGTTTTCTGGTGGCGCAGGAAGCCGCCAGGCGCCTGGTCGCCGCGAAGCGTCCGGGTGTGGTGGTGAATATCGCCTCGGCCCTTGGGGTTCGGATCATTCCGGGTGTAGTCGGCTATACCGCCGCCAAGGCTGGGCTATTGCACATGACGCGCCATTTGGCGGTGGAATGGGCACGGCATGGCATTCGGGTAAATGCGATTGCACCTGGCTATATCGCCACCGATATCAACCGCGACTATTTCGCCTCCGATTCAGGGCAGGCGATGGTCAAGCGCATCCCGCAGCGCCGGCTGGGCGCTGCCGAGGACCTTACCGGGCCGCTATTGCTGCTCGCTTCCGACGCCGGGGCACATATGACCGGTGCGGTGGTGACGGTGGATGGCGGCCATTCGATCAACTCGCTTTAGGTTTTGCCACCATGGAATTCACGCTGCCTCCCGAAATTGATGATATGCGCCGGCGCATCCGCCGCTTTGTGGATGAAAAGCTGATCCCGCTGGAAGCGGATCGCGCGAATTATGATGAGCATGAAAACATCGCCCCGCATGTGCTGGCGGAAATGCGCAAGGCCGCGAAGGCGGAAGGGCTTTGGGCGCTGCAAATGCCAAAGCGGTTGGGCGGGCAGGAATTGCCGCGCATTGGCATGGCCGCCTGTTATGAGGAAATGAATCGCTCGATCTTCGGGCCCGTGGTGTTCAATAGCGCCGCGCCGGATGACGGCAATATGATGATCCTGGATCGCGTTTTGCCAGAAGCGATGAAGCCGCGTTGGTTGCACCCGATTGTGAATGGCGATGTGCAATCCGCCTTCGCCATGACGGAACCGGATGGCTGCGGTTCAGACCCAAACCTGACCTATACCAAGGCAGAACGCGTCGGCAATGACCGTTGGCGCATCACCGGGCGCAAATGGTTCATCACCGGCGCTGGCAATGCGAAGATTTTCATCATCATCGCCCGCACATCGGATGATCCGCGCAAGGGGCTTTCCGCCTTTCTGTTCAGCGCCGATCAGCCGGGTTGGAAGATCGTGCGCCGCATCCCGATCATGGGGCCGGAAGAACATGGCGGGCATTGCGAATTGGAATTCGATGGCCTCGAAATTCCCAATGAGCACCTTTTGATGAATGAAGGCGACGGTCTGAAGCTGACGCAAATGCGCCTTGGCGTGGCGCGGCTGACCCATTGCATGCGTTGGCTGGGCTTGTCTCGGCGTGCTTTGGAAATCGCCATGGAACGCATCGGGCAGCGCGATTCCTTCGGCATGAAGCTGATTGATCGCGAAAGCGTGCAAGGGCTGGTCGGCCAGGCGGCGATGGAAATTGAAATTGGCCGGCTGCTGACCATGAAAGCGGCCTGGGTGCTGGACCAGGGCGGCTTCGCGCGGAAAGAAGTTTCCATGGCGAAGATCGTGGTCGCGGATGCCTTGCAGAAATCCGTGGATACGGCGCTGCAATTGCTGGGCGCGCGCGGCTATTCCAAGGACACGGTGATTGAATGGATGTATCGCTATGCCCGCCAGGCGCGGCTGGTGGATGGCGCATCCGAAGTGCATCGCATGGTGTTGGCCAATACATTGCGGGCAGAGGGTTCTTCCTTCTTCGCCTGGGGTCCGCCCAAGCATGGATGAGGCGCGGCGGGCAAAACTGAAGGATTGGCTGCGCGGGGCGACCGGCGCGGCTGATCTTGAACTTGGCGCCATGGCCATGCTTTCCGGTGGAGCCATTCAGCAGAATTGGGCCTTGGATGTGAAGCGTGCCGGGCGTGATGAGGCCTGGGTGCTGCGTACGGATAATGCCGCGACCTTGGCGGTTTCCCTGCCGCGCACAGCAGAATTCGCGCTGTTGCAGGCGGCGTTTGCGGCGGGCGTGACGGTCCCGGCGCCGCTTTATTTGTGTGAGGATACCGGCATTCTGGGCGCGCCGTTCTTCATCATGCGTCGGGTCCAGGGCATTGCCGCAGGGCATCGCGTGGTGAAAAGCGAAACGCTCTGCGGTGGGCGGGATGCGGCGGTGCGGGCGCTTGGGCGTGAATTGGCGCGCATTCACCGCATCACGCCGCCGCGCGCGGATTTGGCGTTTCTGGGCGCGCCGCCGGATGATGCTTGCCTGGCCTTTGTGGCGGAACAGCGCCGCGCACTGGATCGGCAAGCGCTGCCGCGCCCGGTTTTGGAATGGGGTTTGCGGCATTTGGAACGCACCGCGCCGCCCCCCTTGCCACCCGTGTTGAACCATAATGATTTCCGCACCGGCAATCTGATGCTGGCTGAAGCGGGCGTGACCGCCGTGCTGGATTGGGAATTCGCCGCCTGGGGCGAACCGCATGCTGATCTGGGCTGGTTCTGCGCCAAATGCTGGCGCTTTGGCAGCGCCCATGAGGCGGGCGGTATTGGCGCGCGTGATGCCTTCTATGCCGGCTATGCCGCGGAAGCGGGCCGCGCGGTGGATGCGGCGCGCGTTACCTGGTGGGAATTGGCCGCGCATATTCGCTGGGCCGTGATTGCGATTGATCAGGCCGCGCGGCATCTTTCTGGCAAGGAAACCAGCCTTGAACTGGCGCTGACCGGCCATATCGTGCCTGAGCTTGAATGGGAAATCCTGAATATGACGGGGGTGCCCGATGCAGCGTGAAGCCCCGGAAGGCGCAAGCCTATTGGCCACCGCACGCGATGCCTTGTTGCGGGAGATTCTGCCCAAGCTTTCCGGCGCGGATGCCTTCACCGCGCGCATGATCGCAAATGCCATGGCGATTGCGGCGCGCGAGGCTGTGCAGGATGATGCTTGGGTGGCGGCGACGCGCGCCACCATGCAGCGCCTGACGGGCGCTGCCGACGCACCGGACCGCGCCTTGGCTGCTGCGATCCGTGCGGGCGCTTATGATCCGGGCAGCGCGCATCACGCGGAAGTGGCGGCGCTGTTGCGCAATGCAGCGCGCATGCGCTGCGCCATCAGCGCGCCGCGGGTTTTGGGAAAGGGCTGACGCATGCAGGATGATCTGCCGAAAACCGCCGCCAATCACGTCCCACTTTCCCCCGTTTCCTTCCTGCCGCGTGCGGCGCATGTCTGGGGCAAGCGTGTCGCCATTATCCATGGCGCGCGGCGCATCACCTATGCGCAGTTTCTGGAACGCAGCCGCCGCCTGGCTTCGGCCTTGCGCGGTGCGGGGATTGCGCCGGGCGATGTGGTGGCCGCGCTTTTGCCGAATATCCCGGAAATGCTGGAAGCGCATAACGGCGTACCCATGGCGCATGCCGTGCTATGTCCGATCAATACGCGGCTGGATGCGCCTACAGTGCGCTTCATTCTTGGGCATTCCGGCGCGAAAGTCCTGCTGCTGGACCGGGAATTCGCCGCGCTGGTAAATACCGCCTTGGAAGGGCTGGAAAACCCGCCGCGCATCATCATCATTGATGATCCCGAAGGCCCTGGTGGTGCGGCGATTGACGCCACGCCTTATGAAGATTTCATCGCCGGCGGTGACCCTGCCTTTCCCGTGGCACCGCCTTCAGATGAATGGGCAGCGATTTCGCTTTCCTATACCTCTGGCACCACGGGTGACCCTAAGGGTGTGGTGGTGCATCATCGTGGCGCCTATCTGAATGCCTGCGGGAATGCGCTTTCCTTTGGGCTAAATGCGCAAAGCGTCTATCTTTGGACGCTGCCGATGTTTCATTGCAATGGGTGGACTTATACCTGGGCGGTCACGCTGCAAGGCGGCACCCATGTCTGCCTGCGCCGTGTGGAGCCTGCGCGGATTTTCGCGCTGATTGCTGAACATGGCGTGACGCATCTCTGCGCCGCGCCGGTGGTGCTGACCATGCTGATTCATGCGCCGGAAGATCAGCGCCGTAGCTTCGCGCATCGTGTTGGGATCGCGACTGGTGGTGCGGCGCCGCCCTCACCCGTTATCGCGGCCATGGAAAACCTCGGCTTTGATGTAACGCATCTTTACGGGCTGACGGAATGCTATGGCCCTTCGCTGCTATGTGCCTGGCAGCCCGGCTTGCATGATCTGCCCTTGTCGGAAAAAGCCGCCTTCATGGCGCGGCAGGGCGTTGCTTTACCCACGCTGGAAGAAGCGACCGTAATCAATACCGAAACAGGCGCGGCGGTGCCGGCCGATGGCGTGACAATTGGTGAGATTGCCATTCGCGGCAATACGGTAATGAAGGGCTATCTCCGCAACCCCAAGGCCAATGCAGCGGTATTCGTGGATGGCTGGTTCCGCACCGGTGATCTGGGGGTGCTGCATCCGGATGGCTATATCGAAGTGAAGGACCGCGCCAAGGATATTGTGATCTCGGGCGGGGAAAACATCAGCAGCCTGGAAGTCGAAGAAACGCTCTATCGCCACCCGGATGTAATGGAAGCCGCGGTGGTGGCACACCCGGATGAAAAATGGGGCGAGGTGCCGCATGCCTTCATTACGCTGAAGCCGGGGGCGACAGAAAACCGCGATGGCATCATCGCTTTCTGTCGCGCCAATCTGGCAGGCTTCAAGGTGCCACGACACATTACCTTCGGCCCGCTGCCCAAAACCGCAACCGGCAAGATCCAGAAATTCGAATTGCGCGCCCGGGTGCGCGGTGGCTGAGGCATGATGACAGAACCCCCAAAGCCCGGCGCGCTGACCGGGCTTCGCGTGATTGACCTGACCCGCGTGGTGGCCGGCCCGCTTTGCGCGCAAATGCTGGGCGATCTGGGCGCCGAAATCGTCAAGCTGGAACGCCAGGGCAATGGCGATGATTTGCGCGCGCTCGGCCCGCCCTTTGTGCCGGGGAGTGATGACAGCACCTATTTCACCTCGCTCAATCGCAACAAGCGCTCACTCAGTCTGGACTTCACGCAACCGGAAGGGGCGGCGATCCTGAAGCGCATCGTGGCGAAGGCGGATGTGTTGATCGAAAATTTCCGCACCGGCACGCTTGCGCGTTACGGGTTGGGTTATGAGGATTTGCGCGCCATCAATCCGCGCTTGGTCTATTGTTCTGTGACAGGCTTTGGTCAGGATGGACCATATGCACATCGCTCGGGCTATGATTTTGTCGCGCAAGCCATGGCCGGGTTGATGGAAGTAACCGGTGAGGCTGATGGCAAGCCAGGCGGCGGTCCGCAGCGTGTTGGTGTGCCGGTTGCGGATATGTTCACGGGCTTTGCCGCGACAGTTTCCATCCTTGCCGCGCTACGGCATCGCGATCAGACCGGTGAGGGGCAATATTGCGAAGTCTCACTCTATGAAACGATGGTGTCATTGATGCAGGCGCCGATGTCATCCTGGCTCAATGCCGGCAAGCTGATGCAGCGCACTGGCAATGATGCAGTGGTGGCGGTGCCTTATGGCGTGTTCCAAGGCTCTGACGCGAAATTCGTCATTGGTGTTCTGAATGACCGCGAGTTTATTCGGCTGGCGGCCGCACTGGGTCATCACGAATGGGCGGAGGATGAGCGATTCCGCCGTGCGCGCGACCGTGCGGCCAATCGCGATCTGCTGCTTGGCATGATGCATGATGTGCTGCGCCAAAGGCCAAGGGCTGAATGGTTGGCGGTACTGGAAGATGCCAAGATCACCTCTGGCCCTATCAATACGGCGGCTGATGTGGAAGCCGACCCGCATACCAAGGCACGCGGGCTGATTGTGGAAGTGCCGCATCATGCGGGCGGGCGCGTACGGGTGCCGGCATCGCCGCTGCATCTTACCGCGACGCCAGTGACCTATCGCTATGGTATTCCAGCACCTGGCGAGCATACGGATACGGTGCTGCGCGAATTTGCCGAAATGACGGAAGAAGAAATCGCCGCGGCGCGCGCCGCTGGCGTCTTGTAAGGGGGCTGCGCCATGGCTGGGCTTCGTTTTGATTTGCGGGATGCGCCGGATGGCGCGGCAGCACTGCGCGCCGAAGTACGCGCATTTCTGGCCGAACATGCGGAAAACTTCACGCCGGAAATCCGCGCCCGATCCTGGATGGGGTTTGACCGAGATTTCACCCGCGCAGTGGGCGCCAAGGGGTGGATTGGCATGTGTTGGCCGCGCGAATTTGGCGGCGCAGAACGCAGCTTTCTGGAGCGCAATATCGTGCTGGAAGAAATGCTCGCCGCCGGCGCGCCGGTGGGGGCGCATTGGATTGGGGATCGGCAATCCGGCCCGCTGATCCTGCGGCTTGGCACGGAAGAACAGAAACGCCATTTCCTGCCGCGGATCGCGAGTGGCGAATACGCGTTTTGCATCGGCTTGTCCGAACCTGATTCGGGCAGTGACCTCGCGTCACTCCGCACCAAGGCAGAAAAGGTGGATGGCGGCTGGAAGCTGAATGGCCGCAAGATTTGGACGACTTTCGGGCATCTTTGCGATTGGATGATTGCGTTGGTACGCACCTCGCCGGCCCCGGAAGGTGGCGCGCGGCATATCGGGCTTTCGCAAGTGCTGGTCAATTTGCGCGCGCCTGGTGTGCATATCCGCCCGATCCGCGATCTGGTCGGTGAGAAGGGTTTCAATGAAATCACTTTCGATGATGTGATGCTGCCGGAAGATGCGCTGGTCGGGCAGGAAGGCGCGGGTTGGGCGCAGGCCACAAGCGAATTGGCTTTTGAACGCAGCGGGCCGGATCGGTATTTGTCATCGCATCCCCTTTTGGAAGCGGCGATGGTGACGCTGAAGCAGGATGGCGCCGCGGCACCCGCACTGGGGCGCCAAGTCGCGCGGCTTTGGGCGCTGCGCAATATGTCCGTCGCGGTGGCTGGCATGTTGGAAGATGGGCAGGACCCGGTACGCCAAGCGGCGCTGGTAAAGGATTTGGGCAATGATTTTGAACAGGCCTTGCCCAATGTGGTGCGTGACCTGATCGCGACTGAAGACATGCCAGAGGATATGCGCCGCATGCATGCTTATTTGACGCAGATTGTGCCGACCTTCTCCTTGCGCGGCGGTACGCGGGAAATCATGCGCGGCATTATCGCGCGCGAATTGGGGCTGCGCTGAGATGGCAAGCGAAATTGCAACGGAACTCGCTGAACAGGCGGATCGTGCGCTGACAAATGCGGCGGATGTCGCGGTGCTGCGCGCGGTTGAAGCGGGCGTTTGGCCTGCCGCCACATGGGATGGCATGGCAGAACTTGGCCTGAATGGCGCGTTGGTGCCGGAAGATACTGGCGGTGTTGGGCTGGGCTTTGCCGATGTCGCGCCCTTGCTGGAAGTGCTGGGCCGCCATGCGGCGCCAGTGCCGCTGGCGGAGGGCATTTTTGGCAGCGCCTTGCTAGCGGCGGCAGGTATTACGCCGCCCGATGGCGCAATCAGTTTTGGCGCGCGCAATGGCGCCATTCCCTGGGGCCGTCATGCCGGCCATGTCGCGCTTTTGGATGGCGCGCGCATTGCGCTTTATCCGGCGGCAGCGCTTGGCTGGGAAGAAGGTGGCAATATCGGCCATGAAGCGCGGGATCGCGCGCGCATTATTGGTGCTCCGGTTGCGGAAGCGGTTCTGCCCAATGGCTGGGGCGCGGAAGCGGGTTTGCTTTGCACGGCGCTGATGCGCTCCGCGCAGATTGCCGGTGCCATGCAGGCAGCGCTGGCGCTAGCGGTGGATCACGCCAATACACGCAAGCAATTTGGCCGGCCGATTGGGCGCTTTCAGGCTATTCAACAGCAGCTTGCGGTTTTTGCGGCCGAGACTTCAGCCGCTTCGGTGGCGGCTGCTGCCGCCGCGCGCGCTGTGGACCGGCGCGGCCTGGCGGCGGCAACCTTTGAGATCGGCTGCGCGAAGATCACAGTGGGTGAGGCCGCCACACGCGGTGCCGCCATCGCGCATCAGGTCTTTGCCGCCATGGGCATTACGGAAGAACATCAGCTGCATCATTTCACGCGTCGGCTTTGGTCCTGGCGTGAAGAAGGTGGCAGCGAAGCCTTTTGGGCCAAGCGGATCGGGCAGGAAGCGCAAGCGCTGCCTGGTGCACTCTGGCCCTTCATCACCGCGCGCGAGGAGGAAATCGCCCCATGACCCCATTCCTGAATATCGAACGTGAAGGCGGCATCGTCATTCTCACGCTCAATCGGCCCGAAAAGCGCAATGCGATTTCCACGCGCGCAGAATGTGAGGAAGTGGAAGCCGCCTGCCGCGCACTTTCGCGTGATGATAGTGTGCGCTGCGTCATCGTGACCGGTGCAGGTTCCGCCTTTTGCGCCGGCGGTGATTTGAAGGGCATGCGGGATAAGACCGGCATTACCGGCGGCGGCACGGGGGCGGAGATTCGCGAATCCTATCGTCGCGGCATTCAATTGATCCCCCTCGCGCTTTATGAATTGGATATTCCAACCATCGCTGCGGTGAATGGGCCGGCGATTGGCGCGGGGCTAGACCTCGCGTTGATGTGCGATATTCGCGTGGCCAGCGAAAAGGCGCTTTTTGCGGAAAGCTTCGTCAAGGTTGGTATTGTGCCGGGTGATGGTGGTGCCTATTTGCTGCCGAAGGTGGTCGGCATGTCGAAGGCCCTGGAATTGTCACTCACTGGTGAAACCATTGGCCCGGCCGAGGCTTTGGCGTGTGGCATGGTTTCGAAAGTGGTGGCGCCGGAAGCGCTGTTGGATGCGGCGCGTACCATTGCGGCAAAAATCGCCGCTAATCCGCCGCAAGCCGTGCGGCTGACCAAACGCCTGTTGCGTGAAAGCCAGCACACGCGACTGTCCACACTATTGGAAATGTCGGCTGCCTATCAGGCGCTGGCGCATGGCACGCGGGATCATCGCGAAGCGGTGGACGCCATGCTGGAAAAGCGCGCCCCAAGCTTTGAAGGCCGGTGAAGGCGTGATGTAGGTCAAGGAAGCGTTCGGGCCGAAGGCGTGAATATCCGCCGACGGAAGAAGGAACGCGGCCATGGCCTTATCTGCCCAAAACTTCAGTGCGCAATCCATCTGGGATTATGTTGATGGTAAGAAGCGCGCGACCGAAGCCGCTGAGCGTGCGGAAGCCGCCGCTCGGCACGCGGAACAGGAGAAACTGCGCGAGGCGTTTGAGGCGCGCGAAGTTGCACCCGATGCGCTGGACCGTATCGCAACACTGGTTCGCCGTGCAGTAGATGCCGGAGAAAGGGAAGCGCTGGTCATGCGCTTTCCATCCGAATGGTTACCCGATCAGGGGCGATCCATCACCAGCCATGATCCAGCCTGGCGCAATAGGCTGATTGGCTTTCCGAAGCGTGCCTATGAGTTTTATGAACGCGAATTGGCGCCGCGTGGTTTTCAGGTGAAGGTTCAGATCCTTGATTGGCCAGGAGGGATACCGGGAGATGTCGGTTGGTTCCTGACCTGGAAGCGCCCGGAAGAGGATTAGCCACACACCAATATTGATATTGATCAATTCGGCCGGGCACGGTGTGGGTTAGCCATCTCTCGTTCCTCGGAAGGAGGCTGAGATGAAGCTCTGTGAAATTCTTGTGCATCTGGATCAATCGCCGCGTGCGCAGGCTCGGCTTGATATCGCGGCGTCGCTCGTGCGTCAGCATGGGGCGCACCTGACTGCGCTACACGTTATTGATGTGGCTATACCCGTCATGGCCATGGGTGATGGCGGCGGAGGTGGCGCAGTGATTGCGGAATTGATGGAACAGATGCGCCAATCCGCGCTGGCAACCGGGGCAAAACTGAAGGCGGCGTTTGAGGCCGCGCTGGCGCGTGAAGGCATTATGGGCGAGTGGCGCCAGGTGGAAGGCACCACACCGGAAATCCTGGCGCTGCATGGCCGTTATGCCGATTTGCTGGTGTTGGGGCAGGATGATCCGGAAGGTGATAATAGGGGCCTTCTGGAAGCGGCGTTATTCGATTCAGGGCGGCCTGTGCTGGCCATTCCCTACGCTGGCAATTTCAAAAGCATCGGCAAGCGCGTGCTGGTCGGCTGGAATGCGAGCCGCGAGGCGACGCGTGCGCTACATGATGCCTTGCCGCTGATTGCCAAGGCAGAAACCGCGACCGTGTTCCTTGCCAATCCCAAGCACGGGCTTGGCGCACATGGTGAAGAACCGGGCGCCGATATTGCGCGGCATTTGGCGCGCCATGGGCTGAAGGTGGAAGTTGCCAAGGCAGTGGCGGATGATGTTTCGGATTCCGCCCTTCTGCTCAATCACGCGAGCGATATGGGCGCAGATTTGCTGGTGATGGGTGCCTATGGGCATTCGCGCTTGCGTGAATTCATCCTGGGTGGCGTAACGCGCAGCCTGTTGCGGGAAATGACGATACCAGTGCTGCTTTCACATTGAACTTTCACGGCAGCCGGCGAAAAATCACGGACAGATTATTCGCCGGCATCACTTCCACCACCGGTGCGGCGAATCCTGCTGCGCTGGCGATCTCAGCAACCGCTTCCAGATCACGCAGACCCCAGCGCGCATCTTGGGCCTGCAGGCTTGCATCAAATTCCGCATTGCTCAGCGCGGTGTGAACGCCACCCCGTTTGAAGGGGCCGTAGAGAAACAGCGTCCCATCGGGCGGCAGAATGCGCGCGGCACCCAACATAAGCGCGGCCGTCGCTTCCCATGGCGCGATATGGATCATATTGATACAAAGCGCCGCATCAGCCTTCAGCACCGGCCAGTCATCAGCCATCACATTAAGCATCAGGGGCGCCAATAGATTGGCGAGTAGCGCTTCCCCCCGCCACGCCGCGATACTGGCAAGGGCAGCCGCATCGGGATCGGTCGGCTGAAAACTCAGCGCCGGAAAATGCGCTGCGAAATGCAGCGCGTGTTCACCGGAACCGCTTGCGATTTCGAGGATAAGACCCGATGCAGGCAAGTAGCGCGCCAGGACTTCTGTGATGGCGGCCTTGTTGCGCGCGACGGCAGGCGCGAAGCGGCGAGCGTCTTCTGACATCAACTCACGCCGCGCGCGCGAAACCGTGCCAGCGTCCCGCCACGCAGTACGGCGCTTGGCAGGCGCCGATCCAGGATACGTTCCGCGAGCCTGCCCGCTTCCACCAGCGCTTCCAGATCAATGCCGGTTTCAATGCCAAGCTCGGCGCAGAGCAGCGCCAATTCCTCGGTTGCGATATTGCCGGGCGCACCTGACTGGCCGGCAAAGGGGCAACCGCCAAGGCCACCCACGGCAGCATCGAAGCGCGCCACACCCATGCGCAGCCCTGCCATGGCATTAGCGATGCCAAGCCCGCGTGTGTCATGCAAATGCAGCGAAAGCCGCAATGCAGGCCAGCGGTTGGACACCTCACCAACCACCGTTTCGATCTGGTGCGGATTGGCCCAGCCCATCGTGTCAGCCAGGGTTAAGTCGCGAATGGTGACCCCTGCTTCTGCCGCAACTTCCAAGCCATCGGCTATCGCTGCCATCACCTGCGCGGGCATGACGTCGCCGGCGTAATTGCAGCCAAAGGCCGCTTGCAGCCCAATCCGCGTCACCGGCACGCCGGCGGTAATATGCGCGGCGGTTTGCTTGCGCATCGCCTCAATCTGCCCGGCACGATCGCGGTTTAGGTTTTTCAGCGAAAATGCCTCAGACGCGGCAAGACTAATGGACCCGAAAAGATACAGCCGATCCTTGAAGGCCAGCGCGCGATCCAGGCCGGCAGCATTAAACCAGAGCGCGGTATAATGAATATCCGGGTGAGGCGTGAAGCCCCCGACCACTGATTCTGCATCAGCCCAACCTGGCACCAGCTTGGGCGAGACAAAAGACGCCACCTGAATATGCTTGAGGCCAGTCGCCGAGAGCGCATTTATCAGCGCGATCTTATCAGCACTGGCGATGGGGTTTTTTTCGATTTGAAAACCCTCACGCGGGCCTTCTTCGGCGATATCCACCTGACGCGGCAAATCGGACATGGGCTGCTTCCTGATGCTGCGTGAAGTCTATCGCAGCAGTACGCGGCCGTGAATGCCGCTGGCTTTTCAGGCCGCGTCCTCACCCTCGCCCGTACCAAGGGCGGTCAGCGCGGCTTCATTCAGGATTTCAATGCCGCTTTGCCCATGCAGGCGGATGAACTCACGGCGCCGGAAGCTGGAAATGGCGCGGCTCACGGTCTCAAGCGTCAAGCCGAGGAACTCGCCGATATCGGCGCGCGTCGCCGGTAGGTCAAAGATCGGTCCCTTGTGGCCACGCCGGCACTGCGCATCCACCAGCGAGAGCAGAAACGCCGCAACGCGTTCTTCTGCCGTGAAGCGACCAAGCGCCATGATATGTTCCTGGCTTTGTGCCAATTCCCGCGAGCAAAGATCAAGAAAACGGCGTTCCAGCAGCGGGTAGCGGCGGAACAACTGTTCCAGCCGGCGGCGTTCCATACGGCAAACTTTGCCATCGGTCAGCATTTCAGCGCCGAATGCATGTTCTTCCGAAGGCGTGAAGCCCAGAATATCGCCAGAGAAGCGAAAGCCAATCGCGGCCTGCCGGCCATCCGGCAATACGCGCATCAGGCGCGCCGTGCCGTCCGTCAGCGTATAGACATAGCGCGCTGCATCACCTTGGTGGAAAATCGGTGCGCGCGCTTCCAGCGTGACCCTTTCGCTATCCGCCGCCATATCATCCAAGGCAGCGGCATCGAGCGGCGCGCACAGCCCGAGTGAGCGTGATCCGCATTTCATGCAGACATCGCCTTCGGCCCCAAGGCCATCCATCATCGAACGTGTGACATCAAGCGGGTTCATTTTTGCCTGCCGTCTTGCTTTGCCTTCAGAACGCGGGACTTCTTGTGGTCTTCGCGTTCTGGTAGATAGCTTCCTCCTAATTTTGCGCTGGATCAAGACAAATCGGTGCTGGATAGACAGCAAGTGATCAGCGATGCGCCAAAATAGGGGGAGGTATTTATGGGTATTTCGGTTCGAGTTTGTGGCGCAGCGCGCACTGTCACCGGCTATTGTCTGCTGTTTGATACTGGCCGCGCACGGTTCCTGGTGGATTGCGGTATGTTCCAGGGACCAAAGACCCTGAAATCCCTGAATTGGGAGGAGTTCCCCTTCAACTCACGCGAAATTGATGCCGTGTTGCTGACACACGCGCATATTGATCATTCTGGGTTGCTGCCAAAACTGAAGGCGGGCGGATTTCGCGGCGTGATCCATGCCACGGCGGCTACGGCAGACCTTTGCGCGGTCATGCTGCCAGATTCCGGCCATGTTCAGGAAATGGAGGTGTCACAGCTCAATCGCCGCAACCGCCATCGGGGCCGCGCACCTGTGCAGCCCATCTATACGGTGGAAGATGCGGCGGCGGTGCTTTCGGCCTTTCGCGCGGTGCCTTTAGGACGCTGGGTGGAACCCGTTCCGGGGGTGCGGGCGCGCTGGTGGAATGCAGGGCATATGCTGGGCTCGGCCTCAATCGAAATTGAATGCGCTGATGGTAAGGATGGGCCGGTGCGCGTGCTGGTTTCGGGTGACCTTGGGCCGGATTGTTCGGTGTTTCACCATGAAAGCGACGCACCCGCGGCGCTTGATCATGTGTTCATGGAAAGCACCTATGGCGATGAAGATAAGCCCTGCGTGGACCATGTGGCGCGGCGGGAGAAGCTTGCCCATATCATGAAGGAAGCGGCCAAGCCCGATGGCGTACTGCTGATCCCGGCCTTTGCAGTGGAACGCACCCAGGAAATCTGCTGGGATCTGGTGACGTTGATGCAGACCGGCGCCATTCCTGAAGTGCCCATTTTCATGGATAGCCCGCTTGCGATCCGCGCAACAGACGTGTTTTTGGAACATGCGGAGACGCTGGAAAATGGCCAATCCGTCAGTCACGCGTTGCGTTCGCCTTTGATTCGCCCAACCGAGAGCGGGGAAGCAAGCAGGCGGATTGCGCAAGCTGAAGGGTTTCATATTATCATCGCCGGTTCTGGGATGTGCGATGCCGGACGCATTCGGCATCATCTGAAGCGTTGGCTTTGGAACCCTGCCGCCACAGTCATGCTCACCGGCTATCAGGCGGAAGGTACGCTTGGGCGGCTCTTGCAGGAAGGCAAGCGCGAAGTGCGTATCCAGGGTGAAACTATTCGTGTGGAGGCGCATATCACCGAGATTCGTGATTTCTCCGGCCATGCGGATGCCACGGAATTGGCGCGTTGGCTGGCGGCGCGCGGGCGCGTTTCAGGTGGCGTGTTTCTCATGCATGGCGAAGCGCCGGCGATGGAAGCGCTCGCCATACGCCTGACCGAAGGCGGCATTGCAGCAGCCGATCAAGTGATCATGCCCGTGCTTGATGAATGTTGGACCTTGCCGCAGGGCGGCCGGCCCAAGCGCCAGGTTACCCAGGGGCGGCGCGTCGATCCGGCGCGCAGCATGCGCCCAGATTGGCATAATCAGCGCGCGGCACTGATGCTTGCGATTGAAACGGCAACGGAAAACGCACGGGATGATGCCGCGCGCGAAGCATTGCTGCGAAAGCTGCGCGCGGTATTGGAAGAAGAATAAATCTCAGCTTGGCGCGTTACGCTGGGACCTGCGCCAATTCAGCACGAAAACAGGCAGGGCCAAGGCGGCGCCTGTCAGGGTCATGGGAACATTCGGCGAAATCATCAATATTGCCGAAACCACCAGCACGGCCTGGGCACCAAATCCCATATGGGTGAAGGCAAAGCCTGTCAGGCCGATGCCCAGCACCAAAACGCCAATCGCGCAGCTGATCGTGGTAAACAGGAAATCGCCCCAGGTGAAACCATCCACCATGATCAGCATCACCGGCGAATAGGCAAAAACAAAAGGTACAGTTGCCTTGGCAAGCCCAAGTCGAAAGGCGGTAAGTCCCGTTCTGAAGGGGTGTGATCCGGCAATCCCTGCGGCGGCATAGGCTGCGACGCAGACGGGTGGTGTCAAATCCGCCAAAATTCCATAATACAGGATGAAAAGATGCGCGGCCAGCGGCGGCACGCCAAGCTGTTGCACCGCCGGTGCGGCAATTGCTGCCAAGACGATGTAAAGCGCCGTTGTTGGAATACCGCAGCCCATGACGATGCAGATAAGGGCGACAAAAACCAACGTCAGGAACAGCGTCAATCCTTGCATGGAAGCCATGCTGGCTGGCAGGATTTCAACTACAGGACGGAAAAATTCTGCCGTTTGCGCCGCCGCCTGCGTCACCATGAAGGAAATGCGAAAGCCCGCGCCGGTGAGTGTGACAACACCCACCACAATGCCAACCGCAGCAGCAGCCGCACCAACGGCCAGCGCATAGCGTGACCCAAGATCAAAGGCGTCCCATAAGTCGCGCAGCGTCAGGCGCTGCCGCGGATTGAGGAAACCCACCACGATGCAGGCTGTGATGCCGGTAAAAGCCGCGAGATAAGGCGTAAAGCCTTCGATGATGACGCCAACCAACAACACCAGGGGAATGACCGTTGGCCAGCCATGCTTGATGGTAGGCCACAGCTTCGGAATCTCCGATTCAGGCATGCCGCGCAGGCCAAGCCTCTTGGCTTCGAAATGCACCTGCACAAAGACACCCCAGAAATGCATGAAGGCAGGAATCGCAGCGGCGATCAGCAGGGTTGTCAGCGGGATATTGAGGAATTCAATCATCACAAAGGCCGCGGCCCCCATGATGGGTGGCGTGATTTGCCCGCCTGCACTTGCTGCCGCTTCCACCGCACCAGCAAAATGCGGCTTGTAGCCAATACGTTTCATGGCAGGGATGGTGAGCGATCCCGTGGTGACGGTATTCGCAATCGAAGAACCGCTGATACTGCCAAACATGGCAGAGGATACAACAGCAACCTTGGCTGGTCCGCCAGGATAGCGGCCTGCGATGATGGAGGCGAGATCAATGAAGAATTGTCCAAGCCCCATGCGGGTAGCCAGTACGCCAAACAGCACGAAGTGAAAGACAAAGGTCGCCACCACCTTGACCGGAATGCCGAAGATGCCTTCCTGCGTCAGATAGACATGGCTGATGAAGCCTTCCCAGCTGGCGCCCGGATGTGCCAGCACGCCCGAAAGGTGATTGCCGTAGAGGCCATAGAGAATGAAGATAATCACGATGGACGGCAGCACCCAGCCCATGGCGCGGCGTGTCGCTTCCAGCAGCAGCACCACCATGATTGTGCCCATCACCATATCGGCTGTATTGGGCATGCCGATCCGGAAGGTGAGTTCATCAAAAATGATGGGCAAATAAAGGCAAGCGACAGTAATCAGCAACGCAAAGGCCCAATCATAAAGCGGGATGCCGCCGATGAGGGGGCCAAAATTACGCTTGGTTGGGAACATCAGGAAAATCAGGCCAAGCACGGCTGCGACATGGATCGCCTTGTGCCAATGCTCGGTCAGGATGCCGAAGCCAGCCGTATAGTAGTGAAAAAACGAGAGTGCCACGAGCAGCGCCGGCACCAGTCGGGCGGCGAAGCCCGACAGGTTTCGGAACTGCAATTCGCTATCATATTTCTTTTCAAGCTCGGCCGCGGCGTCGAGGTCGAGCTTTGCTTGGGCGGCCGCGCCGCCTTCATTCCTTGCGGTCACGGCCAATTACCCTTGGTTCAACGCAGAATGCCGGCTTCCCGATAGAAACGCTCAGCCCCCGGATGGAAGGGCACAACACCCCGGCCTTGCAGCGCGTTTTCCTTTACAATTTCACGGCCCTTGGCATGGCCGCGGTCAAGCAAGCCGCGCGTCACATCAGACCAAAGGGAACGCGTGACATTATAGACAAGCTCATCCGGCAGGCTGTCGCGCACCACCAGCACGGCGCCCACCGTCAGCGTCGGTACATCGGATTCCAGGCCTTCATAGGCGCTGCGCGGAATAATGCCTTGGCCATAGAAGGGGGCGCGTTCGATCACGCGCGCTGCCTGCGCGGGCGGGATGGGCAGAAAGCGGCAGCCAGTGCGGCTGCAGAATTCCGTGAAGGCCGCTGCCGGATAGCCCACCACGGTGATGGTGGCATCAAGCCCGCGGTCCTGCATGCGCTCAGTGCCTTGCGCCTGGTTCAGATACTCGGCGGTGAATTCACGCCCGGCATTCAGGCCAAAGGCAGAAAGGATCAGTTCAGACCCGATGCGCGCGCCCGACGCCTGAAGCCCAATCGCGATGCGCTTGCCGCGCAAATCCTCAAAATTGCGGATTGGACTATCGCGGCGGACAGCGGCGTGGATATGTTCCGGGAACAAATGTCCGACAAAACGAATGCGATCCGTCTTGGGCCGGCCTTCAAACAGACCGGTGGCGGTAAAGGCCCAGTGGGACACATCGGATTGCGTAAAGCCAGCTTCGGCATTGCCCGCCTGCACCATGGCGACATTCTGCACGGAACCTTGTGTCGCCTGCGCCACCGCGACCATGCCCGGCACACCGGCCGTGCCGCCGGCTTGGCCACAAGGCGCGCCGGGCGGGCAGGAAATGGCATTCGCGATAATGCCGCCCACGGGATAATAGGTGCCGCCGGCGCTGCCCGTGCCAATGCGGAAGAATTGCGGCGCCTGGGCCGCGGCAATGCCCGGTAACGCCAAGCCAAAAGCGGCGGCGGCAGCGAGCAGATGTTTGCGTTTCAGCATGGAAGCCTCCCGTTGTATGTAAATACGAATTGGATGCTAGACGCCCCGGCAGCGCGCGTAAACCAAGCGTGATCAGGGCGCTGCCAAGCCCCGCCGCCAGCGCAGCAACAGGAAGACAATCAGGGCGAATTGTACCAGATTGAAGCCAATACCCGCCCACCAAGCGGCAGCGTAGAAGCCGAGCCAGTCATAAATGTATCCCGCAAGCCAGGCACCCGCCGCCATGCCGGACAGGCTCAGGAATAGCAATGTGGGCACGCGCCAATGCGCTTCCGATGCCGGGAATAGGGCGCGGAGCGTCAGCACATAGGCGGGGATAATGCCGCTGAAGCCAAGCCCGTAGGCCGCAGCCACAAAGAACAACCCGGCCTCATCCTGCGTTGCCAGAAAACCGAGCATGCCCAGGATTTGCGCGAGGGAGCCGAATACAATCGTCCACAACCCGCCGATCTTGTCCGAAAGCCAGCCCCAGAATTGCCGCGCCATGAAGGCCGCGAAGGTCAGTACGGAAAGCATGAGCGCACCGCGGGACGCGCTGATCCCCAGATCACCGCAAAAAGCAACAAGATGCGCCGCCGGCATGGCCATTGGGATGCAACACAGGAAGGAACAGAAAGCGAGCAGGAAAAAGGCCAGATTGCCATTCATGCCAAGCACGCGCGCACCTGGCTTCATTTTCTCAGCAAAATTGCCGGTGGTGGGTTGTGCCGGCGGCGGGCGCAGCACCAGCGCGGCCAAAGGTACCGCAATGGCGGCCACCAGAATGCCATAGCCGAACATGGTGCGCTGCCAGCCAAAGGTTGCGATGGCACGTTCAAAAATCGGCGGCCACACGAAGCCCGCGACATATTGCCCAGAAGCGACGAGGGCGAGTGCCGTACCTCGGCGCCGGTCAAACCAAAGGGAGACATAAGCGAGCATCGGCGGAAACAAGGCACCATTGCCAAACAGCCCAACGCCAAGCCCAAGCCCAACCAGCAGCGCCCAGCTTTCCCCGAAGGACGCCAGCATCAACCCGAGTGCGACGGCGATGCCGCCGATCATCGCCACCAGCCTTTGGCCGAAGCGCGCCACCATGATGCCGCAGATCATGCCGCCAATGGCCGTGCCGAAATAGGCAAGTGAATTGGCAAGCGACGGCAAGGAACGCCCGCTACCAAAATCCTCGGCGATTTGCACCAGGCCGACGACCACGATGATTGGGCCGCCGGCGGCGAGTGAGAGCATGGTCACCGCCGTGATGGCGACCAGCCAGGAATAGCGCGACTCGATACTGCCCTGATGCGTTTCGGCCACGCATATAATCCTTATGTTCCGAGCACAGCCTTCCCGAGGATGCGCCAACCCGCAAGCCCTGCCATTGCGACGATGCCCTGGTTTATGCTGTGTTCGTCGAAGGAGGTCGCCATGCTGATGATGCTTGCCCTGCTTGCGCTTGGTCCTTGCCTTGAAGCGCCCACCATGCCCGTACCGCAGCAAAGCGAAAGCCCGGCGCCCCCGCGTCCGGACCAACCCTTTCCGCGCCCACCGCAAAGCTGCAACCCAACAGCGCCGCCCACAAGCTGATGGCGCCACCCATTGTTATCCTGACCGGCGCGGGGATTTCTCGCGAATCCGGCTTGGCAACGTTTCGGGATGCCGATGGCATCTGGGCGCGCCACCGGATCGAGGATGTGGCAACGCCCCAAGCCTTCGCGCGCAATCCGGATTTGGTGCAGGGATTTTACAATGCGCGTCGCGCGCAGCTGCTTGATCCGGCGATCCAACCCAATGCGGCGCATATCGCCCTGGCGCGGCTGGAAGCCGCCTGGCCGGCGCCGGTGACGCTGGTAACGCAGAATATAGATGGCCTGCATGCACGCGCCGGGTCACGCAATGTGATTGCCATGCATGGCGAATTGCTGAAGGCGCGCTGCCTTGCTTGTGGCGGTGTCAGCGAATGGGCCCAGGATATCACGCCGCATGCTGCCTGCCCCGCTTGCGGTACGCCTGGGCGGCTCCGCCCGCATGTTGTGTGGTTCGGTGAAATCCCGCTTGAGATGGAACGCATCGAAGCCGCTTTGGATGATTGCGGTGTTTTCGTTTCCATCGGCACCTCCGGCCAGGTTTATCCCGCTGCCGGCTTTGTGCAGGCTGTGCGGCGGCATGCGCGCTGCGTGGAATTAAATCTGGAAGAAACCGAAGGCGCGGCGCTGTTCCATGAGGCGTATCACGGCCCGGCGACCGAGATTGTGCCGGCATTTGTGGAACGTATGCTCGGTTCATGCGGCGGATAATTGCGCTACTGATGTGCCTGGCCGGCCCAGGTTTTGCGCAGGTGGCGGGGATGAATGCCGGGCCTGATCCGCGCCTGCCCGTGCCGGTGGCGCATCCACCCTGGCATGCCGTTGCCTTGATTGAAGCGGGGGGCGCTGGGCTTTGCACGGGTGCCATGGTGGCGCCCGCCTTGGTGCTGACCGCGGCGCATTGCCTGAAGGATGCAGCGGGAACGGCACTGCTGCCGCCTGCGCATATTCGCGTGACGCTGGCGGGGTTGGAGGCTCATGGTGTAGCGCTGCGCGTGGGCGCGGGCTTTGACCCGGTGCGGGAGGCACCCTGGGCTTCGGATTGGGCGCTGGTTTCGCTGAATGCGCCGATTGGCGCTGGCCGCGTGCTACCCCTGCTGCGCGAAACGCCGCCGGCAGGCAGTATCCTTGCCCTGCCCGGCTTTCAGCGTGATGACCCCGGCGCGCTGCTGGTGGACCCGGCCTGCCGTTATTTGGGCCTGCGCCGGATTGAGGGGGAAGGCGTGATGCTTGCGCATGATTGCGCCGGCACCACGGGGTCTTCCGGCGGCCCATTATTGCTGCGCGGTGCGGATGGCCGCTTTGCGATTATCGCTGTGCAGAGCAAGGGGATCTTGGGCCGTGCTGGTGGGCTTGCAGTGCCGGCCTTGGTGGTTCCTACGCCTTAACGCAGCGCCCCCGCCGGCTTTGGCGATGCACCAGCGGCATTGCCCGCCGAACGCCCGGCATCTACCGGCAGCGTTTGGCCTGTGATCCAGCGCGCGGCGGGTGAGGCCAGGAAGCACGCGGCTTCCGCCACATCCCAGGCGCTGCCTTCAAACTTCAACATGCCCGATTGCGCGCGCTGCTGGCGTAATTCTTCGGTCATGCCGCGCGATGCCACCATGGGCGTATAGACATAGCCAGGCGCCACCGCATTGACGCGGATATTGTCCGCCCCGTGATGCCCGGCCATCGCGCGGGTCATTTGCACAATGGCGCCCTTGGTAGTGGCGTAGAGCAAGCCCGGATGCCCGGCGCGCAGCCCGGCCACCGATGAAAGGTTCACAATAGCCCCGCCACCCACTTTACGCATTTCCGGCACGGCGTATTTCGCCATGAGCTTTTGTCGCTGTTTGCGGACTGCCGAATGTTCTTGCTTTTGGAGACTCGGCAGCTTGGGAGGGAGTTGCACCGGCATGGGGTGGGTATAACGGTGCGACAGTTCTAGCAACCGAGTT
>JBIIGZ010000125.1:0-10252 GCA_044236185.1 Roseomonas sp. | reverse complement strand
GCTTCTGGCGTACCGCTTGACCTGCTGCCGAAGCAGATCAATGGCGTGCGCGTCATTGGCATAGATGTACCAGGTTTTGGTGTGCCGACCCACGCAGAAGCCAAGGATGTGCTGGCTGGCGCCATGCTGCGCTACGCACGTAATGAGGCTGAGGCTGGGCCGGTAGCAAGACCACGCGATTATGCACTGGATCAACGCAGCATCGCGGTGATTGGCGAGTTGTTCCCCGCCGATCCGCCAGGAATTGGTGCGTTGATCCAGCCCATGGGGCTGACGCTGGCGCCGCAAACCCCGGCGCGTGAGTGGCGTGATCTCTATGCGGCACTTGATAGCGTTGCCGTTGCTGCGGTGCATCCTTTCTATACCGCCAGCATTCGCGAATTCCGCGCGGCCGGCCGGCCGGTAGTCGGTTCCGCGCCTGTAGGCGTGGAAGGCACCGATGCCTGGCTTTCCGCCATGGGCGCTGCTGCGGGTGTGAAGCCATCCGAAATCGAAGCGGCCAAGGCACGCGCATTGCCCGCCATTCGTGGCGCACTCGCGGGCAATCCAGTCAAGGCGCGCATTACCGTCTCGGGCTATGAAGGCTCAGAACTGCTGGTGGCACGCCTGCTGATCGAAGCGGGTGCTGAAGTGCCTTATGTTGGAACCGCTGCACCGCGTACGGAATGGAGTGCCGCGGATCGCGAATGGCTTGAGGCGCATGGCTGCCATGTGCAGTATCGCGCGAGCCTGGAACAGGACATTGCCGCGATGAAGGAAGCGCGGCCGGATTTGGCGCTTGGCACAACGCCCTTGGTGCAGAAGGCCAAGGAAATGGGCACACCCGCGCTGTACTTCACCAATATGGTTTCCGCCCGGCCGCTTTTTGGTCCTGCTGGTGCGGCCTCCATGGCGGGCATTGTCGCGGCGCAGACCAATGGGCGTGAACGTTTTTCGCGCATGGTATCCTTCTTTGAAGGTGTCGGAACGCCTGATGGGGCGGGTTATGGCTTCCGCGACAAGCCAAGCGATCCCCCTGGTTTTCGCGAACGTCAGCGCAAGCTGCGCGCCGCCAAGGCCAAGGCCGAAGAAGCGGTGGGGACCTGACCATGCTCGTTCTCGATCATGATCGCGCCGGCGGCTACTGGGGGGCGATCTATGCTTTCTCGGCGGTGCGCGGCCTGCGTGTTGTGATTGATGGGCCGGTTGGTTGCGAAAACCTGCCAGTGACAGCGGTGCTGCATTACACGGATGCACTGCCGCCGCATGAATTGCCGATAGTGGTGACAGGTCTGGATGAGGATTCACTTTCCCAGAACGGAACCGAAGGCGCCTTGAAGCGTGCTGCTGCAACGCAGGATGCCGAATTGCCGGCGGTGGTAGTGACAGGTTCCATCGCCGAGATGATTGGCGGCGGCGTTACACCCCAGGGAAGCAACCTACAGCGCTTCATCTGCCGTACGATTGATGAGGATCAGTGGCAAGCCGCTGATCGCGCCATCATGTGGCTCTGGACTGAATTTGGCTCTCGCGGCCGCAAGCCGAAACCCCGCACGCGGAAGGAAGGCGAAAAGCCACGCGTGAATATCATCGGCCCCATCTACGGCACCTTCAACATGCCATCCGACCTGGCTGAGATTCGCCGGCTGGTCGAAGGCATTGGCTGTGAGATCAATCTGGTCTTTCCGCTAGGTAGCCATGTGGAAGATATCGCGAAGCTGCCCGATGCGGATGTCAATATCTGCATGTATCGCGAATTTGGTCGCAAGCTTTGTGAAGAACTGGAACGGCCTTATCTGCAAGCCCCGATCGGCTTGTTCGCGACTACGAATTTCCTCCGCAAGCTTGGTGAATTGACCGGGCTTGATCCGGAACCCTTCATCGAACGTGAAAAGCACACCACGGTGAAGCCGCTTTGGGATTTGTGGCGCAGCGTGACGCAGGATTTCTATGCCTCCGCTTCCTTCGCAGTAGTTGCCACCGATACCTACGCACGTGGTTTGCAGCGCTTCTTGCATGATGAAATGGGCATTCCCTGCGCCTTCGCCTTTTCGCGCATGGCAGGGCAGAAGCCTGACAATGCGGCAGTGCGTGATGCGTTGCGCAAGACACCGCCCTTGGTACTATTCGGTTCCTATAATGAACGCATGTATGCCGCGGAAATCAAAAGCCGGGCCATGTATATCCCGGCCAGTTTCCCCGGCGCCATCATCCGTCGCGCTACTGGAACACCTTTCATGGGTTATGCCGGCGCGACCTATATCATCCAGGAATATTGCAACGCGTTGTTTGACGCGCTGTTTCATATCCTGCCGCTGGGCACTGATCTCGACCGCGTCGAACCCACCCCGGTGCGTGCTGCGGAACCCTGGGATGCGGCGGCGGTCGCGCTACTCGATGAACGGGTGGAGCAGGAGCCCTTCCTGCTGCGCATTTCCGCAGCAAAGCGGCTGCGCGAACAGGTTGAACGCGCAGCGCGCGACGCGGCAGAACCGCGCGTGACGGCTGAGCGCGTGCAAAAGACTTTGGCGGAGGTCATGGCATGATGCCCCTTCGCCAATCCGAATCTTGTCTGCGAACGGACCGCGGTCACCGCTGTCGGCACGTCTCCGATGACAAGAAGGCTTGGGCGGAATTCCGCCTCTGCCGTCCCTGCCGCGCGGGTGGACGCGGTAATGGCCGTAAGGCCAAGTCGGAGGTTTGCTAATGGCCGACACTAGAACGCGCCTGACGGAAGCTCAGGCGAAGGAAGTCCACAACTTGGTGGTCCAGGGATGGGCTTTCTCCGTGTTTGCTTCCATGGGTGCGCATATCCTCGTGTGGTTGTGGCGGCCGCTTGTCTATACCGGACAAGTGGTTCCGCCCGACTGGCGCTTCTTCTGAAGGATGTTCCAGGTTGACGGAAATTCCCAAGACCTGGGCGCAAGGAAAGGAGAATGTTCGATATGCATAAAATGTGGATGGTGATTGATGCTCGTCGTGTCGGGTTCCTCGGCGCGGCAGGTGTGGTGGCGATCGCAGCAGTGATTCACTTCGCTGTTCTGAGCTCGCCGCGTTACTGTGATCACCTTGGTTGGTGCGCAACGACACCGACATTCACCCCTGGCGCGAAGCTGGGTGGTTGAGCACGGGGCGCGGCTTCGGCCGCGCTTCAGCGAATTGGGCGAGGCAGCCGAAACTGCCTCGCCCGCACAAAACATCATGAGGGACCGCCAGACGGGCAAAGCCCCCGTCGGGAGAGGAGCATCAAGCGATGGCGATGTTAAGCTTTGAGCGGAAATACCGCGTCCGCGGCGGAACCCTGATAGGGGGCGACCTGTTCGATTTTTGGATAGGGCCTTTTTATGTTGGGTTCTTTGGCGTGACCTGCGCGTTTTTCAGCTTTGTTGGAACCGCCCTGATCCTCTACGGCGCGGCGATTGGCGGGACATGGAATCCCTGGCTGATCAATATCGCGCCGCCGGATCTGAAATACGGTCTGCGACTTGCGCCAATGCGCGAAGGCGGATTGTGGCAGGTGATCACCATCTGCGCGATCGGGGCCTTTGTTTCATGGGCGCTGCGCCAGGCGGAGATATCGCGCAAGCTTGGCATGGGATATCACATCCCCATTGCCTTTGGTGTCGCCGTTTTCGCCTATGTGACGCTGGTCGTGATCCGACCGGTCCTGATGGGCGCTTGGGGGCATGGTTTCCCCTACGGCATTTGGAGTCACCTCGATTGGGTGTCGAATGTCGGCTATCAATATCTGCACTTCCATTACAACCCGGCGCATATGATTGCGGTGACCTTCTTCTTCACCACGGTGCTGGCGCTGTCGCTGCATGGTGCCTTGGTTCTGTCGGCTCTCAATCCGCCGGAAGGTGAACCAGTCAAGACTGCTGAGCATGAGAATACCTTCTTCCGCGACCTGATCGGTTATTCCATCGGGACGCTTGGTATCCACAGGCTTGGTCTTTTCCTGGCGCTTTCAGCTGGTTTCTGGAGTGCGATTTGTATCGTGATCAGCGGTCCTTTCTGGACCCGCGGCTGGCCCGAATGGTGGGGCTGGTGGCTTAACCTGCCGATTTGGCGCTAGGCGAGGGGAGGGAAAAATCCCATGGCCGAATATCAGAATATCTTTACCCGGATACAGGTTCGCGGACCTGCACCCTATCCTGGTGTGCCTTTACCCGCGGACAATTCCCCGCGAGAAGGCACGGCGAGCGAAGTGCACCTTTTTGGTCGCCTTGGCGATGCGCAAATTGGGCCGGTTTATCTTGGCTATCTTGGCATCCTGTCCTTGCTCTTTGGCTTTATTGCCTTTGAGATCATCGGGCTGACCATGCTGGCCTCGGTGAATTGGAATGTCAGTGAATTCATCCGTCAGCTTTTCTGGCTGGCGCTGGAACCGCCGCCGCCGGAATATGGCTTACGCATTCCACCGCTGAATAAGGGTGGCTGGTGGATTGTGGCCGGCTTCTTCCTGACACTTTCCATGCTGCTTTGGTGGGTGCGCACCTATCGCCGCGCACGTCAGCTTGGCATGGGCACGCATGTGGCTTGGGCCTTTGCCGGCGCCATCTGGCTTTATTTGGTACTGGGCTTCATTCGCCCGGTTGCCATGGGAAGCTGGAGCGAGGCAGTGCCGTTTGGGATCTTCCCGCATCTGGATTGGACAGCGGCGTTCTCCATCCGCTACGGCAATCTTTTTTATAATCCTTTCCATGCGCTCTCGATCGTATTCCTCTACGGTTCCGTCTTGCTCTTTGCGATGCACGCCGCAACCATCCTGGCGCTTGGGCGTTATGGTGGCGAACGCGAAATTGAACAGACTTTGGATCGTGGCACCGCGGCGGAACGTGGTGGTCTGTTTTGGCGCTGGACCATGGGCTTCAACGCCACCTTTGAAAGCATCCACCGCTGGGCCTGGTGGTTTGCCTTCCTTTGCCCTGTCACGGGTGGGATTGGCATTCTGCTGACCGGCACTGTGGTCGATAATTGGTATCTCTGGGCGGTGGATCGGCACTTTGCGCCGGCCTATGTCATGCCTTGGACACCCGCTGTTGATCCCTCCATCGTACAAGGAGCGCCGCGATGAGCAGGTTTACACTTAGCATCGCTGCCGGTGTGGTGGCGCTGCTTTGCGGGGTGATCTTCGTCACCACTTTCGAACGCCCGCCAGTACTGTCAACGCAGGGTGGCTTCCGCGGGCTTTCGATGGGTGAGGTGGAAAACCCGCGCACCTTGCCGGCGCTTCTTGCGGCCAATCAGGCACCGGAAGCATCGGAAGCTGCTGATACAACAGGCCCAAGGGCGCATGAGGTCTATGAGAATATTCAGGTGCTTCGGGACCTGAGTGAAGCGCAATTCAACCGCATCATGCTGGCCATGACGGAATGGATCGCGCCCGAGCAAGGTTGCGGCTATTGCCACAATGTTGAGAATATGGCGTCTGATGAGGTTTATACCAAAGTCGTCGCCCGGCGCATGTTGCAGATGACGCACAAGATCAATTCGGAATGGGCGACCCATGTCGGCCAGACCGGTGTCACCTGCTATACCTGCCACCGCGGTAATGCAGTGCCGACCATGGTTTGGTCAACTGAACCCAATAGCCGTGCTGGTCTGCAAGCGCCGCGTGGGCAGAATCATCCGGCAGCTTCCGTGGGCGAAAGTTCACTGCCTTCGGATCCCTTCACGCCCTTCCTGCTGGGTGACAGGGAAATCCGCAATATCAGCACAACCTCGCTGCCCGGACGGAATAGTCAGAATACCATGTCAACGGAATGGACCTACGCACTCATGATGCACATGTCCACGTCGCTTGGCGTGAATTGTACCTATTGCCATAACAGCCGTTCCTTCGCGGAATGGGCGCAAAGCCCGCCGGCGCGGACGACTGCCTGGCACGGCATCCGCATGGTGCGGGACATCAACATGTCCTACATCGAACCTCTGAAGCCGCTTTGGGCGCAAAACCCGAATGGTCCGGCGGAAGGCCCGCATGGCCCTCGGCTCGGCGCCATGGGTGATCCGCTGAAGGTGAATTGTTCGACTTGCCATCAGGGCGTGAATCGTCCGCTGAATGGCGCGCCGATGCTGCGTGACTTCCCTGAATTGAAGCAGGTCAATCAAGGCCCGCTGCGTTCAGCCGATGCCACACCGCGATAATGGGTTGGGGCGGGATGACTAATCCCGCCCGATCTTGCGTGACTGGGCTTTGGGGCCTCCGCGTTTTGCGCGGAGGCTTTCCTTTTCTGGCAATCAGTATTGGTGGTTCATGCCGAATGATTTGAAGGCGCAGGATAAGCGTCCGCATGCGATTGTGATTGGCTCTGGCTTTGGCGGGCTTGCTGCGGCGGTTCGGCTTGGTGCGCGTGGTTGGCGTGTGACTATCCTTGAAAAGCTTGATGCACCTGGCGGGCGCGCTTATGTCTTCCGTCAGGATGGCTTCACCTTCGATGCCGGCCCAACCATCATCACAGCGCCTTATTTGCTGGAAGAGCTTTGGTCGCTCGCTGGCCGTAAACTTGCGCAGGATATTGATCTGCGCGCGATGGATCCCTTCTATCTGATCCGCTTCGATGATGGCGAAGTGATGCGCTGTTCCGCTGACCTTGATGTCACGCGGGCAGAGGTCGCACGGATTGCGCCGCAAGATAGTGCGGGCTTTGAGCGCTTCATTCTTGAAAGTGAGCGCATCTTTCGCGTGGCCTTCGCTGAACTGGCCGATAAACCCTTTCATAGTCTTGCAAGCCTGATCAATGCCGCGCCGGATTTGATCCGGTTGAAAGGTTACCGCACCGTCTATAGCCGCGTCTGCGATTACTTCACCAGTGAAAAGCTGCGCGTCGCCTTCAGCTTCCACCCGTTGCTTATTGGCGGAAATCCGATGACCACGACGGCCTATTACTGCCTGATCGCGCATCTGGAACGGCTGCATGGCGTGCATTACGCCATGGGTGGCATGGGCGCGCTGGTGCAGGGTATCCTCAATCTTGCGACCAGCCTGGGCGGCACCATTCGTTTCAATGCGGAGGTTAGGCGCATCACCACCGAAGGTGGCCGCGCAACAGGCGTTGAACTGGCAGATGGTGAGACCCTTGCCGCCGATATCGTTGTGTCCAACGCCGATGTGGCTTGGACCTACAGC
Source organism: Roseomonas sp. (assembly GCA_044236185.1). Classification (GTDB taxonomy): domain Bacteria; phylum Pseudomonadota; class Alphaproteobacteria; order Acetobacterales; family Acetobacteraceae; genus Neoroseomonas. The sequence goes on along the minus strand of JBIIGZ010000125.1, from coordinate 3,138 downwards.
AAGCTATTGCAGGATTATCCGCGCCGCCGCTGGACAGATCGCAAGATTGCGCGCGCGCGTTATTCCATGAGCCTTTTCGTTTGGTATTTCGGCACCAAACGCCGGTACGATGATGTCTATCACCATACCATGGTGCTTGGGCCGCGCTATCAGGAATTGCTGCATGACATTTTCTCGCGCAAACACCTTGCGGAAGATTTCAGCCTTTATCTCCATCGCCCAACCGCGACGGATGCGTCGCTCGCCCCACCGGGTTGCGATTCATTTTATGTTTTGGCCCCGGTCCCGCATTTAGGCAGCAAGGTGGATTGGGCAAAGCACGCGGAACCCTATCGCAAAGCCATCGAGACCCGCTTGGAAGAAACCGTGTTGCCGGGGCTTGGTGAGGCACTGGTCACTTCACGCATGATGACGCCGCAGGATTTTCAGGATCGGCTGCTATCCGTGAATGGCGCGGCTTTTGCGCTGGAACCACAGCTTTTCCAAAGCGCCTGGTTCCGCCCGCATAATGTGAGCGAAGAAGTGAAGGGGCTTTATCTGGTGGGTGCCGGCACGCATCCAGGTGCGGGAGTGCCAGGCGTGATCTCATCCGCCAAGGTACTTGATCAGCTTGTGCCACATGGTGATTCGCTTACGCGCAACTAGAGTGTGTTGCGTTCACTTGGGTTCACGCAACCCGCTCTACATTGTTGTTTTTCGAGCATCTTCAGGCATTCAGGAGATTCCATCTGAACGCGATCTGCTCTAAGCGCGCGCCGCACCAATTCGAATAGCGCCGCGCGTGCCGGCCCAATCTTCCAAAAGCCGCGCTGCAGCAATGCGGCCGGACATCGCCGCCATGGGAATGCCAGGGCCCGGATGCACGGAACCACCCGCCAGATACAAACCTTGCAGACGCGTTACCGCACCAGGGCGCGCGAAGGTACCGGTTGTGCCATGGCTCGCGCGGCCATAAAGCGCACCCCCTGAACCCGGAAAAAGCCCCGCGAAGCCCTCTGGGGTGGTGACAACTTCCGCACCGGTGCCGCGCATCACATCCAACCCGCAAGCCTTTAGTAGACCAAAGCCGCGTTCACCCAGTTCCGTGATCTCATCAGTCGGCCAGCTGCGGCGATCTCCATCGGGCGGCGCATTGATCAAAACAAGCATCCGCTCAGGTGTGCCTGTGGTCGGTCCTGGGCCGGCTTCGCGATCCTGCGCGCAGATATAGACCGTGGGGGCGATGGTGATGTCGCGCCGCTGGAAAATCGCCTCAAACTCCGCTGAATAATCCTCAGCAAAAAACACATTATGGTGCACCAGCGGAAAGCCAGCGGTCGGCGCCTTCACGCACCAGGTCACCGCTGAGAGTGAACGTGTCGCACGAGGCGTATCCTCTGCCGCGCGGCGAGGCGCCTGCCCCAGCATCCCTTGCGCGAGCGCAGCCACATCACCGTTGAAGACTACGGCATCGGCGGTGATTTCCTCGCCATTCGCCAAGCGTACGCCGCAAGCCCTGCCTTGGCGCGTCAGAATTTCCGCGACCTCAACACCAAAGCGAAATTCAGCGCCCTTTTTCTCGGCCAACTGCTGGATCGCATCTGCCACGCGCCGCATGCCGCCCTTCACAAACCACACACCATCCTGTTCCACATGCGCGACAAGCATCAGCGTGGCCGGCGCCAACCAGGGGGAACAGCCACAATAGGTCGCATAGCGCCCGAATAGCTGGCGCAAGCGCGGGTCACGGAAATGCTCACCCAAGGCATCCCAGAGCGTCTTCATCGGCGCGGTGCGGATCAGGGCCGCGATATTCGTGAAGCCCACACGCTTTACCAGATCAAGCGGAGATGGACGTTCAGCGGCAATGAAGGAACCGCGTAGCGTACGGAAGATATCGGCGCTCCGCGCGCAGAAGGCGCGATAGCCGCGCGCCTCAGCCGCGCCGGCGAAATCGCCAATGGCATCAGCGGAACGGGTGATATCCGCGAATAGATCAAGCCTGCCGCCAGCGCGCCAGGCGTGTCGTGCCAGGATATCCGCCTTCTGCAAAGACAGCACCGCATCAAGGGAAGCGCCGGCATCCGCAAACAACCCCTCGAATATCCAGCGCATGGTAAAGACCGTGGGTCCGCCATCAATCGGGCTGCCCCCCACCATCACTTCGCGCATTTTACCGCCCGGTGTTGCGGCACGTTCCAGCACCGTCACCGCCGCACCGCGCCGCGCGAGATCAGCAGCGGCGGCAAGCCCGCCCATGCCGGCGCCAATCACAACAACGCGTGGGGCAACCATGTTACGTCGCAGCGCTCAAGCGCCTGCCACGCCCGGCGAATTGCCGATCCACCACGCGGCGATGCCAGATGATCAGCGAAACACCCACGACCAACGGCACCGCCCACATGAAGGGATTCAGCGCCAATTCAGGGAAAATCCTGACGGAACCGAAAGCCATGAAGGCGGTGTAGACCGAGATACCCGCGCCCACCAAAGCCTTGATATGTTCCTTGATCCAGGAACCGGGCCCCGGTTCGCGCGCCAGCAGAAACCAGAGGTTCGTCGCCGCCGTCGCCAGCCCCACCATGCAAATGCCAATCATCAGGGGCTGGCCGATCATCCAACCCTGCCAGGCGCAATTCAGGGACGCGGGGATCAGCGCATACTGCAGAAACAGATTGAGCCTGGTGCGATTCAATTCATGCCGGCGCTTGTTTCGAATGGAAAGCCAGCCATACCAGGCAAGGTTCACGGTCAGCAGCCCGGTCATCAGCATCATCCAGCCAAAAATGCCGCGGATGAAGGCCTCATCAAAGCGGCCTTCCAGATGCGGGTGGGTTTCAATGGGTGCGGCCAGCGTCAGCAAACTCATCATCATCGCGAGGCAGCCGGTGATCAGCAGCGCGAAAGTGAAGATCTTTCCCCAGCGCGCGTGATTGGCGCCGCCCTTGCGCCCAATTACGGGCACCCAGAAAGCGATGGCGCCAATGCTGCCCGTCACAATATGGGCGGCGACCAGCGCATGGAACAGGAACAGGACCATCCGAGCCTCCCCGGCTTTCGGGTGACAATCGCACTTGACATATACTAATGTAAAGCATGGAAATCAGCCATGGCAGGTCAAGGATCGCTTCGCCCCTTTGCCCGCCCTTGCCTGGGCAT
>JBIIGZ010000271.1:0-3165 GCA_044236185.1 Roseomonas sp. | reverse complement strand
GATGGTGAATGGCCCGGCCTGGAAAGCGCTGATCGAAGAGGAATTCGGCGATGGCATCATGTCCGCCATTGATTTCGATTTCGACTTCGAACGGGTCGCGAACCCCAAGGGCGATCGGGTGAAGATCGCCATGTCCGGCAAATTCCTTCCCTATAAGTATTACGGCAATGAACAGGGCATTCCGGATTACGGGTTCAAGGAAGAATAGGCGCTGGCTTTGCCAATCCGTCATTTTGGCTTATGGCCCGGCCCTCTCATTGAACGGAGGCTCCCATGGCGCAGGATTTGACGGTTGGCATTGCAGGCTTGGGCGCGATTGGGCTCCATTTGGCCCGCGCGCTCGATAAGGGCGTGCCGGGGCTGAAACTGGCCGCAGCCAGCGCGCGGGATCACGCCAAGGCCAGCGCGAATGTGGCGGGTTTCAAGCACCCGCCGCGCATTGTCTCCAACGCGGAACTCGCCGCCTGCGATATCGTGGTGGAAGCCGCGCCGGCTTCGGTGTTTGAAGAAATCGCCACCGCCGCCATTGAAGCCGGGCGGATTTTTGTGCCGTCTTCCGTGGGCGCGCTGCTGCCGCGCATGCATCTGGTGGAACGGGCGCGGGCCACCGGTGCGCGCATCATTGTGCCCACCGGCGCCTTGCTTGGCCTGGATGCCGTGCGCGCGGCGGCGGAAGGCGACGTCGAGAGTGTGACCATCGAAACCCGCAAGCCCCCGCGCGGCCTGGCCGGCGCGCCTTATCTTGAGAAAAACAAGATTGACGTCGGCGCCATCACCAGCGCAACCCGCGTCTTCAAGGGCAATGCCTTTGATGCCGCGCAGGGCTTCCCGGCCAATGTGAATGTCGCCGCCGCGCTCGCCTTAGCCGGCATTGGGCCGGACCGTACCATGGTTGAAATCTGGGCCGACCCGGCGGTGACGCGGAACACCCATACCATTCGCGTGGAGGCCTCGACCGTCCGGCTGACCATGACGATTGAAAACGTCCCCTCGGAGGAAAACCCGCGCACCGGCAAGATCACGCCGCTGTCCATCCTGGCCTGCCTGCGCGGTCTGACCTCAACGCTCAAGGTCGGCAGCTAAAAGGATCGGTCTTTCCGGCGCGGCGCAAAACGGGCAGCATCCCTCAAAACCTTGAGGAATGCCGCCCATGAAAATCTCCCGCCGCGCCGCGCTCGCCCTGCCGGCCCTGGCCCTGCTGCCCCGCCCGGCGCAGGCTGCCTTCCCTGATCGGCCGGTGCGCATCATTGTGCCTTTCGCGGCGGGCACCTCCTCAGACTTCCAGGCGCGGATGATCGGCGAACGCATGGCGCCCGTGCTGCGCCAGCCCGTCATTGTCGAAAACCGCGCCGGGGCGGGCGGCGTGGTGGGTGCCGATGCGGTCGCGAAGGCCGCACCCGATGGCCATACGCTGCTGCTGGGCTCCAATGGGCCGCTCACCAATGCGCCCGTGCTGCAAGCGCGCCTGCCCTATGATCCAGACCGTGATTTCGCGGCCGTCGCCATGATCAGCCGCAGCCCCGTGACGCTTTCGGTGCGCGCCGATAGCCCCTTTCGCACGGTGGCGGATGTGCTGGCCGCGGCCCGCGCCAAGCCCGGTGACCTGAGCATCGGTTCCTCCGGCCAAGGCAGTGCCACGCATTTCCTGATTGAACAGGTCATGGCCGCGGCCGGGATCCGCCTGACCCATGTGCCCTATCGCGGGTCCAGCCAATCCGTGCCTGACCTGATCGCCGGCAATATCCCGCTGGTCATGGCGGAAATCTCGACCATTCTGCCCCTTTGGCAATCGGGGCGGGCGCGCATTCTGGCCATGTCCTCGGCCGGGCGGATGCCGATTGCGCCCGAAATCCCGACCCTGATCGAACAAGGCCTGAACCTGACGGGCGGTTCCTGGGCGGGGTTGGTTACCGCCGCCGGCGCGCCACCCGAAGCCGTGGCCACCCTGGCGGCAGCCGTGCAGGCAGGGTTGCGTGAGCCCGCCTATCGCGCCCGGCAGGCCGAACTCGGCGCCGAGATTGTGGCCGAGGCTGAACAGAACCCGGCTGGCTTCGCCGCCTGGCTCAGGCGCGAAAGGGCGGAAATCCGCACCATTGCGGATCGCGCCGGGATCAAGCCGGAATAGCGCCGCCCCCCTTGCCCTGCCGCAGCATTTCCGCCAGATAGACCCCGCTTCCGGGCCGTGCCCGGGGGTAATCCGCACGCGGCGCACCCTTCCTGATCAGGCAGGGTCCGGTCCCCCTCACCGGGGAAGGCGCCGCGGAGGCTCAACCGGACCACATGGAAGGAGATCGCTCATGGCGATGCCCGTCGTTTCTCTGCGTGCCCTGCTCGAAGCTGGGGTGCATTTTGGCCACCATACGCGCCGCTGGAATCCCCGCATGGCGCCTTATATCTTCGGCGTGCGCAACCAGGTGCATATCCTGGATTTGCAACAGACCGTGCCGATGATGGACCGTGCTTTGCGCGCGGTGCGTGATACCGTCGCTGGCGGTGGCCGCGTGCTGTTCGTTGGCACCAAGAAGGCGGCGGCTGAATATGTTGCGGAATCCGCGACGCGTTGCGGCCAGTATTACGTGAACCATCGCTGGCTTGGCGGCATGCTCACCAATTGGAAGACCATCACCGGTTCCATCAAGCGCCTGCGCCAGATGGATGAACGCCTGTCGGGCGACACGGCGGGTCTGACCAAGAAGGAAGTGCTGATGCTGTCGCGCGACAAGGAAAAGCTTGACCGCGCGCTGGGTGGCATCAAGGAAATGGGCGGCCTGCCCGACATTATCTTCGTGATCGACACCATCAAGGAAAAGCTCGCGATTGAGGAAGCCAATAAGCTTGGCATTCCGGTGATTGCGGTGGTGGATTCCAATGCCGATCCGGCTGGTGTGACCTTCCCGATCCCTGGCAATGATGATGCGATCCGCGCCATCACGCTCTATTGCGACATGATCGCGGGCGCAGTGCTGGATGGCATTTCGGCGGAAATGCAGGCCTCTGGCGTTGACCTTGGCGCGGTTGAGGAATTGCCGGAAGAAGCGCTGCCGGAAGTCGCGGTAGAAGTCATGGCGCCGGTTGAAGGCGCTGAGGCGCCGGCCCAGGCCTGATCCTTCCGGGGCCGCCTTTGGGTGGCCCCTTTTCTTTCACTCATCCAGCAAATGGGGATGA
>JBIIGZ010000270.1:0-3177 GCA_044236185.1 Roseomonas sp. | reverse complement strand
CGCGAGACGCAGCTTCGCGGCATTGCGGTTTCCCCAGGCATTGCGATTGGCCCCGCTTTCGACACCAGCGAAGCGCCCGCCGAAGCACCGCGCCGGCGCATCACGACTGAGGCGATTGAAGCCGAACGCGTGCGCCTGGCCGATGCGGTGGCGTTTTCACGGAAGCAAGTCACCAAGCTGAAAACGCGCATCGCCATCCTGCCCGAAGAAGCGCAGGAGGAAATCGCCCCTTTGCTTGATGCGCATCTGCTCATGCTCGGCAATTCGCGCCTGATCCGTGGTGCGCGCAAGCGGATTGAAACCGAATTACTGGCAGCCGAAACCGCCATCACCGATGAAGCGGCGGCAATTTCGGATGCTATTCTGGCGACCAAGGATGATGACCGCGCCGGGCTTTCACGCCGGGCGACGGAAGTGCGCGATATTGCGCGGCGCGTCACGCGCAACCTGACCGCGACCCCCTTCCGCAGCCTGAAGAATCTGCCCGAAGGGTGCATCCTGATCGCTGAGGAACTTACGCCCTCAGACGCCGCGTTGTTGGACCCGGCGCGCATTGCCGGCGTGGCAACTGATGAGGGTGGCGCGGATGGCCATACCGCCATCATGCTGCGTGCGCTTGGTATCCCTTCCGTGCTCGGCGTGCCGGGGCTAACGGAAAGCGTGCGGCGCGATGATCTTGTAGTGTTGGATGGTGCGGCGGGGAATATCGCCATTCATCCGGAAGCTGCCACACTAACGGCTGCGAAGGAAAAACTGGCCGCTTATGCGCGGGAACGTGCGCGGCTTGGGCGGTTGCGGCGCCTGCCGGCGGTGACCACCGATGGCGAAGCGGTGGAATTACAGGCCAATCTGGAAATTCCCCAGGAATTGCCATTGATTGCCCAGGCCGGCGCGCAGGGGATTGGACTGCTGCGTACCGAATTCCTGTTCATGAACCGCGAGGATCTGCCGGATGAGGAAGCGCAATGCGCCGCCTATCGCCAAATCCTGGAAGCCATGGGCCAGGACCCGGTGACCATTCGCGTACTGGATTGGGGTGGGGAGAAGGATATCGCTGCCCTCGCCGAAGGCGTTGCGCCGACGCATGCCGGCGCCAATCCAGCGCTTGGCCTGCGCGGCATCAGGTTATTGCTGCGGCGGCCGGAATTGCTGGAAGTGCAATTCGCGGCGATTTTGCGCGTGGCGGCAGAATTGCCCGATGGCCAGGTGCGGCTTTTGCTGCCGATGGTGACGATCCCGGAAGAGATGAAACAGGCGCGCGATATTTTTGACCGTGTCGCGCGGCGGCTCCGCCGGCGTGGTGACAAGCTCCCGGAAAAACTGCCGCTGCTTGGTGCCATGATCGAAACGCCAGGTGCGGCGTTGGCGGCGGATGCAATTGCGCTGGAAGCAGATTTCTTTTCAATCGGCAGCAATGATCTGGCGATGTACACACTTGCCGTTGATCGTGGTGATGCGGAAGTGGCGCATCTTTATGACCCGCTGCATCCCGCCGTGCTGCGCCTGATGCAATTCGCAACCGAAGCGGCGCTTAGGCTGCGCATGCCGGTTTCGATTTGCGGGGAGATGGCCGGTAATCCGCAATTGATCCCGCTGCTGCTGGGGCTTGGCATTCGCAGTTTTTCGATGAATGCCTCGGCCATTCCGCGCGTGAAGCAGGCGGTGCGCGGGCTTGATATTGGCGATTGCGCACGCTTCGCCCGCCGCGTGATGGAACAAAGCGACCCGGCGCGGATCCGCGAATTGGTGGCGGGGTTTGCGGCGGGGGCGGGTGATCGGGGTTAGGTGCAGGCCTATTCGGCGTTGTCGTAAATCAAAACAGGACTGATGGTTTCGGATGGGCGCGGCCCCCCGCGGACGGGCGGCACAGCCACTTCCGGGCCGCGCACAATGAAAGACGTCAGAAGCTGATCAATGCCGACGCGTATCCTGCGCCAATCGGCCAATTGGCGGCGGTCCAGCGATGTCTGCACCACGAGGCCGCGAAAGACGCGGTACCATTGGCAGCTAATGGGCTGGAAAGGCGCTTCGGTTGGCTGTTGATCAAAACGCGGGCTCACATTGCAATCAAAGAATTCTGGCCATTCCTCGCCAGTTTCCGGATTCCGGGCCAGTTCGACCGGCTTGAAGATATCGCGCGGCAACGGGAGGGTTTCCGCCGGGCTGCCGCGCGCCGGGAAATAGATCAGCCCATCGGGTGGCGGTGGGCCGCTGGGGCCATCCAGGCGGGTGCTGGTCTCCTTGGTTTGCACTATGCCCAGGGTGTGGCGGTCGCTTAAGATGCCGCTGACATGCGCGGCTGAGCTTGAATTCCAGGCGACACTGACGCGCACGCGCATCGCCTCTCGCCAATAGCGTTCCGGCGGCAGGCCAATCAGGCGAATCGGCGTCAGGTCATCAACCCGCAGACCCAAATCGAAGGAGCCATCGCCATCGCGGATGTGCAAATGCGCCCGCGGGATGCGAAAGACGATGCCCCGCACCTCGGTCTCCATCGCCACCCAGCGGCGTTCCTGTGCCAAGGCGGCCTCAAACGGTGCCATGGCCAGCCCCGCCAAAAGGAAGGCGAGCAGCACGCTGCGCCGGAGCCATAACGGCACCGAGCGCGTCATTTAGCATTTGCCTGTCCATCAACCATGTCGCGGCTTCCCGTGAGGCCCTTCCAACGCAAAGCGAGGGAAATTCTTTATTGGTTGTTAAACTATTACCAAAGCGCGAGTATCGGCAAGGCCGATTATCCCAGGGGTTGCATTGCTGGGTGTGACCGGACTCGGGTGGAACTTAGTTTCTCAATAATTCAATGGGTTGACGGCATAAATCCTTTAAGACCCCAGGGTCGCGTTGGGGTAATCCCTGGCGTGGTTCAGGGGCTTTGTAAGTAGAGTTTTCTTGGCAAGATGGCTGAGGAGAATTCGATGGAGAATGTGGACCCGTCACGGTTTTGTGCCGCTCCTTTGATTACACATCGTGCAGCAAAGGAGATGACCCATGGGCACAAGCAGGACGGATTGATTTCGCAAAGATGCGGTGCGGATAGTACTGACCAGCGGGCTTTCGCAGCGCCAGGTTACCGGGGTGCCGCAACGGCAGACTGTGCATCCGGGTCGGAACGCACAACAGCATCAGGTCACCAAGGCGCTTCCTTTGCGTGGGCGGGCTGGTCGTCGAGTACATCGG
>JBIIGZ010000124.1:0-10329 GCA_044236185.1 Roseomonas sp. | reverse complement strand
CCGCAGCGCCAGCGGATAGGTCCAATGCATGATTTCCGGGCTTTGCAGAAAATGAACGCTCATGCGGCGTCCAAACCATTTCCCGTAAAGTTCCTGCTTTTCGTAAAGACCCTGGATGTTCCAGATATGGTCGAAATAGGGAAGTCTGGCGCGAAACGTGTCGCGGATGACGCGGCCTGTCATGGGCACTTGCAGGGCGATTTCGCCAAAGGGCAGCGTCATGGCACGCCAAAAATTCGCCAGTTTCTCGGCAAGCCAGGAGGGCTTGCCAACGCGCGGGTCGAAAAACGCGATTTCGCGTATCAGGGAATAAAAACTGATGGTGGACGCTGAAGTGCCGTAAAGCACGCCAACCTCCGCGCCCAGATCACGCAGCGCAAAGGAAAGGTTGCGTGAATACGTCGCAACACCCGTCCCTTGCTCCAAGGAAAGATTGAAGCCGTCAATGTAGATCCGAGGTTTGCGCACGAAAAACTCCCCCTTGAAGCCCAAATAGACTCGGCTTGCCCGATGGTTTCGTCAAGCTATTCAGCAGAAAACACAGCGAAGTCGCAACAAATCCTCATCAGCGCTGATGGCGGGTCAGGCCTTTTTCAGTCAAGCCCCATCAGGCCGCGCGCGAAATCCCGCGCAGCGAAGGGGCGCAAATCCTCGGCCTTTTCACCAACACCTACCACATGCACGGGCAGGCCAAATTCCTGCGCCAAAGCCACCACCACGCCACCCTTGGCCGAGCCATCCAGCTTGGTCACGGCAAGCCCGGTGACATCCACCATTTCCTTGAAAACCTTCACCTGCTGCACGGCGTTTTGCCCGGTGGTCGCATCCAATACCAGCAGCACGGAATGCGGTGCCGCTTCGTCCACGCGCCTGATCACGCGGATGATCTTGCGCAATTCCTCCATCAGTGCGGATTTATTGTGCAGCCGCCCGGCTGTATCCACCAACAGCAAATCCAGCCCATCGGCGCGCGCCGCCGTCAGCGCATCAAAGGCAAGCCCCGCCGCATCGGCGCCTGGCTTGGATGGTGCAAAAAAGCGCGCCGAGGTCCGCCCAGCCCAAACCTGTAACTGTTCCACCGCCGCGGCACGGAAAGTATCGCCGGCGACAAAGCCAATTTTCAGCCCCTGTTCCGCGTAATGCCGGCCAAGCTTGGCGATGGTCGTGGTCTTGCCGGTGCCATTCACGCCCACCACCAGCACCACATGCGGCGCGCGGGCAGGAATGATTTCCATTGGCTGGGCCACGGGTTCCAGAATGGCGGCGATTTCATCCGCCAGCGCTGTCTTCACTTCCTCATCGGTCACTTCTTTGCCGAAGCGCGTGCGGCGGAAGCCCTCCACAATCCGGCGCGATGCCGCCACACCCAGATCAGCGGTGATAAGGGTTTCCTCCAACTCCTCCAGCGCCTCATCATCCAGCCGCCGTTTGTGCAGCAGGGAGACAACGCTCTCCGTGAGCTTGGCAGTAGAGCGCGAAAGCCCAGCCTTGAGCCGCGCGAACCAGCCGGTCTTGGCGGGGGCTTCTGCCTCAGGCGGCGGGATTTCAGCCGGCGGCGCTTCCGGCGCAGGTTCCGGCGCGGGCGGCGGAGCCTCCGGCCCCGGTGGTGGCGCCTCTGGCGGACCAGGGGTCGGGATTTCAGGCGTTGGCGGCTGCGCGCTGCCACCACGCAACCGGCCGAAAAAATCGCGCAGCGCCATCAGGCGGCCTCCGCCACAAGCCCATCGGCATCAGCGCCGATCACGCGCAGCCGGCGGATTTCACCCGGCTGGCCCGCAGCGCCCAGCAAGCGGAGCGGCGCGAAATACTCCGTATGGCCACGATCCGGATGTTCCAACAAAACCTGTTCCTCCTGCCCCAGCCGTGCGGCGTAATAACGCGCCGCCGCCGCGACCCCTGCTTCGCGCAGCCGCGCCGCGCGGGCGCGACGCTCCGGCACCGGAATTTGCGGCATGCGCGCCGCCGGTGTGCCTGGGCGTTCCGAATAGGGGAAAATATGCAGGAAAGAGAGGTCGCACTCCTTCACAAGATCAATACTCTCCTGGAATTGCGCTTCCGTCTCCGTCGGGAAACCTGCGATCAGATCAGCGCCAAACACGATATCGGGCCGCAGCCGCCGCGCCTTTTCAGCGAGCGCAATCGCATCCGCGCGCAAATGCCGTCGCTTCATGCGCTTCAGGATCAAATCCGACCCGTGCTGCAAGGAAAGATGCAAATGCGGCATCAGCCGGGGCTCTTCCGCGATCAGCCGCCAAAGGTCTTCATCCACTTCCACGGGATCAAGCGAGGAAAGCCGCAGCCGCGGCAATTCCGGCACCAGTGCCAGCACGCGCCTGATCATTTGCCCAAGCGTCGGGCTGCCGGGCAAATCCGGCCCGTAGGAGGTGACATCAACCCCGGTCAGCACCGCTTCCCGATACCCCGCCGCCACCAGGGCGCGCAGCTGTTCGACAATCACGCCAATCGGCACCGATCGCGAAGGCCCGCGCCCGAAGGGAATGACGCAAAATGTGCAGCGATGATCGCAGCCCTGCTGCACCTGCACGAAAGCCCGCGCACGGCCGGCGAATTCCGTCACCAGATGGGCTGCCGTTTCGCGCGCGGCCATGATGTCTGTCACCGGCGCGGGCGGCGCATCCAAAGCGGCCCAGGTTTCGGGCTTCAGCTTATCGGCATTGCCAATGACGCGCTCCACCCCTGGCAGCCCAGCCCATTTATCGGGCGCGATTTGCGCCGCGCAGCCGGTCACGATGATGCGCGCGCCGGGATTGTCGCGATGCGCCCTTCTGATCGCCTGCCGCGCCTGGCGTTCGGCTTCCGCCGTGACCGCACAGGTATTGACGATAATGGCATTGCCCTGGCCGGCCTTGCTGGCCAGGTCGCGCATCGCCTCACTCTCATAGGTATTGAGCCGGCAGCCGAAGCTCAGCAGGCGGGGGGCTTCGGCGCTGCTCATGCCACCAAAGCCTTGGGATCAACCTGCCCGGTGAAGGCGGTAGCGACCGGCCCCGTCATCAGCACATGCCCATCCTGGCGCCATTCCATGAACAGATCACCGCCCGGCATGGAAATCCGCGCCGCGCGCCCGGTCAGGCCACGCCGATGCGCATTCACCATGGCCGCGCAGGCACCGGACCCGCAGGCCAGCGTCAGCCCCGCGCCGCGCTCCCAAACCACCAGGCGCAGATGATCCGGCGCCATCACCTGCACAAAGCCGATATTCGCGCGGTCCGGGAAAATTGGGTCGTGTTCAAGACGCGGGCCGATATCGTTGATCGGCAGGGCATCCAGATCAGGCACGAAAAAAGTTGCATGCGGATTGCCCATCGAACAGGCCGCCGGATCCGCCACCGGGCCGCAAGAAAGCGGCAGGAGCAGCGTATCCATCTCCCGCGCCAGGGGCACATCCCGCCAGCCCAGCCGCGCCGGACCCATATCCACTTGCCACATCCCATCGTGGCGGGCCTCACTCAGCAAATCGCCGGAAATGGTACGCACCACCACCCGCGCCTTGCCGGTTTCTAAAGCGATCAGGGAAGCGATGCAGCGCGTGGCATTACCGCAAGCGCCAGCTTCCGATCCATCCGGGTTATGGATGCGCATGAAGACATCAGCGCCCGCCTTCGGGGGCTCCATGATGATCAGTTGGTCGCAGCCAATGCCGCGCCGGCGATCCGCAAGCGCCACCATCTGGGCAGGCGTCAGGCCAAGCGGTGTGGCGCGGCCGTCCAGCACCACGAAATCATTGCCGAGCCCATGCATCTTGCGGAAGGAAAGCATGGGCGGGGATATAGAGCATTTTCAAGCCAAGTGGAATCATTTGGCGGCTCGGAAAATGCGATCAGACAAAGGTTTAGAGCGGTTCCCGTACCCCCGTGTACGGGGATCGCTCTAGGCTGCCCGGGCGCGAACCGGAACCCGCTTATGTAGCGCCTGGAAGATTTAGCCGTTCAGCAGGCGGTCAATATCATCCTGCCCAAGATCCGGCCCAGCGGTTTTCGGGTCTGCTACGGTCTGCACCACACCCTTCAGTTCCACCTTGGGCCGGGCCGCATTGGGGCCGGGCTGGGCGTTTTCGGGCAGGATATCCTCCAGGATGGATTCCACTTGCTGCAAATCCCGAATGGCGCGGCGGATGCGTTGGCCGGTCAAATCCTGGAAGGAGCAAGCCTCAAAGATCGCATTCACCCTTTCGGTGATGGCCGGCAGGGCATCCGGGCTGCCGGAGCCCTTTTCCAGCCATTCCTGAATGGCCTCGGCCGCCTCCAGAATGGTATTGGCAGCGGCTTCGGTCGCCTGCACCACCGCTTCAAGTTCCTGGCCAGAGGTGCGGTTGCCCGGCTGAGGCGCGGAAATCATGCCGGCGATCCTTTCATGAACGGAGGATATCTGGCTTGCCAGGTTTTCCTCGCTCATGCCCAGAAGCTGCACGCTGGCGGAGACCTCGGCGCTCACCTCCGCGATGCGGCGGTCCATAAAGGCGCGCAAATCCCCGAAAAGGGGCTCCATGGCGGCCCTGAGCACTTCGGGGTCCGGCAGCGTATCCGCTTGCGAATGCGACATGAGACTTCGTCCTGAATCCAAGGGGCGGCCAAACCGCCGGGTGATCACGGAGGCATTAAACACCCATAAAGGTGAAATCTCCGTTTCTGTGGCGCGGGTCTTGTGTGGAAAACTTCTGGGCGCTATAGCCCCGCCTCCCGCGCCGTGGCCCCATGGACATGCCCGGCCGGAACCCCCTTCCCGCCGCATGGTGCGGCCCCGGCAACGGGTGCAAGGCGGAAGGGCTGACCCCAACAGGAGGGCCAAATGTCCAAGATGAAGACGAAATCAAGCGTCAAAAAGCGCTTCCGTCTGACCGCGACCGGCAAGGTCAAGGCAGGCGGTGGCTTCAAGCGCCACATGCTTTCTTCCAAGGCTTCCAAGATGAAGCGCCAGAACCGCGGGACCTTCGTGCTTGATAAGCAGGATGGCGATACCGTGAAGCAATGGCTGCCCTATGGGCTGGACCGGTAAGAGGAGGATCGCAGAATGGCTCGTGTAAAACGCGGCGTTACCAAGCACGCCCGCCACAAGAAGGTTCTCAAGCTTTCTGAAGGCTATGTCGGCCGGTCCGGTACCGCCTATCGCCCCGCCTTGGAGCGGGTGGAAAAGGCGCTGCAATATGCCTATCGCGACCGTCGCAACAAGAAGCGCGACTTCCGCGGCCTTTGGATCCAGCGCATCAATGCTGCCGTCCGTGAACATGGCCTGACCTATTCCCGCTTTATTGCCGGCATCAAGGCGGCGGGGATTGAGATGGACCGCAAGGTGATGGCAGCCCTTGCCTTTGACGAACCGGCGGCCTTCGCGGCGCTGGTGGAAAAGGCGAAGGCGGCCGGCGCCGCCTGATTAACCGGCGCTCGGGGCTTTCCCGGCGCCTTTCCAGCGTTTAGCAAGGGCCGCTTCCTGGGAATTCCTGGGGATGCGGCCCTTCGCATATTCGGACAGGATGACATGACCAACGACCTGGCTTCCCTGCAGGCCGAAACCCAGGCCGCCATTGGCGCCGCCGCCGATCCCCGCGCCTTGGATGCTGTGCGCGTCGCCGTGCTGGGCAAATCCGGCACGCTGACCGCATTGCTCAAAGGGCTTGGCGCAGTTGCGCCCGAAGCGCGTAAGGAACGCG
This sequence comes from Roseomonas sp., assembly GCA_044236185.1. Classification (GTDB taxonomy): domain Bacteria; phylum Pseudomonadota; class Alphaproteobacteria; order Acetobacterales; family Acetobacteraceae; genus Neoroseomonas. The sequence goes on along the minus strand of JBIIGZ010000124.1, from coordinate 4,661 downwards.
GTGCGGCGCTGAACCAGGTTAAAGCGGCCATCGAAGCGGCTTTGGAAGCGCAGCGCGCCGTGGTGGAAGCGCGCGCTCTCGATGCGCGCCTTGCGGCAGAACGCATGGATGTATCCCTGCCGCCGCGCCCCTTCGCGGCGGGTACGGCAGCCGAAGGCGGCATCCATCCCATCGCGCGCACCATGGAAGAACTGACAACGCTATTCGGCGCCATGGGCTTCAAGGTGGCGGAAGGTCCCGATATCGAAAGCGATTGGCATAATTTCGGTGCGCTCAATATCCCAGATCACCACCCGGCGCGGCAGGATCACGACACTTTCTATGTGCCCGCAGTTGATGGGCGCCGGCCGGTGCTGCGTACGCATACATCGCCGGTGCAAATCCGCACCATGCTGACCGAAGCGCCGCCCATTCGTGTGATTGTGCCTGGCCGCACCTATCGCGCCGATCATGATGCGACGCATTCGCCGATGTTTCATCAGGTGGAAGGCCTGGTGATTGATCGGAACATCCATCTTGGTCATTTGAAGGGCTGCCTGATTGACTTTCTGCGCGCCTTTTTCGGCATTGCCGATTTGCCGGTGCGTTTCCGCGCCTCCTATTTCCCCTTCACGGAACCTTCCATGGAAGTGGATATCGGCTGGAGCCGCAAAACCGGCGAATTGGGCAAGGGCGGTGATTGGCTGGAGATTTTGGGCTCTGGCATGGTGCACCCGAAGGTGCTGGCGAATTGCGGCATTGATCCGCGCGAATGGCAGGGCTTTGCCTTCGGCATGGGGATTGAACGCATCACCATGTTGAAACACGGCATTCCTGATCTGCGCCCCTTCTATGAAGCCGATATCCGCTGGCTGAGGCATTACGGCGCCGATCCGCTTTCGCCACCTTCCTTGGTGGAAGGAGTGTAAGGCGATGAAATTCACCCTTTCCTGGCTGAAGGCGCATCTTGAAACCGAAGCCTCCTTGGATGAGATCCTGACGGCGCTGAACACCATCGGGCTTGAGGTTGAAGGTGTGGAAGATCGCGGCGCGGCGCTGGCGAATTTCCGCATCGCCCATGTGGTGGAAGCCGAACAGCACCCCAATGCGGACCGCCTGCGCGCGCTGAAGGTTGATACCGGCGATGGCAAGCTGCTGTCCGTGGTGTGCGGCGCGCCCAATGCGCGCGCGGGCATGAAGGGCGTTGCAGCTTTGCCAGGCGCCTTCATTCCCGGCACCGGGATTACGTTGAAGGCGGGCGAAATTCGCGGCGTGAAATCGGAAGCGATGATGCTCTCCGCGCGCGAAATGGGCCTTGGTGATGATCACTCAGGCATTGTTGATTTGCCCGAAGATGCGCCGCTGGGTGAAGCCTATGTGCGCTGGGCGGGACTGGATGACCCAATCATTGAAATCAGCGTGACGCCCAACCGTGGCGATGCGCTTTCCGTCCATGGTGTGGCGCGGGATTTGGCCGCGGCCGGGCTTGGGCGGTTGAAGCCGCTGCCCTCGCCCGCGATCAAGCCTGCCTATGCTTCGCCCCTTTCTTGGGAAATCGCTGATCCGCGCGCGTGTGACTATGTGCTGGGCCGCGCCATTCGTGGCGTGAAAAACGGGCCTTCGCCGAAATGGTTGCAGGATTGGCTGGTGGCGATTGGCCAGCGGCCGATCAATGCGCTGGTGGATGTGACCAATCTGTTCACCTTCGGCCTTGGCCGGCCTTTGCATGTGTTTGACGTTGCCAAGGTGCAGGGCAAGACGCTGACGATGCGCATGGCGCGTGAAGGCGAAAGCCTGCTGGCGCTGAATGGCAAGACTTATGAATTGACGCCGGAAGATGGCATCATCGCCGATGAAGCCGGGCCGGAAGCGCTTGGCGGCATTATCGGTGGCGAAGCGACGGGTTGCGATGAAGCCACCACCGAATGCTTCATCGAATGCGCGATTTTCGACCCCGTACGTATCGCGTTGTCAGGCCGCCGCCATGATGTGCGCACGGATGCCCGCGCGCGGTTTGAGCGCGGCGTGGATCAGGCGTTGCCGCGCTTGGCACTCGATCTCGCGACACAGGCAATGATCGAGATTTGCGGTGGTGAGGCCAGCGAAGTGGTTGGTGCCGGCCCTGAACCCGCCTGGCAGCGCCAAGCCAGCCTGCGCTTTGAGCGGCTCGCGAGCTATGGCGGCGATGATGTGGCGCCAGATCGCGCAGTTGAAATCCTGCAAAGCCTTGGCTTCACCGTGGCGGCGCGGGATGCGGCGCGCGTCACCGTCAATGTGCCAAGCTGGCGCAATGATGTGGCGGGCAAGGGTGCCTTGGCTCAGGCGGCCGAATTATCGCCGGAACGCGCCAAGGCGGCGGCGGAAGGCTGCGCCGAGATCGAACCGGAATGCGATTTGATTGAGGAAGTGCTGCGCATTCGCGGCCTGAATACCATCACGCCAGTGTCGCTGCCGGTCAGCGGCATCATCCCACCGCCCGCCTTTACGGCGAAGCAGGCACGCGCATCCTTGGCGCGGCGCGTGCTGGCGGCGCGTGGCATGCAGGAAGCGGTGACCTTCGCCTTCATGGAATCCAAAACCGCTGCACTGTTTGGCGAAACCCCGGCGGCGCTCCGGCTGGAAAACCCGATCGCGGAAGACCTTGACCAGATGCGGCCAACGCCGGTGGCGTCACTACTGCTGGCAGCGGGGCGCAATGCGGCGCGTGGTTTTGCTGATGTGGCGCTCTGTGAAATCGGCGCGGCCTATCAGGATGTAACACCGGAAGGTCAGGCGGCCGTGGCGGCCGGGGTGCGCCATGGCGCCACACCGCGCCATTGGGCGGAAGCGGCGCGCGGCGTGGATGCGCTGGATGCCAAGGGTGATGCCATGGCGGTGCTGGCCGCACTCGGCCTACCCATGGCCGCGCTTTCCGTCACCGCTGATGCGCCGGGCTTTTACCATCCGGGCCGTTCCGGTCAGGTCCGCCAGGGGCCGAAGACCGTGCTCGCGCGCTTTGGCGAAATCCATCCGCGGGTGCTGGCCGCGCTCGACCTGCCTGGCCCGGCGGTGGCATTTGAGGTATTTTTGGATGCCATTCCGGAACCCAAGCGCCGCAAGAAGGGCGCGCCTGATCTGCCGGCCTTCCAGCCGCTTCGGCGCGATTTCGCCTTCCTGGTGGATGAAGCTGTGGCGGCCGAGGCGCTGGTCCGCGCCGCGCGTGGGGCAGAACGCACGCTGATCACCGATGTCGCGCTGTTTGACCGTTATGCCGGGGACAAGCTGCCGGAAGGCAAGGTAAGCCTTGCCCTGCAAGTGACCATCCAGCCGCGTGAGGCCACGCTGACCGACGCGCAAATCGAAGCCGTGGCGGAGAAGATTGTCGCGGCGGTCAGCAAAGCGACTGGGGCCGTTTTGCGCGCATGAGCACCCCGCCCGCCAGCAAGCGCCGCAATATAGCGCTGTTGGTGGGCGCGATTGTGCTGACGCTTTCCGTTTGGTTCGCCGGCACCGCTGCCGTGCCAGCGCTGCTGGCGGAGGGACTGATCGCGCCAAGCCGCGCCGCCTGGCTGACTGCCTGCGTGCAATTGGGCTTTGTCTTCGGCACGCTGGTGAGTGCGGTTTTCTCGCTCGCGGATCGGTGCGCAGCGCGCTGGCTGTTCCTGGGCTGCGCCATGTTGGCGGCGGCGGCGACACTCTCGCAAACAATGGTGGCGCCGGCGGGCGATGTGGCGCTGATGCTCCGCTTTATCGCGGGTGCAGCCATGGCCGGGGTTTATCCGGTTGGCATGAAGCTCGCCGCTTCCTGGGCCAAGGGGGATCTGGGCCTGCTGATTGGGTTGGTGGTTGGCGCGGTAACGCTCGGTTCCGCGCTCCCCCATGCGCTGCCCTCGCTGGTTGGGGTTTTGGATTGGCGTGCGGCCTATGGGGGCGCGGGGGTTCTGGCGGCGCTTGGTGGTCTATTGATCCTCGGGTTTCAGCCAGGGCCTTTGCTTGGTGCCCGGCCACCCTTTCGCCCGGCGCAGATGCTGGAAGCCTGGCGCAATAAGGGGCTGCGCCTCGCTAACCTGGGTTATCTTGGCCATATGTGGGAACTCTATGCCATGTGGGCCTGGATTGGGGTTTTCCTGGCCGCCGTGCTGGAAAGCCCGGCCATCGGGCCATGGGTTTTCGCCGTGGTCGCCGCCGGGGCTTTGGGCTGCATCCTGGCGGGGCTGGCGGCGGACCGCTGGAACCGCGCCAAGGTGGCGGGGGCTTGCATGTTGGCTTCCGGCACCTGCGCCTTGCTGATTGGGCCAGCCAGCGCCTGGCCCATCCTGGCGCTGACGATTGCCTTTATCTGGGGGCTGACGGTTGTCGCCGATTCCGCGCAGTTTTCCGCCTGCATCGTGAGCCTTTCGCCGCCGGATTACGTTGGCACCATGCTGACGGTGCAGACCTCGCTTGGCTTTTTGCTGACGGCGGGGACGATCTGGGCGCTGCCACGGGCCATGGAAATGCTTGGCATGTCGGCAGGTTTTGCGCTGCTGGGCATCGGGCCGCTGCTGGGCGCTGTGGCAATGTGGCGTTTGGCGCCGCTTTTGCCGCGCCCCCGCTAATGCGGACGTTTGACTTCCGGCCCTGCTGCCTTATCTCCGCCTTTGAAAACGCTGGCGCTACTCCGCGCCCGCACCCCCGGGACCATCATGACTGACACGCCGCTT
>JBIIGZ010000269.1:0-3213 GCA_044236185.1 Roseomonas sp. | reverse complement strand
GCCGCCCGCGCATCACGCGCCGTTCTAATCACCCGCCCGGAACCCGGCGCGGCGGAGTCCGCGCGCGCGGTTGCCGCACTTGGTTGGGATGCGGTGCTGGCGCCCGCGCTGATCCTGACCGCCCTGCCCTTCAAGGCGCCAGCAAATTCCCAGGCGATCATCATCACCAGCCGCGCCGCCGCCCGCGCCCTGCCACCGGCGAAGCTGCCCGTGATTGCGGTGGGTGAAGCTACCGCTGCCGAGGCCCGCACACGCGGTTTTGCCGATGTGCGTGCCGCGGCAGGGGATGCGCAGGCGCTCGCGGCATTGATTGGCGCAACACTGAAGCCAGAAGCGGGCACGCTCTGCCTCGCGGTTGGGGAAGGCTATGCGCTTGATCTGGCAGAGGCGTTGCGCGCCAAGGGGTTTCGCGTGCTCCGCCGCGTGGTTTATGCGGCGCGGCCCAGCGCCGAATTGCCGCAGCAAGCCCGCCAAGCCATTCTGGAAGGGCGCGTCCACGCCGCGCTTTTCACCTCGCCCCGCTCAGCAAGAGAGGCGATGCGGTTGCTGAGTGATGCCGGGTTGAAGATTGCCGCCCAGAACATCATCGCCATCGCGCTCAGCCCGCGCATTGCCACCGCATTATCCACCCTCCCCTGGGGGCAAATCCGCACCGCAAGCCGGCCGGATCACGCAGCCTTGTTGGCATGCCTTGGCGCTTCGGATGTGCTAGAAAACCCTTCATGAGCGATACCTCCCCCGCCCCTAAACGCCGCCTGGATCCGCTTTTGCTGCCGCTTTTTGCCGGCGGCGCAGTGCTGGTTTTGGCGCTTGGCTGGCTGCTGATGACGCCGCGCCCAAGCGCGCCGCCCCTGCCCAATCTCGGCCCGCTGGAAGCGCGGCTTGCCGCCTTGGAAGCGCGCCCTGGCTTTAATGCGGCGCCGCTCGAAACCCGCATCACCGCGCTGGAAGCCAGGCCACGCACCATCGGCGCCCCCGATCTGGCGCCAATCACCCAGCGGCTTGAGGCGCTGGAAGCCCGCCTTGCCGGGTTGGAAGGCAGGCCGGCACCAAGCTTGGATGTCTCGGGCCTCACCCCGCGCGCCCTGGCCGAGACGCTCGCGACAAGGCTGGACCGCGTGACGGAACGGCAGGATGCACTTGCCGCCCGGCTGCAAGCCGCCGATGCCGAGGCTTTGCGCCGGACCGAAGACCTGGCGCGCAGCCTGCTTACGCGCCTGGAAGCCGCCGAGAGGGCCGAGGCTGAGCGCATCGCCGCCGCGGGTGCCGCTTTGGAAGGCCGCTTGGCCGGTGCCGAATCCACGCTTGGCGGCCGGATACAGGCCCTTGAAGCGGCACAGGGGCGCATCGCGGGGATTGAGGCGCGGACCAATCGCGTTCAGGCCATTGCGGCGCTGCGCGCGCGGCTGGATGCGGGGCAAGCGTTGGGGCCGGCACTCGCGCCCTTTGCCAATCCGCCAGCGGCACTGAGCCGCTTCGCCTCGGCCAGCCCGCCCACGGAAGCGGCGCTTCGCCTTGCCTTTGAAGACGCTGCCCGCGCGGCCCGCGCGGCGAGTGAACCCGCGCGGGAGGGGCAGTCCATTCTGGAAAGCGCCTCGGCCCGGCTTGCGGGGCTGATCACCATCCGACGCGGCGAGACGATCATTTGGGGCGATGAGGCCGCGGCTGCTTTGGAAGCGGCACGCCGTGCGCTCGAAGCGGGCGATTTGCCGGGGGCTTTGGGAAGGCTCGCGCCCCTGCCACCCGCTGCCCGCACGGCGCTTGGCGCCTGGGAAGCGGAAGCGCAAGCGCTGCTCGCGGCCCGCGCCGCCATCATCACCCTGGCCGGGGGCTGACGCGCCATGCGCAAGGCGCTTTTGCTGCTGGCGGCACTGATTGCTGTCGCTGCCATCACGCTTTGGCTGCTCAAGCTGGGCGGTTCGGTTGAAATCCGCGCGGGTGATTTCTGGGTGGGCCTGCCAGTGCCGGTGGCGGCGGCGATTTTGGCGTTGGGCTTTATTCTGCTGCATGGCGGGCTTCGTCTGCTGGCTTGGTCGCGCGCTGTGCCGGGCAGGATGGGGCTGCGCCGTGCCGCCCGGCGCCGGGCGGATGGTGATGCGGCCATCACCCGCGCCCTGATTGCGCTTGGTGCCGGCACCGCGCCGCGCGCCCTGGAAGAAACCCGGCGCGCCCGCGCGCTTTTGGGCGATACGCCGCAAACCCTGCTGCTGGCGGCGGAGGCCGAGAAACTCGCCGGCAAGGAAGACGCTGCTGGCGCGATTTTCAAGAAATTGTCGGAAGATTCCTCGGCGCGCTTCCTTGGGCTGCGCGGGCTGCTGCGGCAGGCGATGCAGCGGGAAGATTGGCCCGAAGCCCAGCGCCTGGCGCGGGAGGCTGAGGCCGCCCAACCCGGTGCCGCCTGGCTGCGCGAAGAACGCCGGCTGCTTGCAGAACGCACCCAGGATTGGCGTGAGGCCTTGGCCTTGACCCCACCCGATGGGCCACGCGCTGCCTTTGCCCTGGCGGCCGCAGCAGCCGAGCCCGATCCGGCCAAGGCGGCAGAGCTTGAAAAGCAGGCCGTTGCGGCAGATGCGAAATTCGCCCCGGCGGCATTGGCGCAGGCCGCGCGGCTGATGGCCGCCGGCAGCCAGCGCCGTGCGCGCAATGTCTTGGAAGCCGCCTGGAATGCAGCGCCACATCCTGATTTGGGCGCGGCTTGGGTTGAGGCTGTGCCGGCGCCACTCGCCCGCGTGAAGGCGGTGGAAGACCTGACGCATCGCAACCCAACCCATCCCGAAGCGCGGCTCTTGATGGCGCGGGTCGCGCTGGCGGCAGGGCTGACGGGCCGGGCGCGCAGTGAATTGGATGGTTTGCTCGCCAGCGGCGCGGCGGATCGGCGCGCCTTTCTGCTTTTTGCGGAATTGGAACGCGCCGAGCATGGCGATAGCGCCGAAGGCCGCGCGGCCGAGGCTGCCTGGCTGCGTGAAGCCGCCAATGCCGCTGGCGCGCCGCGCTGGCGCTGCGATGCCTGCGGGGCAGAACATGGCGCCTGGAAGCCCGATTGCGCGGCTTGTGGCGCGCTTGGGCGGATTGGTTGGTCGCGCCCCTGACGCTGCCCATCTTGCCCGATGGCGCAAGCGCTGTATGGAAGCGCCAGGATTTGACAAGGAACTGGCCATGGCCCTGACCCCCGCCCAGAAGACCGCGCTTGAAGCGGTCACCACCGCGACGCTG
>JBIIGZ010000123.1:0-10407 GCA_044236185.1 Roseomonas sp. | reverse complement strand
CGCGGCGAGCAGAAGCGCGCGTAATACCAAGATGAATCAACGAAAGTGTCGCAGGTATCTGTCTCCCGCCGCGCCGGCTTGGCGCATTTCGGGCAAGCCACATGCTTCCAGCTTGGGTGATTGTCCAGCGGATTGCCAGGCTTGGCGAAATCCACATCATCGGGCAGGCGCACCGGCAATTGATCATCCGGCACCGGCACCACGCCGCAATCATCGCAATGGATGAAGGGAATGGGGCAGCCCCAATAGCGCTGGCGTGAAACGCCCCAATCGCGGAGCCGCCAATTTACAATGCCCTGACCGGCACCAAGCTTTTCCAATTCATCAATCACGCGGCGCTTGGCTGCCGCAACACCAAGCCCATCGAGAAAGCCTGAATTATACGCGACCCCATCTTCGGTATGCGCGACATCGCCGACGCTGAAAGTGGCGGCATCCGCGCCCTGTGGCAGCACCACGGGCGTCACGGAAAGCCCATATTTGCGCGCGAAATCCAGATCGCGTTGATCATGCGCTGGGCAACCGAAAATCGCACCCGTGCCATATTCCATCAGCACGAAATTCGCGATCCAGACTGGGTATTCGCGCCCATTGAAGGGGTGCTTGACCCGAAAGCCCGTATCAAAACCGCGCTTTTCTGCCTGTTCAATTGCGGCTTCCGAGGTACCCATGCGGCGGCATTCGGCAATGAACTCGGCGGCTTTTGTGTCACGCGCGCCAGCTGCGGCGGCCAAGGGATGCTCCGCAGCAACCGCCAGGAATGACATGCCGAAAAGTGTGTCGGGGCGCGTTGTGAAAACCTCAACTTCGTTGATATGCGCCTGCGGCGCGCCGGCCTGATTCAGCCCCTCGGGCAAAGCCCTCGGATCATCAGGACGGCTGGCACTCACCGCTTCCGCCAGCTTGAAGCGAACCTTCGCCCCTTCGCTCCGCCCAATCCAGTTGGATTGCATCAGCTTCACGCGTTCCGGCCAGCGATCCAGCCCACCAAGCGCTTCAAGCAGATCAGGCGCGAATTTCGTGATGCTCAGGAACCATTGGCTAAGCTGCTTCTTCTCAACCAAAGCGCCAGACCGCCAGCCGCGCCCATCAATCACCTGTTCATTGGCGAGCACCGTGCCATCCACCGGGTCCCAATTCACCCAGGATTCCTTGCGCTCCACCAGGCCCGCGCGCCAGAAATCCAGCAGCAATTTCTGTTGCCGCCCGTAATATTCCACATCACAGGTCGCGAATTCGCGCGCCCAATCAAGCGACAGCCCCATGCGCTGCAATTCCGCGCGCATATTGGCGATATTGTCATAGGTCCATTTGGCGGGGTGGATGCCACGTTCGCGCGCCGCGTTTTCCGCCGGCAGGCCAAAAGCGTCCCAGCCCATGGGATGCATCACCAAATGCCCGCGCGCGCGTTTATAGCGCGCCACCACATCACCCAGCGTGTAATTGCGCACATGGCCCATATGGATTTTGCCGCTGGGGTAGGGGAACATTTCCAGCACATAGTATTTTCGGGCATCCGCCGGCGGTACATCGGGCACCACAAAACAGGCGCGGTCCTGCCAGGCCTGCTGCCAGCGCGGCTCGGCGCGGTGGAAATCATAACGCGGCGCGGCCTTTTCGGCCGTTGCTGGGGTAGTGTTCATGAGGAGCTAAAGCCAGTGCGGAAATTGAAACCAAACCCTGCTTAGAACAGAAACCGCCCCGGGGAAATCAGCCCCGATCTTCCCGCCTGAGCCCGGCCATGGCATGAGAAGCCTATGCCCTACCTCATGATGTTCCTGGTCCTCAGCTTCCTAACGCTGCTTGCCACCTGTGTCATGCTATGAAGCGGCGCTTCCTTGCGGGATTGGCGCTATTGGCGCTGGCGGCCTGTGGCGACCTGCCGCAACCCTTTCGCGGCAATCCAGGCGGCATGGCCGGTCGGCTGGTGGTGCCGCCCCCCTATCGCCTGGCGGTCCCGCCACCCGATGCTGCGATGCTCACTGCCACCGAATCGGAAGCCTTTGCCAAGGCCATCGCTGAAGCGCTGCTCAAGCGTGAAGTGCCGGCTGTGGCTGATGCACCCCTGCCGCTTGATTGGCGCCTGGCAATGGATATGCGCCTTGAAGGCAGCCGCGTGGTGCCCCGCTATGCCCTGTTCGACCCCGATGGCGCCCCGCAAGGGGTGGCCGAGGGCAGCGCCATTCCGGCGCGTGACTGGGCTCGCCCCAGCGCTGCCCTGTTTGCCGATGTGGCCAATGATGCGTCCCGCCGCGCGGCGGATTTGCTGCTGAGGGCGGAAGCGGCGCGCAAATCCTCGCCGCCTTCCGCGCTCACCGCTGCCGGCCCGCCGAGGGTCTATCTGCTGCCGGTGCGTGGCGCCCCCGGTGACGGCAATGAAAGCCTGACGGCGCGCATGCGCGATTCCTTGGGTGATTACGGCATTCTGGCGCAGGAAGTGGCGGATGGCGCGGGCTTTGCCGCTGATGGGCGCGTCAATGTCGTGCCGGTGGGGCGGGGCATGCAAAGGGTGGAAATCCTTTGGATCATCTCCCGCCGCGATGGGCAGGAACTGGGCCGCGTGCTGCAAATGAATGAAATCCCGGCCGGGCTTTTGGACCGACATTGGGGCGATATCGCCTTTGCCGCAGCGGCCGAGGCCGCGGGCGGCGTGCAGCGCGTGATCGAAAACGCCGGCGGCATGCCGAAGCGGGAGGGGGCTGCGGGCCAGGAGGCGCAACCCAATGCGGCGCCGGGTGGGCTCGCCCTGCCGCCCCGCGCGGCGGCGCTTCCCCGCCCCGGCGCCGCGCCGTGACACGCAAGCGCATTCTCCTCTTGGGTGCAGGGGGGCATGGCAAGGCCATGGCTGATCTGCTGCTGGCGGCTGGCGGCTACGACATTGCCGGGTTTGTGGATGCCGCACCCAAGGTCCACCAGGTGCTTGGCCTGCCGGTGCTGGGCGATGAAAGCCAGCTTGCCGCGCTTGCCAGGCAGGGGGTTACGCTTGCCCATGCTGCGGTCGGCGATAACGCCCAGCGCCTGTCTGGCGCTGGCAGGCTACGCACCGCCGGCTTTGCCCTGCCAAGCCTGATCCACCCCGCTGCCCTGATCGGCCATGGCGCCATGATCGGGGAAGGCGCTGCCATCCTCGCCCGCGCCGTGATCGGGCCGGATGCCGAGATCGGCCCGCTTGCGCTGATCAATACCGGCGCGATTGTGGAACATGATTGCGTGGTGGGTGAGGCCGCGCATATTGGCCCCGGTGCGGTGCTGGCCGGTGGGGTGAGCGTTGGGGCGGGTGCTTTACTTGGCGCGGGCGCGGTGGTGCGCCCTGGTATCACCATTGGCGCGGGCGCGGTGATCGGTGCTGGGGCGGCGGTCGTCGAAGATGTGCCACCGGGCGCTAAGGTGATGGGTGTGCCGGCGCGCCGCGTTCAGGGGCCGACGATATAGCGCGCGAAATCCGGCCCCGGCACACCGCAGCGTAGCGGTACGCAGCCGGGCGGAGGGTCACTGCGGAACTGGCAGCCCTGATCCTGAACTTCTCCCAGAAAGCGATCTAGGTGCCGCATGGCGCCATTGGGCAGATCATGCAGCACGAGCATCACTGGATCGCGGGCAGCCTTCAGCATCGCATGGGCCATGGCGGGCCAGCCCTCGGCATCGCGGAAATCGCCGGGCACGGCATTCCACAGCACCATGGTGGCCTGCGTTGCCATCAAATGCCGCGCCGCCGCGCCATTCAGCAAATGCGCGCCCAGGGCGCCGCCACCGCCATTCGGGCGGAAATAGCGCTCGGGCGCGGCGAGATCGCCGAGTAGCGCATCGGTTGCCGCGATTTCATGGAGAGCCTCGGCAGCGCTACGCCGCCCAAGCGGTGCGCCATGTGTCAGCGTGTGATTGCCGATGACATGCCCGGCAGCCCGCGCCTGCTCCGTCAGCGCGCGCGCCTTTGGATCACGCAGCTTTTCACCAATCACGAAAAACATCGCCGGGATGCGCCGGCGCGCCAGCACCGCCAGCACGCCCGGCGTTGCCTCAGGCTCCGGCCCATTGTCGAAGCTGAGGCAGATTTCCTTAGTGTCTGTCCGGTTCACTGCCGTTCACCGAATAGACACTAAGATTTTGTTTGGTCGCATTTCCCGAGTCGCCGAGTGCTTCCGCTTGGCTTGGAAATGCTCCTGCTTTGGTCGCATTTCCCGAGGCGCCAAGCGCTTCCGCTTGGCTTGGAAATGCTCCGGGTTCATCAGTCGCTTATGGTATTGGTCAGCGTGCCGATGCCTTCAATCGTCAATTCCATCACATCGCCAGCCTTCAGCGTCTGCGGCGGCTGCATGGCATAGCCAACCCCTTCCGGCGTGCCGGTCATGATCACATCGCCCGGCAGCAGGGTGAAGCCGGATGAGAGCTGATGGATGATTTCCGGCACATCGAAGATCATCTTGCTGGTGCGGCTGGATTGCCGCTGTTCGCCATTGATCTTGAGACCAATCGCGAGATCAGCGGCGCTCAGATCTGCCGCCGGCACAATCACCGGGCCGAGCGGGCAGGAACGATCCAGCGACTTGCCCTTGAACCATTGGCCATGGCGGCGCTGCAAATCGCGCCCCGTCACATCATTGCCAATGGTCCAGCCATAGACGTGTTCAAGCGCCTTTTCCTTCGGAATATCGCGCCCGGCGGTGCCGATAATCGCCACCAGCTCAACTTCGTAGTCGAGCCATTTGGTCACGCCTTCATGCGTTGGCACCTTCGCATCCGGGGCGATCACGCAATCGGCCGCCTTGGTGAAGAATTGCGGGTATTTAGGCACTTCGCTGTTGGTGATGCCGCGCGTGCGATCGCCTTCCGCCACATGGTCCATGTAATTGCGGCCCACGCAAAATACATTGCGGCGCGGCTTGGGAATAGGGGCTTGCAGCGCAACGCTTGCCAGCGGCAGCAGCGCTTTGGCGGGCGGGTCGGCGGCGAGCGCACGGATCGCGGCCAGCATCGGCGCGCCGCCATCAATCACGGCCAGCATATCGCGCGCCGGCGGCATCGCGACCGCCAAATCAAGCACGCGCCCGCCAGAAAGCAGTACGCCCGCGCGGCTTCCGGCCGAATCGGCAAAGGTGATCAGGTTCAAGGCAGCCATCTGGTTTCCCCCAAATTCATATTAGGCGGGCAGGCAAGCGCGGCCTGGGCTTTCGCGCAAGCCCTGCGCCCATGTCAGACCGACTGAAACCGCGCGAGGCGTACCGCCGTATGTCCCCGTGGCGCTACCGGGGTTGGCATGACCAGGAGGCAATCATCATGCGGTGTGCGAATCTCCCGCGCGCCATCCTGGGCAATAACGGTGCCGGCTTCGGGGATGATTTCGCCGCCGCGAAATTCGCGCGTGAACATAAAGTTGTGCGAAGTGGCGGTGACGGTTTCCGTCACCCGCGCCAGGAGTGGGGGCTCGGGCAAGGGCGCTGGGGCAGGGCCTGTAATGCCGTTAAGCCCAAGGACACGGCGCGCGCTGGTTGCCATGGCCGTGATGGTCGCTGCTTCCCAATGCTGCCCCGCTTCCACCAGCACGGCGGCAGCGCTGCCGTCCGCTTTGGTGAAATGCGCATGATCCACGAGGCGCCGCCCGGCGATATGCCCGGGATCAGCCACCGTGACGCGCGGCGTGCCGAGCGATTGGCCTAGCCGGATAGCTTGATCCGTATCGGCGGCCAGGATCAGTGGATCGGATGGCCAGAGCATGGAATGAAGATCCACCAGCACATCCACGCTTTTAATGACCGGCAACAGGGTCCGCACCCGGCGCATTTCGCGCGAATCGCGCGGGCTTTGCAGCCGATCCTCTCCCCAAAGCCGGTTCAGATCTTCTTCCAGATAGCGTGTAGCCGTGGGGTTTTCTGGATCAAAGGCCAGGAAGGCCTCGGTATTGGCAAAGACCAAACTCAGTCGCCCGCGTTCAGGCCGAAGGCCAGCGCCGAGCAACTCCGCCAGCACGGCAGCGCCCGCGATTTCATTGCCATGGGTCAGCGCGACCAACGCCAGATGCGGGCCAGGTGCCGCGGCGGTAAAGGACCAAACGCCCGGAATGCCGCAATTGCCGCCAAGCCACGGGCGCAGATCGGGCACGGCAATTTCCACCGCAAATCGCGGAACTGCCTTCTCCCCAGCCTCGGTGTTGGTGGATTGCGTGCCCAGCAAACTTCCCCTCAATTATCTTTCTGGAGATCAAGTTTATACAAGTCACGCCACACGTCTATCCTGGGGAATGTTACAGATATGGTTCATCCAAAGCCGCAAGCACCACGCATTGCCATTCTGGGCCTTCACCTGGAGGCTAATGCCTTTGCACCGGTCACTGTGAAGGAAGATTTCGCGCGGCAATGCCTGGAAAAGAGGCAGGCGATATCGCGCCTTGCCCGTCAGCCGGTCAGCCATTTGCCGTCGGAAATTCCGGGTTTCTACAAGCGTATGGATGAAACCGGGCCTTGGGAGCCCGTGCCGATTTTGGTGATGGCGGCACCGCCTGGGGGCCCCATTGATCAAAATTTGCTGAATGATTCGTTTGACGAAATGCGCGTGGGTCTGGCGGCGGCTTTGCCCTTGGATGGCGTCTATATCGCCAATCATGGCGCGAGCAGCGCAACCGGTGATGAGGATAGCGATGGCACCATGGCGGCGATGGTGCGCGCCATTGTTGGGCCTGCCGTACCCATCCTTTGCACCCATGATCTGCACTGCAATATCAGCGAAAAACTGATCGGCGCGGTTGATGCCTTTATCGGCTATCGCACCAACCCGCATGTGGATATGCGCGAACGGGCCGCTGATGCCGCTGATTTACTGCGCGAAGCCCTGCGCGGTGAGCGCTTCGCGCGCGGCTTTGTACGTTTGCCCATCACGCCGCCATCAGTCAGCCTGCTGACCGCGCGCGGCCCCTATGCGGATCGTATGGTAGAATGTGAGGCGCTGATGGCGCGTGATCCGCGCATTGCCAATGCTTCTATCTGCGGTGGTTTTGTTTTCTCCGATCTGCCCAAATGCGGCATGACCGTGACTGTTACGACCCGCGGCGGAGATCAGGCTTTGGCGGATGCGGCAGCGCTTGAGATCGCGCGCGCCACCTGGGCGGATCGGCAGCGCTATGTGGCGAAGCTGATGTCGCTGGCAGATGTGACGGCACGCGCCAAAGCGGCGGGTGAAGGCGCTGACCCCGTGCTGATTGCCGATGTTGCCGATAATCCCGGCGGTGGTGGGCGCGGCAATACAGCCTATGTGCTGCGCGCCTTGCATGAAGCGGGTGTGGCGGGCGTCGTGCTCGCCAATTTCGTTGATCCTGATCTGGCCGCGGAAGCACATAGGCTGGGGGAGGGGGCGCGCTTCACCGCCACCTTCAATCGCAATCCGAGCGAGTTTTCCGCGACCTTCGCTGCCCCCGCCCGCATTCTGAAACTATCCGATGGCAAGGGGGTGGGCCGGCGCGGCACCATGGCCGGGCGCGCTTTTGACCTTGGCCAAGCGGCGCTTTTGGAGCTTGAAGGCAGCGGCATCCGCGTTGTGGTGGCAAGCCTCAGGCGCCAATGCCATGAACCGCGCATGATGGAGATGTTCGGGGTGGATATCGCCGCCGCGCGCGTGGTGGTGGTAAAGTCTCGAGGGCATTTTCGCGCGGGCTTTGATGAATTTTTCCCCGATGAGCGCATTCTGGAAGTGGATGTGCCGGGCCTGACGAGCCCAATTCTGGTCAATTTCCCCTGGAAGCGCCTGCCGCGCCCGGTTTTCCCGATTGATCCCGGGGCGGGCTGGTCAGGCGCGGCCTAAGGCACCACATTCCCGACTACTCATTGAATGGAGACACGCATCATGACCGCGACCATCATCACCACACGCGACGGCGGCCCGCTTCATCTTAAGGGCGAAATCACCCTGAAGGGCGAACCGATTGAAGGCGGCGAGGCCTGGCTGTGCCGCTGCGGTGCGACCAAAAACGGCCCCTGGTGCGATGGCAGCCACAAGGCGGCTGGGATTCCGCTGACCGGCGCGCCAGCCAAGCGCGAAGGCCGCGATATTTCTGGCGTGACCGGCCCGGTGAACCTTGACCCGCAGCCCAATGGGTCAGTCCGCGCTTCCGGCCCCATGATTGTGCAGAACGCCGCTGGCGAGGAAATTGACCGCACCCCGCAGGCTTCCTTCTGCCGCTGCGGCCAGACCGCCAAGGCGCCCTATTGCGATGGTAGCCACAAGAAGGCGGGTTTCACCGCGCCGTAATTTAGCCAATCATCTCCGCGCGCGGCGCACTTCAGCGACCGCGCGTTCCAGATCAGCCAGTGGCACCGCGCCCGGGATGAAGGCATCGCCAATGATCAAGGCGGGCGTGCCTTCAATGCGCAGCGCGCGGGCCAATTCCATGTTGGTATCAATGCGCTGCTGCAAGGCAGGATCGAGCATATCGCGCTGCCAGCGCGCGATATCCATGCCGATCCGCTCAGCCTCGGCGCGCATCGCGGCTTCGGTGGGTTCGCCCCGCAGCGCCATCAGCCGATCATAAAATTCATTGTATTTGCCCTGGCGTTGCGCGGCCAGCAACGCGCGGGCGGCCATAACGGAAGCGGGACCCAGCACCGGTAAATCCTTCATCACAACGCGGATATTGCGATCCTTGCGCAGCAATTCGGCCATTTCGCCAGCTAGCCTTTTGCAGAAGGGGCAGCGCGCATCAAAGAATTCCACAATCGTGACATCACCGCGCGGATTGCCGCGCACAGGGTCGGCGGGGTTCCTCAAAAGTGCTGCTTCATGCGCGCGGATGGCGCTGGCTTGGGTGGCGTTGCGTTCAAAATCCTCGGCTGCTTGCAGCGCGGCGAGGCCCTCACGCAGCAGGGTCGGG
Source organism: Roseomonas sp. (assembly GCA_044236185.1). GTDB lineage: Bacteria > Pseudomonadota > Alphaproteobacteria > Acetobacterales > Acetobacteraceae > Neoroseomonas. The sequence goes on along the minus strand of JBIIGZ010000123.1, from coordinate 1,553 downwards.
TCGCGGCGTAGCGCATCGCGCAGAATGGCGAGAATCTCAGCGCGCTGCGCTTCCGTGAAGCCCTGGGCCAAGGCAGGCCCGGCCAAGGTTACGGCAAGGGCGGAAAGCAGCAAGCGTCTTTGCATAATGGCGGGGTCCCCGGCGTGGCGTTGACGCTTAACCAAGCCTGCCCCGCGCCATGAGGCAAGAAGCGATTCTTTACCCCCGCCCTTGGACTCGGCCGCTTCTATGCTAATCCCTATCCGTGACGCGCCCACTGGCGCGGCCAGTCAGGAAGAATATCGGCATGATGCAGCATGGCGGCAGGATGAAACTGGGGCGGGGTTTGCTCGGCTTGGGGCTCGGCCTGGTTCTGGCGGCTTGCCAGACGGTGGGATCCACCGTGGACCGCACGGTTGATGCCGTCACGGGCCGGTCGAGCATCCCCTTTGGCACGCCGGGGCATGTCTCGGGCTTCCTGGGCGGTGTGGCTGCGGATGAGCCCCGCGCGGCGATTGTGGCGCGCGATATCCTCTCAGGTGGTGGCTCGGCGGTGGATGCCGCGGTGGCCGGCGCCTTTACCATGGCGGTGACGCTGCCTTCCCGCGCTGGGCTTGGCGGCGGCGGGGCTTGTGTGGCGCTGGATGCGCAGCGCGGTTCGGCACGCGCCATCATCTTCCCTGCCGGCGCGCGGACCGAAATCCCCGCGGGCACTGACCGTCCAGCCGCTTTGCCCGCCATGGCGCGCGGGCTTTTCGCGCTGCATCTCAATGCCGGGCGCTTCAAGATCGAGGATCTGATTCGCCCCGCCGAGGAATTGGCGCGTCTGGGCACCGAAATCAGCCGCACCCTGGCCGATGATCTGGCCGTGGTGGCGGGCCCCCTTTTGGCCGACCCCAGCGCAAGGCAGGTTTTTGCCCGCCCCGGCGGCGGTGTGCTGAGGCTTGATGACCGCATTTCCCAGCCGGATTTGAGCGCGACGCTAGCACAACTCCGCGCCGCGCCGCTTGGCATTGGCGATCTCTATCAGGGCAATCTGGCGGAACGGCTGGTGGAAGGTTCCATCATGTCCGGTGGTGGGCTGACCGAAGCCGAACTTCGTACCACACGCGTGCGTGTTGGCGGCGCGGCGCGCTCGGCGCTTGGGTCTGATCTGGTGCTGCTGAGCACGGAAGTTTCCGCAGGCATGGCGGGCGCGCTGCAAACGGCGATGGCCGGGCAGGCGCCGGCGGATGGCGCGGCTGGGGCGGGTGCGGGGGCTTCGCTGATCACGTTGGACCGGGAAGGCAATGCGGTATCCTGTGCCTTCAGCATGAATAATCTTTTCGGTACGGGCCGCATTGTGCCGGGGACGGGAATTTTGCTTGCTGCCGCGCCGGGCATTGGCCAGGTGCAGCCCGCCCCCCTGCCGGTGGCGATCCTGGCACGGCCTGATTTGCGACGCTTCCGCGCGGCGGCTTCGGGTAGTGGTGGTCAGGCCGCTTTGGCGGCAACGGCCCTGCCGCTGGCTGCCGTGCAACGCCGGGGCGGCCCAGCCGATCCCTTTGTTGGGGTGCCGTCGCCGGGCCGGGGCG
>JBIIGZ010000122.1:0-10421 GCA_044236185.1 Roseomonas sp. | reverse complement strand
GGATTGCGCGCGCAAATCCGCAATGGTCGCGCGATTGGTCACCTGTTCCGGATTCATGCGGATTTCCACAATCGCGGGCTTGCCGGAAGCGAGTGCGCGCTGGACTGCCGGCACCAACTCCTCGGTCTTTTCCACCACCTCACCATGGCCGCCAAAGGCTTCAATGAAGCGCGCGAAATCCGGATTGGTGAGCGCAGTGCCGGAGACACGATGCGGATAGGTACGTTCCTGATACATGCGGATGGTGCCATACATCTGGTTATTGAAGACCAGAATGATGGGATTGACGGAATGATGGAAAGCGGTCGCGATCTCCTGCCCCGTCATCAAGAACCCGCCATCGCCGACAAAGCCAATCACTGTCCGGTCCGGATGCACAATTTTCGCACCAATCGCGGATGGCACCGCATAACCCATGGCACCATTGGTGGGGCCAAGGAAATCCTGCCCTGCGCCCACATGCATAAAGCGCGTCGGCCAGGTGGCGAAATTGCCGGCATCCGTCGTGTAGATCGTATTGGCCGGCAGCGCCTTTTCCAAATCCTGCAAGGCTTTCGCGAGGTTGAGCGGCCCTTCGTAATTGGGTGCTGCCGCCTGCTTCATGCGCGTGGCGCGCAAATCCCGCGTCCAGCCAGCCCAGGCGGGTTTCTTGATGGGCGCAGCCGCCTTGGCAGCTGCGGCAAAGGCATTGAGGTCCGCGGTGATGCCAAGTGCGGGGCGATAGACACGCCCGATTTCAGATTGCTCGGGATAGACATGCACAATCGGCGTCGCCCCCGCCATATCCAATAGCGTATAGCCCTGGCTGAAAGTCTCCCCAAGGCGTGAGCCGATGGCGATGATCAAATCCGCATCCTTGGCGTGTGCCACAAGGCCCGGATCGGCGCCGACGCCAAGATCACCCACATAATTTTCCGAATTACCGTCGAAAATTCCCTGACGGCGGAAGCCAACCGCCACCGGCAAATCATTGGCCAGCAGGAAGTCGCGGATATCGGCCTTGCCCTGATCCGACCAGCGTGAGCCACCCAGCACCGCGAGCGGACGCTTGGCCTTGCCCAGCATCGCCATCATGCGCGAAACGGCATCAGGGGCCGGGTGCGGCGGCAACACATTGGCGGGGCCAATATCCGGTACGTTGGCCATGCGCTTTTGCATTTCCTCACTGATCGCAATCACCACCGGGCCGGGGCGGCCAGACACCGCGACATCAAAGGCATGCGCCATCAATTCGGGGATGCGCTTTTCATCATCAATCTGCGTCACCCATTTCGCGATGGGGCTGAACATGCGGCGATAATCAACTTCCTGGAAGGTTTCGCGGTCTGTCTCCTCCACCGGAATTTGGCCGACCAGCAGCACCAGCGGCGTTGAATCCTGCTGCGCGACATGCACGCCAATCGCGGCATGGCAGGCGCCCGGGCCGCGCGTGACAATGGCCACACCGGGCTTGCCGGTGAGCTTGCCATAGGCTTCCGCCATATGGATGGCACCGGCTTCAAAGCGGCAGGTCACCAGCTGCAGCCTATTGCGCACGGAATAAAGGCCATCCAGCAGATCGAGATAGCTCTCGCCCGGCACGCAAAACGCGTGGGTGACGCCCTGCGCCACCAGCGCATCAGCCAAAAGCTTGCCGCCCGTTCGCCCTGTTTTCGCTTCCGCCATAACCGCTTCCCCAATGTTTCGAAATCATGGGGAAGCTAGAGCATTTTCAAGCCAAGTGAAATCACTTGGCTCTCCGGAAAATGCGACCAAACAGAGGTCTAGAGCGTTTCCGGTGAACCAATGCGAACGGGAAACGCTCTAGCCGATAAATCCAGTGCGTGAAATCACCCTGAGCCAAGGTGGGGGCGTTATTCCGCCGCCTGATGGCCGTGGTTGGCGGCGGGGCGCTTTTCCAAATCCGCAAGCTTGGCAGCAATGGCACCGATAGGCTTGGTATAGGGCGCCAGCAGCAAATACAGCGCCGGCACGGCGTAAAGCGTCACGATGGTGGAAAGCGTAATGCCACCCATGATCACCACCCCAAGCGCCTGACGGCTTTCTGCCCCCGCACCTGTTGCCAGGGCCAATGGCGCAGCACCCAAAACGGTCGCGATGGAGGTCATCAGGATCGGGCGCAGCCGCACGACAGAGGCTTCCAGCACGGCATCGCGGATGCTCATGCCGCGATCACGCAATTGATTGGCGAATTCCACCACCAGAATGCCGTTCTTCGCCATCAGGCCGATCAGCAAGACCATGCCAATCTGGCTGAAGACATTCAGTGATTGTCCGGAAAGCCAAAGCGCCAATAGCCCGCCGGTCACGGCCAAGGGCGTGGACAGCAAAATGACAAAGGGGTGTATGAAGCTTTCAAACTGCGCCGCCAGCACCAGGAACACCACCAGCAGCGCCAGCGCAAAGGTCACGTAAAGCGCGCCGGAGCTTTCGCGGAATTCCAGGCTCTGGCCCAGATAGGAAATGCGCGCTTCCTGCGGCAGCACTTCGCGCGCGGTGCGGTCAAGGAAATCCAAGGCCTCACCCAGTGAATAGCCGGGCGCGAGAGAGGCCGTGATGGTAATGGCCCGCACGCGATCCTGCCGCGTGAGGGTTGTTGCCCGGGCACGTTCGGACAGCGTCACCACATTGGAAAGCGGCACCAGCCCACCGCTTCCCGTGCGAACGAAGACATTTTGCAGATCATAGGGCGAAAGCCGCGCTGATTCGGGCGCCTGCAACAGCACCTTGTATTCCTGCCCGCCCACAACATAGGTGGTGACTTCCCGTGAACCCATCATGGTTTCAATGGTGCGACCCACGGCAGCGATGGAAATGCCAAGATCGGCGGCCTTGCGCCGATCAATATCCACGCGCAGTTCCGGTTTGGTTTCCTTGAAATTATGGTCAAGGTTGAGCAAGCGCGGATTGGTCCGCGCCTTTTCAAGAAACACATCACGCCAGGCGATCAGCGTATCGTAATCCGGCCCGCCAATCACGAATTGCACCGGCGGCTGGAAGCCGCGCTGGCCGAGTGATGGCGGGTTCAGCGCAAAACCGCGAATGCCTGGAATGCCCGCCACCAGTGGGAAGATTTCTGCGGCGATGGCCTGCTGCTTGCGCTCACGCTCGCTCCAGGGGGCCAGCCGCACAAAAACATTGGCGATATTGCCAACGGCCGGGCGCTGGAAGCCACCCACGGTTGCGAAGACTGCGAAGGCCTCACCACTATCCAGATAGCGTTGCAGCAGATTCTCCAGCCGGATCACATGCTCAACCGTATAGGGGAAGGAAGCGCCTTCCGGCCCCGTGGTTGGGATAATGACCACGCCGCGATCTTCAGTGGGGGCGAATTCCTTGGGCAGCGCATTGAACAGCACCACGGCAAATAGCGACATGGCCGCCGATGCGCCCATCACCAACAGGGGCGCGCGGAGCGCCTTATCCAAGGTCCAGCGCAAGGCTTCGTTCATCGCAACGAAGAAGGGCTCCGTCATACGGACCAAAAGCCCCTCACCCTCATGCGCGCGGAGCAGTTTGGAACACATCATGGGCGTGAGTGTCAGCGCAATCAGTCCTGAGAATAAGACCGATGCCGCAAGGGCTATGCCGAATTCCGTAAATAGCCTGCCCGTATTGCCTCCCATGAAGGATAGCGGCAGAAAGACCGAAACGAGCACCAGGGTTGTCGCAATAACCGCGAAGGCAATTTCGCGTGAGCCGAGCAAGGAAGCGAGCAAAGGGTCTTCGCCAAGCTCTATCCGCCGATGGATGTTTTCCAACACCACAATGGCATCATCCACAACAAGGCCAATCGCCAGCACCAAGCCAAGCAGCGTGAGCACATTTACGGAAAAACCGAATACCGCCATCGGAATGAAGGAAGCGATGATTGAAACCGGAATGGCAACGGCGGGAATGATGGTCGCGCGCACCGAACGCAGGAACAGGAAGATCACGCCCACCACCAGCGCCAGCGCGATCATCAGCGCATGTTCCACCTCATAGATGGACTGCGCGATGAAAAGGCTTTCATCATAGCCAATGGTCGCATCCACGCCAGGCGGCAGGGTCGGTTTGATGCGTTCCAGCTCCGCCTTCACACCATCGGCCACCGCCAGCGTATTGGCGGTGGATTGACGCAGAATACCAAGGCCAATGGAAGGCCGGCCATTGATGCGATAGCCGCCGCGCGTATCTTCAGCGCCAATCTCAACCCGCGCCACTTCGCCCAGCAATACCTGCGCACCACCGCTGCCGCGCGCCACCACCACTTGCCGGAACTGCTCGGGCGAGCTCATGCGCGTATCGGTGCGCACCGTCAATTCGCGGGCTGAACTTTCAAGCCGCCCACCGGGCAATTCAACATTCTCGCGCCGGATCGCGTCTTCCACATCCTGCACCGTCAGCCCACGCGCAGCGAGCGCTTGCCGATCCAGCCAGATGCGCATGGAAAAGCGCCGTTCACCCAGCACCAGAACCTGCGCGACACCTTCCACAATCGCCAACCGGTCAACAATGCGCCGGCGCGCGATATCAGTGAGGTCCAAGGGAGAAAGCGTTTCGGAATTGAGCGCGATCCACAAAATCGGCCGGCTATCGCCATCCACCTTTTGCACAATCGGCGTATCCGCCTGATCGGGCAGGCGTGCCAGCGCGCGCGCCACGCGGTCACGCACATCATTGGCCGCACTATCAACATCACGCGTCAGGCGGAATTCCAAGGTGATCTGGCTGCGTTCATCGCGCGATTGGGATTGGATGGATTTGATGCCCTCAATCCCCGCGACAGCACCTTCCAGGATTTCCGTGATCTGATTATCCACCACGGGCGCCGAGGCACCGCGATAGGTGGTAATGACCTGAATGATCGGCGGGTCAATCTTCGGGTATTCCCGGATCGGCATTTTATAAAGCGCAGCAATGCCAAGCACGATCAGCATCAGGCTGATCACGGTCGCGAAAACCGGCCGCTTGATCGAGATATCGGAAAGGACCATGGGTTCAGCCCTGCTCAGCTTGTCGGACGCGTGATGGTTTCAATGATGCGCACCGGCGCATCCGGCCGCAAGCGTTGAATGCCGCGCACCACAACTGCTTCACCCGCAGCGACCCCTTCGCGGATTTCCACTTCGCCGGGCAGGCGAAGCCCAAGCTTCACCTCCTGGCGCTTCGCGCGGCCTTCGCGGATCACATAGACAAAGGCGCGGTCGCCCACCGGGTCAATCGCTTCTTCCGGAATCAGCAAGGCGGTCGGGCGTTCCTCCAGCACCATTTCCACATTCAGGAACAGGCCGGGGCGGAGCGCCTCATCCGCATTGTCGAATTCGCTGATCACGCGCACGCTGCGGGTTGCGGGGTCAATCCGCGTATCAATGATCGCGACCTGCCCCCTGAAGCGGCGCTCACCATAGGCGGTGCTGCGCGCGGTGACTTGGCGCCCCAACTGCACCCGCGCCAGATAGACTTCAGGGACAGAAAACTCCACGCGCACACGCGACACATCATCCAAGGTCGTGATCGCCGTTCCGGGTTGGATCAGCGCGCCAAGGCTTACTTGCCGCAAACCAACACGCCCGCTGAAGGGCGCGGTCACGCGCAATTCCTCAAGCTTCGCTTCGGATTGCCGCACACGGCCTTCCGCCTGGCGCGCCACCGCTTCCAGCGTATCCAGCCGCTGCGCCGCAATGGTCTGGCCAGCCTGCAAACCACGGGCGCGCTGCAATTGGTTGCGTGCGTCATCCAATAGCGCGCGCGCCTGATCCAGTTCCGCTGAAACCGCGCCGGAATCAAGCTCCACCAGGGTTTCGCCCGCCTGCACCTTCTGGCCTTCGGTAAAGCGAATATGCGTGACCATGCCAACGATCTTGCCGGTGATGGTCACCGCTTCGCGCGCACGCACCGTGCCAACACTTTCGACCTTATCCACCACCAGGCCAGTGCGCACCGGCTGCACCACAACGCCAACGGGGCCGCCGGGGCCTCCCCGCACAGGTGCCTGACCCGCACTTGGTTGCAAGCCCACCAGGGCGAGTGGGGCAGGCAAGCCGTATTCCTCGCCCTTGAAATGCCAAGCCGCGCCAGCGCCGGCGATCAGGGCCAAAAGACCTAGCTGCGTAATCGTGCGCATATCATTCCAACCCAAGCCGCCCCGCAGGATCGGCACCATGGCAGGACGCGACCGCATCAGCGGCCCCGGACCGCGGGAAAGAGCATGGCGAGATCACCAGGCTCGAAAAGCCTTCTGCCGCGCCATGCGGGCCGCGGCAAGTTTCACTTTTTTTAGATATGGGGGGCAGCCTCACCCGGCGCCACCCTGATGCAGCGCGCTTGCCGCCCCGGAACGATTTCGCGCAAGGGTGGCACCCCGGCTTGGCAGCCCTCAATCACCTCGGCACAGCGCGGCGCAAAGGCGCAGCCCGTTGGCACCTTATCCAGCATCGGCGGCGCGCCGGGAATGGTGGTGAGCCGCTTGCCGCGCATGCCGGCATGGACCGTCGCCCCCAACAGGCCCTTCGCATAGGGGTGCAGGGGGCCGGCCATCAGCGCGCCAACCGGGCCTTCTTCCACCACCTTGCCGGCATACATCACCGCCACCCGGTCAGCGATTTCCCCAGCAACGCCAAGGTCATGGGTCACAAACACCACCCCCATGCCAAGCTGTTCCTGCAAGGATCTCAGCAGCAGCAGCACCTGGATTTGCACCGTTGCATCCAAGGCCGTGGTCGGCTCATCCGCCAGCAGCAGCTTGGGCCGGCAAGCCAGCGCCACCGCAATCATGGCGCGCTGACGCAAGCCCCCGGATAATTCATGAGGATAGGCCGAAAGCCGCCGCTTGGCCGAGGGGATTTGCACCAATTCCAGCAATTCCAAGGCCCTGGCATCGGCGGTGCTGCGGCTAGCGCCTTCATGGCGCTGCACGGTCTCGGCGATCTGCCGACCGATGGTGAAAACCGGATCGAGCGCTGTCATGGGCTCCTGGAAGATCATCGCCACATCGCCGCCGCGGAAATCAGCCAGCTGGCTTTCACTCATGGCCTGCACATCGCGCCCGGCAACCTCAATCTCACCGGTGACTTTCGCGGTTTTCGGCAAAAGCTTCATCAGCGCCCGCAGCGTGACGGATTTCCCCGAACCTGACTCGCCCAGAATGCACAGCACCTCGCCAGCCGCGAGGTCCAGATCAACGCCATTCACCGCATGCACCGTGCGATCACGCGATTCAAACTTCACATGCAGGTCACGCAGTCGGATCAGCGGTGCCTCATTGGCAGGTTTCAAAGCAGCGCTCATGCCGCGATCCCCCCGGCCTTGCTGTGGCCGCTGCCGGGCAGGGCCATGTGGCAGGCGGCGGTATGGCCAGGACTAAGGGTGGCGGCGATGGGTGGGATGTCGGCACACACCGCCTCGGCAAAGGGGCAGCGGGTGCGGAAGCGGCAGCCGGAAGGCGGGTTCACCGGATTGGGCGGATCGCCCGTCAGCGGCGGTTCAGTGCGGCGCTGGGCCGGGTCCATGGAAGGCCGCGATGCCAAAAGCGCACGGGTATAGGGATGCGCCGGGCGGGCATAGATCTCATCCACCGGGCCTTCTTCAGCCACCTGGCCCAGATACATCACCAGCACGCGGTCGCTGATATATTGCACCACATTCAGGTCATGGCTGATGAAGACATAGGTCAGGCCAAAGCTTTCCTTGAGGTCCACGAGCAGGTTAAGGACCTGCGCCTCGACGCTTTTATCAAGCGCCGACACCGGCTCATCCAGAATGACCAAACGCGGGCGGAGTGCCAGCGCGCGGGCGATATTCACCCGCTGGCGCTGACCGCCGGATAATTCATGCGGGTAGCGCCTAGCGAATTGCGCGGGCGCCAGACCCACGGCCGCGAGCAATTCCCGCGCCCTTTCGCGCGCTTCCGCCGCCGGCACGCCATGCACTTCGGGCGCGAAGGCAATGCTATCTTCAATTGGCAGGCGGGGGTTCAAGGAGGCATAGGAATCCTGGAACACCATCTGCACCTGTCGACGATACTCTTTCAGCGATATGCCGCCGGCCAGATCATCCCGCCCCACGGCCTCTCCGTCAAAGATCATCTCCCCCGCGCCGGGGTCGAGCAGGCGCATCAGCAGGCGGGCGGTGGTGGATTTGCCGCAGCCGCTTTCGCCCACAATGCCCAAGGTTTCACCTTTTCGGACGCTGAGGGAGACACCATCCACCGCGCGAACCTCCCCCATCTGGCGGCCGAACAGGCCACCCCGGATGGGGAAATGCTTCACGAGGCCTCGGGTTTCGAGCAGAGGCTGGGCGGCGCCGCCGCGATCTGGGGCAGGAGGGGGCAAAACCATGGTCCTTGTTAAGCAAGCCTCATGCCGACTGAAGAGGGCACCCGACCGGCTTTTGGGCGATTTTTCGCCTAAAACTTAGTCATAATGCCATTCGCTTTGCAAATTAACCCAGCCTGCCAAGGCTTCACGTTTCACGCCGGGCGGGTTCCGCGTTACCATGCTTTCGGTTCAGGGGGGCAATTGCCATGCGCGCCGTATTCATCATGATCAAATGCGAAATGGGCCAAGCCTATCGCGTGGCGCGCGAAATGGCCGATGGCATCCCGGAGCTTTCGGAAATGCATTCCATTTCCGGCCAATATGATCTGCTCGGAAAATTCTATCTGGAAGCAGGGCGCGATATCGGGCTTTTCGTGGTGGAAACCATCCAAAGCGTGCCCGGCGTGAAGGACACCTACACGCTGCAAACCTTCAATGCCTTTTCCGGGCGCGGGGGGTAAGCACGGCCTGGCATGGTGGCGCCAGACAGTCACCTTACCCGGGTCTGGACCATCTGCTGCTGGACTGGTCCGGCGGGATGGAACGCGTTCCATCCATTTGCAAGGCGCCAGGCCAAACATCAGCGCGTGTGCCGCGTATGCGCCTTTGGCCCAAACTGATTGTCTGATCGGTGGCGTGCTTTTCAATGACACATACCGAATTGAAAAACTGCACTGAATAAATCCCAGAGAGATCACAGCCATTGATGACTTGGGCATATTTCGCGTGCCGCACAGCAAGGTATTCCTGTGGCGTCAGCGCAAGCCCCCAATGTTCCCGGTTCGGCAAGTCAGCCAGATCCTTCAGGAAACCCATGGCTGAGGTGGGGTGAAACAGCCCCCCATCGTAAGCTTGCCAATAGCTCGCGTGCAGATCCTCAATCACAAAAATCCCACCCGGCTTCAGTTTCGGGAAAAAATAGAGAAACGAGAGAATGATATCGTTCGACTTATGGGAACCATCATCAATGATGATATCAAAATCGGCATTCAGGGAAGCGATCCTGGCACGCGTTTCGGCGGCATTGGCATCGCCGACCACGACCTTGATCCTGTCATTCCCCGGATAACTCAACGCGCCACAGCGCGGATGAATATCACAGCCTAGGATCAGCTTGTGGTTTGCAAAATACCGTGCATGCACCTCAAGCGAGCCACCATTCTGAATACCGATTTCGAGCAGGGAAACATCGCGGTCTCGATAAGCCGCGAAGGCCCGATCATAAATGGCAAGGTAACTATCCCACTTGTCAGTGACCCGATCCGCCTGCGCTTCAAAGGCCTCACGAAAGCTTTGGGGCATCACTTTTTCCCTTGCCAATCTTTTGCTTCAAAACCTGATCTAACTTCCCAGCCACTCCGCACCAAGGCTGCTCAATTCTGCGGCATGCCTTCCGGCACAATGGTGCGCACCAGACTGGCATCTAGCGATTCATAGGCATGATACCCAATCGTTTCATAAAGCGCCACGCGGGTTTGCATGCGCCCGACCATATTATGCGTGCCGCCATCGGTCTTGATTGCGCTGTATAAATCTTCCATCGCGCGGGCCGCGATGCGCAAATGGCTCACGGGCCAGATCACCATAGCATAGCCCATCTGCTGGAATTCAGTGGCCGTGAAAAACGGCGTGCGGCCAAATTCAGTCATATTCGCCAAAAGCTTCACGCCCGGCATGCGGGCTGCGAATTCGCGGAACATCTCAGCCGTGGTCAAGGCTTCGGGGAAGATCGCATCGGCGCCCGCTTCCAGGTAGCGCTTGGCGCGGCCAACAGCTGCATCCATGCCTTCATTCGCCACCGCATCAGTGCGCGCGATGATGACAAGGTTGCGCCGAGCCTTGCGCGCAGCCGCCACCTTGGCCGCCATTTCATCCACCGGGGCCAGTTTCTTGTCATTCAAATGGCCGCATTTCTTGGGCAGCAACTGGTCTTCCAGATGCACCGCACCCGCACCCGCTTCTTCAAAGCAGCGCACCATGTGCATGACGTTCAGCGCCTCACCATAGCCCGTATCCCCATCCACCAGCACCGGCAGGGCAGAAGCGCGCACCACCTGGCGCACATGCCAGGACACGTCATCCACCGTGATCATGCCAAGATCAGGCAGGCCCATGGTGGCG
>JBIIGZ010000121.1:0-10493 GCA_044236185.1 Roseomonas sp. | reverse complement strand
TGCTGATTATCGGCAATCTGACCGGCTGGGTCTTTGGCTATACGACCAAGGTATTTCCCTCACCCTTTGAAGGGGGCGGGCCGATGCTGGGTGGGCTTTTATCGTCGCATCAGCTTGGCAGTGTTGGTGTGACACTCGCGGTGCTGATCCTGGTCTATTTGTTTTTCACCAAGACATCGCTTGGCCTTGCCATGCGCGCGGCGGCCTATAACCCGCGTTCCGCGAGGCTCGTTGGCATTCGTGTGGATGTGATGCTGGCGCTTGGCTGGGGCCTGGCGGCGGCGATTGGGTCGGTCGCTGGCATGATGGTGGCACCCATTGTGTTTCTTGATCCGAATATGATGCTGGGCATTCTGCTTTATGCCTTTGCGGGCGCGCTGTTGGGCGGGATAGACAATCCCCCCGGCGCCGTGATGGGTGGCTTTCTGGTGGGTGTGCTGGAAAACCTGGCAGGCGCTTATATCGTCGGTACGGATCTTAAGCTGACAGTGGCGCTGGTGATCATCATCGGTGTGCTGGTGCTGAAGCCTTCTGGCCTTTTCGGCCGTGTCGTGTTCACGCGGGTCTAGCGGCATGAACCTGTCACCCGCACGCCTTCTTCTTGTGGTGCTCGGCCTTGCGGCAGCACTCGCACCGCTTTGGGTGCTGGAAAGCTTTCATCTATTCCAATTGACCATGGCGGTGATCATGGCGCTCGCCGTGCTCGGGCTTAACATCGTCACGGGCTATAATGGGCAGATATCTTTGGGCCACGGCGCGTTTTTCGCGATTGGCGCTTATGTCACTTCCATCCTGATGGCGCAGGCGGATTGGTCCTTTTACGCGACACTGCCTTTTGCGGCGGCCATATGCGGCATGGTGGGCTATGCGGTCGGGCTGCCGGCGCTCCGTTTGGGTGGGCTTTATCTGGCGCTGGTGACGTTTTCGCTCGCGGTCGCGGTGCCGCAATTGCTGAAGCACAAGGCCTTGGAAGCCTGGACCGGCGGCGTGCAGGGCCTGTTCCTGATGAAGCCCGATCCGCCGCGCTGGCTGACTTCCTTGCTGCCGCTCAATAGCGATCAATTCATGTATCTGAATGTGCTGATCGTCTCCGGCATTTGCTTTCTGCTCGCCTGGAATCTGATCCGTGGGCGCATTGGCCGTGCGTTGATGGCAACGCGTGATCACCCCACAGCAGCCGAGGCGATGGGCATGGATATCGCGGCACTCAAGACCGGCGCCTTCGCCGTGAGTGCCATGATCACCGGCGTTGCCGGCGCGCTATCCGCCGTGGCGGTGGAATTCGTGGCCCCCGATAGCTTCACCTTCCTGCTCTCCATCACGTTTTTTGTCGGCATGGTGGTAGGCGGGGTTGCTTCCATCCTGGGATCAATCTTTGGCGGGCTATTCGTGCTGTTCGTGCCGAATATCGCTGAGAGCATCAGCCGCGCCGCGCCCGGTGTGATCTATGGCATGATCCTGATCGTTTTTCTGTTTGTGCTGCCGGAAGGCTTCGCCGGTTTGGTGCGGCGCCTTTTGGCGAAGCTTTCATCGCCTGGAAACCCACAACCAAAATAAGCGGAGAGGAATTCACCATGACCATTTCACGTCGTCTTCTTCTGGCCGGCAGCGCGGGCGCGCTGGCCGCACCCAATATCGCCGCTGCGCAGGAAGCGCCGGGCGTCACCGCCACCGAAATCCATATTGGCAGCACCAATGCGCTATCGGGCCCGGTTTCATCCTATTCGGTGATTTCGCGCTGCCTGGAGGCGATGTTCAAGCGGCTTAATGATGCCGGCGGTGTGGGCGGGCGCCGCGTTAAATTCACCGTCTATGATGATGCCTATCAGCCGCCGCGCACCCTGGAACAAACCCGCCGCCTGGTGGAACGGGACCGCGTCGCCTTCCTGTTCAATCAACTTGGTACGCCCACCAACAGCGCGGTGCATCGCTATGTCAATCAGCGTTCCGTGCCGCATCTGTTCCTGGCAACGGGCGCCGATAAATGGGCCAATCCGCGCGAATTCCCCTGGACCATCGGCTGGCAGCCCAGCTACCGCGTGGAAGCGCAGATCTACACCAAATACGTGCTGGAACAGCGCCCCAATGCGAAAATCGCGCTGCTCTACCAGAATGATGATTTCGGGCGGGATTACCTGCATGGTGTGCAGGATGTGCTGAAGGATCGCTTCCGTTCCATGGTGGTGACCGCGACCAATGAAGCGACCGATCCCACCATTGATAGCCAGATCGTGCAGCTTCAGGCCGCCGGCGCGGATGTGCTGATTTGCGGCGTGGTGCCGCGCTTTGCCGCCCAGGCCATTCGCCGCGTGCATGATATTGGCTGGCGGCCGATGATGTTCATGACCAATGTGTCGGTTTCGGTCGGTGTCGTGATGCAGCCGGCTGGGGTGGAAAAGGGGGTCGGCCTGATCACTTCGGACTACCGGAAGGATCAATCAGATCCCGCCTGGGCGCAGGATGCAGGCATGAATGAATGGCGTGACTTCATGCGCCGCTATGTGCCGGATGGCGATTTGGGCGATAACAACTTCACCTATGGTTACGGTGTTGGCAGCACCATGATCCAGGTGCTGCGGCAATGCGGCAATGATTTCAGCCGAGAGAATGTGATGAACCAGGCGCGCAACATCAAGCCCATGGACATCGCGACCCTGCTCCCGGGGATCAAGGTGCAAACTCAGCCTGACAATTACAATGTGATCCGCCAGATGCAGTTGCAACGCTGGAATGGGCAAAGCTGGGAGCGCTTCGGCAATGTGATCGAAGGGGCAGGGTAGCGCCCCCCAGGGGCTACCCTTGTAGTGCCTGCGGGCAGGGACTATGGTGCAGCGCCCCGGCGGCATCCGCTGCGGGCGAGAATTCCGGCGGCATCGCCCGGCGCATGAAGCCCTGAGGGGCAGCGCGCCCCGCAATGTTCAGCCCCCTGGCCTCTGAGGCCCACGCCTTTGGCGTTGGCTTTGTGGATTTGCCGGGGGACGGCCCTTCCTTCTCGCCGGCGCGGCCCGAGGCGCGCGAAAGTCCCTGCCCTTATGGCCATGGCCCCCGTCGCGCCCGCCGTCCCGCCTGCGCCTGTGACCTTCGTTGCAACGATGGTCCAAGGGTTCCCGGGGCAGGATCCAGGTGCGCCCACCCTGGGGCCGCTGCGCCGCTTCGGCGCCGGCTCCACCGAAGAAGGTCTTCGCCGTCGCATGCCATCGCACGCCACGCCGCAATTTGATCCTTGTTCGGGCCTTGCCACAGATTTGCGCCCGCGGCTTCGCCCCGGCGCGGAGACTTCACCCCATGACCAAGCGTATGCTGATCGATGCCTCCCACCCCGAGGAAACCCGGGTAGTGGTGATGGATGGCAATCGCCTCGACGAATTTGACCTTGAAACGGCGCAACGCCGCGCCCTGAAGGGCAATATCTACCTCGCCAAAGTGGTGCGGGTGGAACCCAGCCTGCAAGCGGCCTTTGTGGAATATGGCGGCAATCGCCACGGCTTTCTGGCCTTTGGCGAAATCCACCCGGATTATTACCAAATCCCCATTGCTGACCGGCAGCGCCTGCTGGACATGCAGGAGGAAGAAGCCCGCGCGGAAGATGATGCCGATCTGCCGCCCGAAAGCGCCATGGACCGCGCCGCCTGGAATGGCGAAAGCAATGATGCCTGGCAGCCAACAGAAGATGGCACTGGCGAAGCAGCGCCTGCGGAACCTGCTGAAAATGCGGGGAACGGTGAGGCCCCGGAAGCTCAGCCGGAAGCTGCCGACGAAGCCGAAGGCCCCGCTGCTGCCCAGCCGCTTGAAATCGCACACGAAAGCCTCAGCGCCGCGCCGGAAGCACCGAGCGAGGAAGCCGCTGATCTTGGCCGGGTTGAGGAATTGCCCGCCGAAGAAGACCAGACCCCGCCCGAGACTATTGGCGGCGAAGGCCCGGCCGAGACCGAGGAAGAACGCCGCGAACGCCGCATCCCGCCCCGCTTCCTGCGCCATTACAAGATTCAGGAAGTGATCCGCCGCCGCCAGATCATACTGGTGCAGGTTGTGAAGGAAGAACGTGGCGGCAAAGGTGCGGCACTGACGACCTATATGTCGCTTGCCGGGCGCTTTAGCGTATTGATGCCGAATTCCCCGCGCGGGGGCGGGGTTTCGCGCAAGATCACCTCAGCGGCCGATCGCAAGCGGCTGCGCGAAGTGATGGATGAGCTGCAATTGCCCCAGGGCATGTCCTTGATTGTACGCACCGCCGGCGCGCAACGGCCCAAGCCCGAGATTCAGCGCGATTGCGAATATTTGCTGAGACTCTGGGACAATATCCGCGAAAGGACGCTGGCTTCCACAGCGCCTGCCCTGATTTATGAGGAAGCGGATCTGATCAAGCGGTCCATCCGCGATGTCTATGGGCGCGATATTGATGAAGTGATGGTGGAAGGCGATGGCGCTTTCCAGCAGGCGCGCGAATTCATGCGCATGCTGATGCCATCGCACGCGAATAAGGTGCGGCTGCACCGGGATGCCACGCCGCTTTTTGCGCGCCATCACGTGGACCAGCAATTGGATGCGATGCATTCGCCCGTGGTGCAGCTGCGTTCCGGCGGTTATGTGGTGATCAACCAGACCGAAGCCTTGGTCGCGATTGACGTGAATTCAGGCCGCGCCACGCGTGACCGCCACATCGAAGACACGGCTTTGCGGACCAATATGGAAGCCGCCGAGGAAATCGCGCGCCAGTTGCGCCTGCGCGATCTGGCCGGGCTGATTGTGATTGATTTCATTGATATGGAATCAAACAAGCATAATGCCATGGTGGAAAGGCGGCTCAAGGAATCGCTCCGCCACGACCGGGCGCGGATTCAGGTGGGCCGCATCAGCCATTTCGGCCTGCTGGAAATGAGCCGCCAGCGTCTGCGCCCTTCCATCGCGGAACAGACCTTCATCACCTGCCCGCATTGCCTGGGCCGCGGCACCATCCGTGGTGTGGAAAGCAGCGCGCTGCAGGTGCTGCGCGCGATTGAAGAAGAAGGGGCAAAGCGCCGCGCCGCCGAAATCAACGTGCATGTGGCGACCGATGTCGCGCTTTGGCTGCTGAACCGCAAGCGCGACCGGCTTTCTGAGATTGAGGCGCGCTTTGGCATGAGCGTCTTCTTCCAGCCGGATGAAAAGCTGATGGGTCCGGCGCTGCGCATTGAACGCCTGCGCGCGGCGGAGCCCATGGCGGTGGCCGCCGGGCCTTCCGCGATCCGCATGGATTACGCGCCGGAAGTGGAAGACATCGCGCCCGAGATCGAGGAAGAGGAAGCCGATAGCCCGAGCGCCGAAGCGCGTGAGGAAACCGCCGAGGAAGGTGAGCGTCGCCGCCGTCGTCGCCGTCGCCGTCGTGGTGGCCGGCGTGAGGGTGGGCCGCAGGCTGGTGAAGCGGGTACCGAGGCTGATGGCGAAGGCGAAGAAGGCGCCGAGGCCGCGCTGGAAGCGGGCGAAGCGCCGGAAGGCGAAGCCCAACCCGCCGAGGATGAAGGCCAAACCGCTGAAGGCGCCGCCGAGGGTGAGGATCGCCCGCGTCGGCGTGGCCGCCGTGGTGGGCGCCGCCGGCGTGAGGATGGCCCACGTGAACGCCGCGCTGAGGATGCCGCGCCGGAAATGGCCGAAGAAGCGCCCGCGCCGCGCTATGTCGGCCCGACCCCGGCGGACCCCTTCGCCGGGCAGATTGATGATGTGTTTGCTGCCATGGCAGCAGCCGAGGAAGCGGCAGAACGCGCTGCCGCAACCGCACGGCGCATTGCGCCCGCCGCCCCCGCGCCGGAGCCTGTGGTGGAAGCCGAGCCGGTGGCTGAGGCGGCACCTGTGGTGACGGAAGCGGCACCGGTCGCGGAAGCGCCGGCGCCCGTTGAACCGCCAGCGCCTGAACCCGCGCCCGCGCCGGTAGTCGCAGAACCTGCCCCGGCGCCGCAGCCAGAAAAGGCGGAGCCGGTGATTGGGCCGGCGATTCAGCCGGTGGTGCTGGGCGATGGGGCTGAGGTGGCGCGGCCCAAGCGGCAGGGCTGGTGGAAGCGGCCGGGGTAGGGGGTGTGTGGGCCAGGCGACAGTGTTCGGCCCGTCTAAACGTTGCGGCTGATCAGGCAATCAGTACTCCGCGCGGTTCAGGCGCAGCTTGTCCACACTACGCGGTGCAAATTGTTGATTAATTACGGCAAGAGCGCCCCTGGCTAGACTCGCGTCCGAAATCTATAACGCTCTCCGCATCAAACCCCAACCTCTGTAGCTTCGAAATCATGGTCGAGATCAAGACAGAATTAGGTGAGGTAATACGCAACCTTCGGTTAGAAGCCGGATTATCTCAACAGGCACTTGCAGATCGATGTGGACTAAAGCGCGCCTATATTGGGACAATAGAAAGGGGTGGTAAAGCGATCACAGTTGAGACGGCTCTAAAAGTTGCATTGGGGTTAGGGGTTCGTCTTAGTTCAATTTTTGACCGGCTTGAAAACATTGTGCGGTGCGAGGAAGAACGGCGATGAAGTCTCAGAAGACTCAGATCATTGAGGCGCTGTTTAACGACGAGACTCGCTGGAAAAATCGCAAAGTGGGCGGGCAACTAGTGCGGTCAGAGGTAACTTTTGACGATATTGTGAAGGTCATTAACAAAACATATGAAGAGCGGCGCGACTCTAACCCGAATGCGAAGGGATTAAGTAGTGCTAATCCGGCCAATTTTTGGAAGGATTTTGTTAGGAAAACGAAATCAGCCCGACAGAACTGGCCTAGTTCTATCAGCTCTTTAGGATATACGGGCGAAGCCCTCAAAGGGAATCGGCAGAGTTTTGAATTCGTAAAGTTTGAAGGTGGAGATGCCTTTCCCACAACAACCGCTACCTATCCGAAGAACCCAGCCACGACAAAGCTGCAAGCGGTGCAAACCTTGAGCGTTGCTCCATTATTCAAGGCGCTGGCACGCAAGGATGAGAACTGGCTACAAAGCCTCGCGGTGTCGCTCCATATCCCTCACATGCACTTAGCGTTACATCCGGACGCCAGTGTCCCTCTCATCGAGGTTGGGCACATGCAGTCCAACATGAAGCTGCGCAAGGCCGAAATTGATGGCCTATACCTAGGAACTCTTCATCGCGGTGGCGTGGTGCTTCTGACAATGGAAGCGAAGGGCGATAGCGATGACATTCTTGAATCACAGTTGTTAGATCAAGTCCGCGCAATCCGATCGCATGAGAAAATCAAAGAATTTCTGATCGAAGTTGGAGCAGACCAATCAAAAACCAATATAATCCCGATGGCGATGAAGTTGGTAAACGCATCTTCGATGGAACAGGTCCTGGGTAGGCAAGAGTTTGGGGTTACTGGGAAGAAACTATTGTACCTTGTTGACTATGCGGCAGTTCCATACCTCGGAATGGAGACTTTTCCCCTTGTTCCTCGAGGAGAAACCTTGTTCGATCTACGGCCACCGATCAAAGGGATCAACGCATGAGATCAGGCTCCCGGCCACCGGAGCACCAGCACTTCTTCCCGCATTTGCGCTTTCGTAGCGGTTGCGATTCTTGTTCTGAAAAGGTCAATATTCTCAACTTTATATCCAAGTTTCTCTGCTATTTCGCCCAACAAAGTTCCCGTTCGAATCATGACTTGCAGGTAGGATGCTTGATCGCCCACAACATATCCAAGCGTTGCACCGGGCTTTAGAAACGGGCGCAATCCAGCAAGATGACGCGTCATTCCACCAAAATACAATCTAGTGACGCGAGGATAAAGCCGCTCAAAACCTGAATCTTTGCCAAGGGCAATCCTACGTCTCTCGATCTCCTTTGCGATAATCTGGATACTGGTATTTTCGGAAACCCACGCGTCATCGCCGTCCTCTTTATAGACACCGCGTGTGTTTGACCGAAGCAGTCCTTTCTTAATGGCACGCAATTCCGACTTGTTCTTCACAAAACCCAAGAGAACGGTTTCGAGTCGAGTGGTTCGAGTGTAGTCTTTCTCGTTAGGGTATGGCGGCGATGTAAATACAGCATCAATTGAGCAAGGCTTGAGCAATCCGGAAGGATCGCGACTGTCGGCCTCGTGAATAAAAGTTTCCAGGCTCTGTTTTTTATTGTTCGCTGCAATGTCGGCTGCAATAGCCGCGACATTCGACACCCAAGAACCTACGACGTCTGCATCCTCTTTTCTGCCGCGAACACCAACTTCTGGACCGAAATGAAGATTGCTTGCCGAAAAAACCAGAGTTTTCGCAAGAGCCGTGCGAGCGTGTTTGGAGAAAACTGCCGGCATATACTGATCAATCGCATCCAGCAGCACCAGCGATTTGTGCAAGGGGACAGGACAGATCGAATCAGTCAAAATCAATCCTGCTTGCTCATCGCCCAACCTGCGAAGTTTGCGCGCTCTGGCGATAATCTTTCTTGCTTCATCTGCGCAGCGCGCGGCCTGAGCCAAAAAATCATCCGGGTCAATCGACCAATCCGTTTTCGCGGTGCCGGCCAGCCAAGCCATTTTATTGGCCTCAATACCGACCCCCTTCAGCCCTTGCAGTCTCGCCTCCACCACCGTTGTTCCGGTACCACAGAATGGATCAAGGACAGTTTGCCCTTTCTGTAGGCCAAATCTTGAAAAATAATCACGCACAAGATGGGGGGGGTAAGAAAGGACGAAACGATACCAATCATGAAACGCCCGATCCGCATCATCAAGTTTGTTGGCGTTGCCGTTGGTTTTGGTTGTGGCAGGAATGTTACCGCGAACGTTCGCTGCCCTTAGTGAGCCTTCGTCGGAGACACCTTGAGAAACATCCATTATCGCCACCTAATGATCTCTATAAGTTTCATTAGAAAGCTAACGCGCTAAAAATGCAAGTCCATGTGGCGGATTTTGTTTGGGCTACTGGACATGCTCGACAGCATGGTTCTCGCTCACCCGCGCCACGCAAACAGCAGCATAAGGCTCCGCTGCAAGATGCTTTCATTGTCATCGGATATCAGCGCCACCAGCGTCTGATCCTGAAAGCGCGTCACCGCCACAGCTTCCCAATTCTCGGCAGGCAAGGGCGCATCATCCAAGGTCAGGATCGCCTCGCCATGCAGCACCGCGCCTTGGCGTGCTGAGCGCAGCGCATCGGGCGCGGTCATGACCAGCCGGGCGCTGAACCCGCCCAAAAGGCTGAACCGCCGTTCCAAAACCAGTGCGCTGCCATCAGGCAGGATTGCCGCATCGGTCGGCTGAAAGCCAGGCGCGGGCTGCCAATAAAGTGGCACCCAGCGCCCCGGCGCACCAAGCCAGGCATGGCGCAATTCAGGTCGGTCAGGCGGGGTGAAGGTCTCGGCAATCGCGAAAAGCCGGCCATCGGGCAGCACGGCCAGGCTCTCCAGCCCGCCATTGGCTGGCGCATTGTCCAAGCCCGGTGGTGGCGCGACATAGGCGCCCGGCCCATCCAGCCGGCGATAGGCACGGATGCGGTGCCGCCGTTCAAAGGCGACCAGCCAGGTGCCATCCGGCAGCCTTGCCAGCGCTTCGGCGTCTGCGTTGAAGCCGCGCGGGATGGGCTTGCCCGCCTCATCGCGCAAAGCCCCGTGGCGGATTGGCGCGAGGCCAATCGGCGTCAGGTCCTCCAGCAGCAGCCGCGCCTCGGCCCAATGGCCGCGATCACTGATCAGGGTCAGGGTCAAATCAGGCGCCAGATGCGCCCCGGAAAAACCCCCACCGCCCAAGGCCTTGGCGTCAATCACCAGCCCGCCAAGTGGGCGCAAGGGTCCGGGGAGATCGGGCAGCGCAAAAGGCTGTGCGGCATTTTGCGCCGCCACCGGGGCAGCGCTGGAAGCAAGCAACGCGGCAAGAAAGGCGCGGCGCGAAAGGGAAGGCGCCGGCCCCATGCGTGGGATCAGCGCGTCACGCCACCATGGCGGAACGCTCGGCTGCACTGCGCTGCCAGGCTTCCGCCGCATCCTCATCAAACAATTCGGCGAGCTTCTTCATCATCGTGCCGCCCAATTCCTCGGCATCCACAATGGTCACCGCACGGCGGTAATAGCGCGTGACATCATGGCCGATACCAATCGCGACCAGTTCAACCGCGCCGCGGCCTTCAATTTCGCCAATCACTTTCCGCAAATGGCGTTCCAGGTAATTGCCGGGATTGACCGAAAGCGTGCTGTCATCCACCGGCGCGCCATCGGAAATCACCATCAGGATGCGGCGATGTTCCGGCCGCGCGAGGATGCGCTTATAGGCCCATTCCAAAGCCTCGCCATCAATGTTTTCCTTGAGCAAGCCTTCGCGCAGCATCAGGCCAAGATTCTTGCGTGCGCGCCGCCAGGGCGCATCGGCGGGCTTGTAGATCACGTGGCGGAGATCATTCAGCCGGCCCGGATTGCGTGCCTTGCCTTCAGCCACCCAGCGTTCGCGGCTTTGTCCGCCCTTCCAGGCGCGCGTGGTGAAGCCCAGGATTTCGGTCTTGACCGCGCAGCGTTCCAAAGTGCGCGCCAGGATATCGCTGCACATGG
>JBIIGZ010000120.1:0-10541 GCA_044236185.1 Roseomonas sp. | reverse complement strand
GGCGGGGTCTGATACCCCTTCGGCCCATAGCCAGGATTGGCCACGCGCGGCAGCGCTGCGGTGGCAATGGTCTCAATCACGCGGGACTGAAGCGAAATCGCGCGTTCGAGCAATTTGCGATTCTCGCTGCCCAGGTTTTCCAATTGCTTTGTCAGCATTTGTGCTTCTTCGCGCATGGCACCATCGGGGCGGGTGCCATGCTTGGCCTGGGCGGCATAGGCCTGGGCGAAGGCATCGGTCGCGGCAATCTTGCTTTCGGCAAGTTTTGCGGCGCGCGAAAGATCAAGCTTGGCCAAAGCCTCATTTTCCGCACGCAGGGCATCTGCCAGCCTTTTGCCAGCAATCAACAACGCATCCATCACGGTTGGGTCTCTCCCATATTGGGGTTTTTCGCTCCGTTTTGGCGGAGCAATTCGCGATAAACAGAATCGGCAATGCCGACACCGCCGGCCCGCACGGCGGATGCCGCGAAGGCTTCAACCAGCATCGGGCGCCACTGCGCCTCAGCCGCGCCGCCACCGAAGGAGGATTTGGACACATCCACGGTGGCGAAGATTGGTTGCAGCAGGAACCCTAGCGCCTGGGCTTCAAAATCCTGTGCGGATTTGCGCATGGCAGCTTCAGACAAGGCGCCCGACTGCGGGGGCCGCACCGCGCGCTGCTGCGGAGCAACAAGATTGGTGGCATCCAACATCAACGGAGCTCCAGATCAGCCTGTAAGGCGCCGGCAGCCTTGATGGCTTGCAGGATGGAAATCAGATCACGCGGGCCAACGCCCAGGCTGTTCAAGCCACGCACCAATTCCTGCAACGTCACACTCTCGGGCAGAATACCCAAGCGGCGTTCGGATTGGTCTTCAATTTCAATGCCCGTGCGCGGCACCACTGCCGTCTGGCCCTGCGCAAAGGCATTGGGCTGGCTTACCTGCGGCGTTTCGGTGATGCGGATGGTCAAATTACCCTGCGCAATGGCAACGGTTGAAACGCGCACCGCATCGCCCATCACGATGGTCCCGGTCGCCTCATCAATTACCACGCGGGCGATCTGGTCAGGTACAACCCGCAGCCTTTCGATATCGGTCAGGAAGGCCACCGGATCACGCCCATTAAGCGCGACCGAGACGGTGCGCGGATCGGTCGCGGTCGCGATATTTCGGCGCGAGGCATTATTGATGGCGGTTGCGATGCGCCGCGCGGTCGTCAAATCCGGGTTGCGCAAGGAAAGCCGCACCCGATCCCGATTGGCAAGCGTAAAGGGCACTTCGCGTTCCACAATGGCGCCATTGGCAATACGCCCAGCTGTCGGCACACCGCGCGTGACGGAAGCGGCGGCACCCCGGGCAGCGACAGCACCAGTGGCAAGCGCACCCTGCGCCACGGCGTAAACTTCGCCGTCCGCGCCAAGCAAAGGCGTCACCAGCAAGGTACCACCGGTCAGGTTTGTGGCGTCGCCAAGGGCGGAAACCGCAACATCAATCCGGCTGCCGGGCTTGGCGAAGGCCGGCAGATTCGCCGTCACCATCACGGCGGCGACGTTTTTCGTGTCCATTTGGCGTTCGAAATCGCGGGTATTCACGCCCAGGCGTTCCAGCATCCCGACCAGGGATTGGCGGGTGAATACCGCGCTCCTCAGGCGATCCCCAGTGCCATTTAGGCCAATCACCAAGCCATAACCCACCAACTGGTTGTCGCGCACGCCCTCCATATCCACTATATCCTTGATGCGGATTTGGGCGTTGGCGGGCGGCGCAAGGACACACGCCGCCAAAACCATGGCAGTAAGGATTTTTGCGAGCGCTTGCGCTATACGGGTCAAGTTCTGTCTCCGGCAGCCACCCAAATCACGGGCAGCGGTCTCTCCGGGTTCAGGGCAAGGCCCGTGCCAGCGTTTCGCGGGGTCTCCGCCGAGTCGCAGCGGCAAAACCTGCCGGGTCCCGGCTGAGCCTGCCGGGACAGGGCGGAAGAAGGAGGTCAGATGGTCGTAATCAGAGGCGTGACGGGCGGCACTAATGTGCCGGGGACGCGGTCAACGCGTGGCGCCTCGGGCGGCTTTCGTGTGGGCGGCGGCGCCGAGGAATCGCGCGAAGCCAATGCCAGCAGCGGGGTGTCAGCGGCCACCGCGATCGGCCTGCTTCAAGTTCAGGAATTGGGCCCGCCCGGGGAACGCGATGCCCGCGCCTTCCGCCGCGGAGAGGATATGCTCAAGGAATTGAAGGCCCTGCAACTGGAATTGCTGGAGGGCCGCGCCGACCCCACCCGGCTGCAGGAATTGGTTCGCTTGACCGAGGGCGAAAAACCCGCCGATCCGAGCCTGGCTGAGGCGGTGGAGGCCATTGCGCTTCGCGCCCGGCTGGAATTGGCCCGGCGCGGCATTGAAAGCTGAAATCGCCTTTTGTCAGATATTTGTCGCAAATCGCCCCCTGGCGCCTTTGGGGAATAGGGTATAGAAGCCCGTTTAATAATCGAGTCAGGGTTCATCAAGAAACCAACTTGGTTCAAATGCAAGGCGGGGGAAGAAGAAGATATGTTGGTGACATTGCCGCCCGATTACCGACCCTCGGATTCCGAGGAGTTCATGAACGCGCTTCAGCTTGAATATTTCAGGCAAAAACTTCTCAGATGGCGGCAGGATTTGGTACGCGAAGCCGGTGAAACACTTTCATCGCTATCCGAAGGCGGCATCGCGGAAGCCGATCTGGCGGATCGCGCTTCGGTAGAAACCGACCGCGCACTTGAACTTCGTACCAGGGATCGGGCGCGGAAATTGATCAACAAGATTGATCAGGCGCTGGACCGTATTGAATACGGCACCTATGGCTATTGCGAAGAAAGCGGGGAGCCGATTTCGCTTCGTCGGCTGGAAGCGCGGCCCATCGCCACCATGACGATCGAGGCGCAGGAGCGCCATGAACGCATGGAACGGGTGCATCGGGACGATTGAACGGCGGGGCATAACGCCCGCCGATTTACAAAAACCCCACCGGGTCCACATCCACCTGCACCCGGACATTGCCGGGCACATCCACCCTGGCCAGCCAATCGCCCAAAAGCCGCTGCACGCCGATATCGCGCCGCGCCTTGAGCAATAACCGCCGGCGGTGCCGTCCACGCAGCAGGGCGAGTGGCGCGGGGGCAGGTCCCAAAACCTCCATCCCCTCACCCGCCGGTGCAGCGCGCCCCAAATCTCGCGCTACGCGATCCGCTGCCTTTTCATCCGGGGAACTCACGATCAAGGCGGCAAGCCGGCCAAAGGGGGGCCAATGACCTGGCCGCCGCGCTTCGGCCTCGGCCGCCATGAAGGCTTCGTATTCGCCAGAAACTAAAGCCTGCATCACAGGATGATCCGGTGAGAAGCTTTGCAGCAAAACGCGGCCGGGATGTTCCGCCCGCCCGGCGCGGCCGGCGACCTGATGAAGTAATTGTACCGTGCGCTCGGCAGCGCGGAGATCACCACCGGCCAGGCCGAGATCAGCATCCACCACGCCAACGAGCGTGAGATAGGGAAAATGCCAGCCCTTGGCGACGATTTGCGTACCGATGATCAGATCAACCTCACGCTTTTCAATCGCCGCCGCAGCAGCAGCGGCAGCGGCGGGGCCGGGGAGCGTGTCGGATGCCATGACCAGGCGCCGCGCTTCGGGGAAAAGGGTAGCGGCTTCTTCCAAAACACGCTCAACGCCCGGGCCGATCGGTACGGTGCTATGCGGCGCGGCGCAGCTTGGGCAATGGCTGGGCGGGGCTTCCACATGGCCGCAATGGTGGCATTGCAGCCGCCGCGCGGCGCGGTGTTCCACCAGCCAGGCTGTGCAATTCGGGCAGCGCAGCCGATGGCCACAGGCGCGGCAAAGCGTGAGTGGCGCATAGCCGCGCCGGTTCAGAAACAGCATGGCCTGTTCGCCGCGCTTTAGCGTCTCTGCCACCGCGGCCACCAGGGCGGGACTCAGGAAGCGCCCACGCGGCGGGGTTTCACGCCTAAGGTCAATCAGGCCAATCTCGGGCAGTACCGCACCGCCATGGCGCGCCGCCAAATGGCATTCGCCGTAACGCCCGGCGCGGGCGTTCGTGAGGGTTTCCAGTGAGGGTGTCGCACTCACCAGCACACAAGCGGCATCTGAAAGCCGCGCCCGCACCACGGCCATGTCCCGCGCGTGATAGATCACGCCTTCTTCCTGCTTGAAGGCGGTTTCGTGTTCCTCATCCGCCACGATCAGGCCAAGATCGGGAAAGGGCAGGAATAGCGCGGAACGCGCGCCCACCAGCACAGGCGCACGGCCTTCCGCCACCGCGCGCCAGGTGATGCGCCGGGTGCGGGGCGAGAGTTCTGAATGCCAAAGCGCGGGATCAGTGCCAAAGCGCGCGCGAAAGCGGTCAAGCCATTGCGCCGAGAGCGCGATTTCCGGCAGCAGCACCAAGGCCTGCCGCCCGGCGTGAAGGGCGGCGGCGATGGCTTCGAAATAGACCTCCGTCTTGCCGGAACCAGTGACGCCGGAAAGCAGTGTAGTGCTGTAGGTCCCGCGCGCCACGGACGCGCGGAGCAGCGCCGCGGCTTCAGCCTGATCAGGGTCCAGCACCGGGCCGGGGCGGGCCAGATCGGGGGGGCGGAAATCCTCAAGCGGTGGCAGCAGACCGGGGATCAGCAACCCGGCATCGGCCATGCCGCGCAGCACGGCGGGTGCGACGCCAGCGTCGCGGGCCAGATCATCTGGGGCGCGCGTTTCACCCACCAGTAATGCGGCCAGCACCCGCTGGCGTGCCGGCGTCAGGCGCGGCGCTTCCGGCAAGGGATCGGCACGGCACCAGCCGGCGCGATGGGGCTGCGCTTCCAAGGCGGCGGGGACACTCATGGCCATGCGCAACACCGCGCCACGGGGTGAAAGCGTATAGGCCGCGACCCAATCCACGAAACGGCGAAGCTTTTCCGGCATGGGGGGCGCTTCCAGCACGGCGGCGATGGGGCGGAGCCGATGCTCCGGCAGGGCCGACTCGGGCGCCTCATCCCACACCACGCCCAGCACCTGCCGCCCACCCAAGGGTACGGCGACGAAGCTGCCGGGGAGCGGCGCTTCGTCCTCAGCCCGATAATCATAGGCGTCCGCCAGCGGCAACGGCAGCAAAACGCGCAAGCGCTTGGCGGTGCTGGAAGAAATTGTTTCAGGCAAAAGGGACTGCTTTCGCGACGGGGCCGGCATGGGCTATGGTCTAGCGCATTCGCGATAGAATGGCTTGCGGTTTAGGCCGCGTGGCGCCATTCCCCGCCGCAGCTTCGTCTTTCGCCATGCAGGATTGGAATTCATGAAGTTTTTCGTTGATACCGCCGAAGTCGCCGAAATCCGTGCCCTGGCCGAATTGGGCATGGTGGATGGTGTGACCACCAATCCTTCGCTGATTGCGAAATCCGGCCGTGACATGAAGCAGGTGATTGCAGAAATCTGCGCCATCACGCCAGGCCCCGTCAGCGCCGAAGTCACCGCAACGGATGCCGCCGGCATGCTGGCCGAAGGGCGTTTTTTGCGCGCCATTGCGCCGAATGTCGCGGTAAAGGTGCCGCTGACCGAAGCAGGGTTGATCGCCTGCCGGACGCTCGCCGCCGAAGGCACACCGGTGAATGTGACGCTTTGCTTTTCCGCAGCCCAGGCCCTGCTGGCTGCCAAGGCGGGCGCCGCCTTCATTTCCCCCTTTGTTGGGCGGCTTGATGATATCGCGACCGATGGCATGCGGTTGATTGCGGACATTGTGCAGATATACCGCAATTATCCGGCCATCCGCACCGAGGTTTTGGTCGCCTCCATCCGCCACCCGATCCATCTGGTGGAAAGTGCCAAGATGGGCGCGCATGTAGCGACCCTGCCGCCTGCCGTGATCCGCCAATTGCTGAAGCATCCACTTACTGATCGGGGCCTGGAGGCGTTTCTGGCGGATTGGAAAAAAACAGGACAAAGCATCCTGTGAGCGACCCGTCCTCAGACGGGAAGGCCCCGAACGGGCCCTCGGCTGAGGAGGTGGAGGCTTTCTTGCGCGCCCATCCAGGATTTCTCGCGGAGCGGCCGGAGCTTTACCGCGCGCTTGCACCACCACGGCGTGTGCATGGTGATGGGCTGACCGATCATATGGCGGCGATGCTGGGCGCAGAACGCGAACGTGCCGCCGCGCTGGATGCGGAATTACGGCTCGCTTTGGATGCGGAACGCGCGGGGCTTGGGTTGGTATCACGCGTGCGGCTCGCGGTGCTGGCGCTGATGCGGTCTGACAATGCGCCGGAGACCGTGGCGCAGGAATGGCCCAACCTGCTGGGGCTGGAAAGCTGTACGCTTTGTGTGGAGCCACCCGATAATCCCGGCCAACTTTGGATGCGCCCGGAACAGCGCCCCCTACCGCGCGGTATGGTGGAAAAACTGTTGGGCCGCGGGCGTGATGTGCTGGTGCGCGACAAGCCCGAAGATGCGGATGCGCTGCATGGCGAAGCGGGCGGGCTGATTGCGCGCGATGCGCTGGTGCGTGTGGTGGTGGCCGGGCAGCCATTGATGCTCCTGGCACTCGGCGCGCGGGATGCCCATGCGTTGCCGGTCCGCCACGGCACTGAACCCCTTGCCTTCCTGGGCCGCGCGGTGGCGGCGGCCATCGCGCGCTGAGATGACTGGCGCCGAGGCTGCCTCCGCTTGGCTTGGCTGGTTCGCGGACGAACGCCGCGCGAGTGCGCATAGCATCGAAGCCTATGGGCGCGATGTGGCGCAATTCCTTGGGTTTCTCACTGGCCATCTGGGGGCGGAGCCTGACCTGACCACGCTTGGCGCGCTGCGGCCGGCGGATTTGCGTGCCTTTCTATCCGCCCGCGCCATGGAGGGTGATGTGGGCGCCACGCGCGCGCGCAAGCTTGCCGCCATTCGAAGTTTTCTGCGCTATTTGCAGCGCCATCAGGGCATGGCGCCGGTCGCCCTTGCCGGTCTGCGCGCGCCGCGTGCGAAGGTGCCATTGCCGCGGGCGCTGAGTGAGAAGGAAGCGCGCGCTGCTGCGGAAGATGTGGCGGATGTCTATGCTTTGGGCCGGCATGAAAACCCACGCCTGCAAGCGGCCCGCGACCGCGCCTTGTTCACGCTGCTTTATGGCGCGGGGCTAAGATTGGGGGAGGCTTTGGCGCTGAATTTGGCCGATGCACCGCGCCCGGGGTCTGAGGCGGCGCTGAGGGTTGTGGGCAAGGGCAATAAGGAAAGGCTGGTGCCGATCCTGCCGGTGATCCGCGATACCATGGCGGAATATTTGGCGGAACGCGGCAGTGGTGCGCCTGATGAGCCCCTGTTCATCGGTGCGCGCGGGGCGCGGCTTGATCCGGCGGTGGCGCAGAAAAGGCTTCGTGATTTTCGCAGGCTTGCCGGGCTGCCGGAACATGCAAGCCCGCATGCGCTGCGCCATTCCTTCGCGACGCATTTGCTGGGTGGCGGCGCTGATTTGCGTGCGATTCAGGAATTGCTCGGCCATGCCAGCCTTTCGACAACGCAGCGCTATACGGCGGTGGATGCGGCGGCGCTGCTGGAGACTTGGCGGAAGGCGCATCCTCGGGCGGATTGACGCGGAAGTGCGATAAGGCTTGGGTCAGTCGATATTTGCAATCACGGGAGAAACGCCATGAGCATTCGCATCGGTATCGCCGGCATGGCCGGGCGCATGGGCCAGCTGTTGATTGAGAAAACCGCCGCCGCTGGTGCGGTATGTGTGGGAGGCACCTTGCGCGCGGGCGGTAAGCCTGCGCCTTCTGGCCTACAAAGCTTTCCAGATATTACCGCGCTTTTCGCCGCTTCCGATG
Source organism: Roseomonas sp. (assembly GCA_044236185.1). Lineage (GTDB taxonomy): Bacteria > Pseudomonadota > Alphaproteobacteria > Acetobacterales > Acetobacteraceae > Neoroseomonas. The sequence goes on along the minus strand of JBIIGZ010000120.1, from coordinate 2,744 downwards.
TGGTGATTGATTTCACCCATGCCGATTCGGCAACCGCACATGCTGCTGCCGCCGCCGCCTGCGGCAAGGGGTTTATTCTTGGCAGTTCCGGGCTTTCAGCCGCCGCCGAAGCGGCAGTGGCGGAAGCCGGCAAGCGCGCGCCGATTGTCTATGCCGCGAATTTCGCGCCCGGCGTCAATTTGTTTCTGGCGATTGCGGAGCGCATGGCCGCAGCCCTGCCCGGTGCGCAATATGATGCCGAGATTGTGGAGATGCATCATCGCCAAAAGGTGGATGCGCCATCCGGCACCGCAGTGGCCTTGGGCCGTGCGGTTGCAGCGGGGCGCGGCACCACCATGGAAGAAGCCGGCATTGAAAGCGGGCGCGATGGGCATTGCGGCCCGCGCGGTACCGGCACCATCGGCTTTGCGGCCTTGCGCGGCGGGCAGGTGGTGGGTGAACACACGCTCCTGTTTGCCGCCACTTCAGAACATATCAGCCTGACGCATAGAAGTTTCGATCGCCGCGTCTATGCCACCGGCGCGGTGCGTGCCGCGCTTTGGGTGCATGGGCGCGCGCCGGCGCTTTATGGCATGAAGCATGTGCTTGGGATGTAATTTGTTTATCTTTGCCAATCAAAAGGAGCCGCGCGCGGCAGGCCGAGATTTTCCCTGAGCGTCGTGCCGGCGTATTCCTTGCGGAAGACACCGCGGCGCTGCAATTCCGGCACCACCAGGCGCACAAATTCCTCATAAGTGCCGGGCATATGGGTTGCGGCCAGCACGAAGCCATCACAGGCGCCACCTTCGACCCAGGCCTGCATTTCATCCGCGACCCGCTTGGGCGTGCCGCAAAACACCGGGAATTCGCGAATGGTGCCGCGGCCGGTGATTTCCACGAAGTCGCGCAAGGTTGGGTTGCGCTTGCCGCTGGAAGCAACCACGCGGTCACGCAGCGCTTGCAGACCCTTGATGCCGGCCAATTCATCATCGGTGAAGGCATCATCCAAGCCTTTTGACGCAAAATCATAATTCAGCGCCTCGGACAGCAGCGAAAGCCCATCAACCGGCTTGGCCAGGCCATCAATCAGCGCCCGCTTTTCCTGCGCTGCGGCTTCGGTCTCACCCACAATGCAATAAACCGCGGGGCAGATGCGTACCGTGGCGGGGTCTCGGCCGGATGCCGCGACCTGTTCCTTGAAGCCGCCATAGCCGCGCTTGGCGACTTCCATATTCGGATAGATCACGAAAACCAGATCGCCCCAGCGTGCCGCGAAATTCCTGCCGCGACCGCTTTGGCCGGCCTGGATCAGAACGGGCCGGCCCTGCGGCGTGCGCGGCACGGTGAAGGGGCCGCGGCTTTTGAACCATTTGCCCTTATGGTCCAGCCGCCGGACCTTAGTGGCATCGGCGAAGACGCCGCTCTCGCGATCCTGGATGATGGCGTCATCGCCCCAGGAATCCCAATGCGACAGAACGATTTCCAGGAATTCATCGGCGCGATCATAGCGCAGATCATGTTCCAGATGATCATCCGCGCCCATGTTATGCGCTTCACTGTCATTCAATGACGTCACCACATTCCAGGCAGCACGCCCGCCCAGCATGTGATCAAGTGTCGCGAAAACCCGCGCCACATGGAAGGGTTCGTAATAGGTGGTGGAATAGGTGCCGCCGAGCCCAAGTTTTGACGTGGCAAGCCCCATCGCGGTCAGGATCGAAATCAAATCAAGCTTCACCACGCGAATGCCATTACGCACCGCTTCCGCATGGTCGTGGCCCAGAATATCGGGCATGGCGAGGCGATCATCGAAAAACGCCATATGAAAACAACCGGCTTCCAGCGTGCGCGCGATGCGCTGGTAATACTCGGGACGCAGATAATCCTGCATGGTCGCGGGATGCCGCCAGGAACCCACATAATTCGAGCAATTCTGCGCCTGCAGAAAGGCTACCAGCGTCATTTGCTTCATCGGCGTATTCCCTCTTCCCGTGACGCATCATCGCGCAGGGCCGATGGCGCGGCAAGCCAATCAGCCTGGGCCTTGCTGCAACCGCGCCAAATGGCTTTCCATCAGCGCGCGCGCTGAAAGCCCGAATAGCCGGATGCGGCGCGTTTCCGACATCACCAGCAAACCAACCGCGAGCGCGAAGGCTTCCGTTGCCGCTTCCTGACCGCCAAGCGCGCGCATGGGTGCTAATGCCGCGACCAGCGCAGCATTCAAGCCGGGATCAAGCCCCTGCCCCAAGCCGCGCGGTGCCAAGCCCCCGCCCCCCAGATAAAATCCCAGCGCCAATTCCTGCGGATGCGCGGCGTAAAAATCAAACAGGGCGAGTGCAGCGCCGCGAAACCCATCCTGCGCAGCACCCTCTTCCACCGCTGCCTTTAGGCGCGCCAGGCTATCACGCAGCACTTCGGCATAAATCGCCTCACGCGATGGGAAATGGAAGTAAAGCGCCGCGGGCGTATATCCGGCGCGCGCCGCGATGGCGCGAAGGCTGGCCCCCTCAAGCCCTGCTTCGGCGAAAAGCGCCTTGGCGGCGGCAAGGATATGGTCACGCTTGGCGGCGTTCTTGTCTGGACGGGTCATTGACGGTGTAATTCTAACAGTGTTAGATTTTATGCGTCAACCGAATTTGGGAAGCCCTGCCATGCTGATGACTGCTGCCGATTATCGGGAATCGCTCCGGGCGCTGAAGCCGCGCGTTTTCGTCAATGGCCGCCAGGTGGCGAGTGTCGCAGATGAACCCCTGCTGGCGCCGGGC
>JBIIGZ010000268.1:0-3280 GCA_044236185.1 Roseomonas sp. | reverse complement strand
GCTAATGTACTGATCATGCCGGGTATTCATGCAGCGCATATCCTGACGCGTGCCGTGCCGCAATTGACCAGCAGCACGGTGATCGGGCCGCTGCTGACCGGGCTTTCGCATTCGGCGCAGATTGTACCCATGCAAGCGGGCGTCAATCAGATTGTGGATGTGGCCTGCCTTGCCGCGCATGCCGCCGTACCGCGCGGATAGACTGCTTTCGCTTTTTTCTTGACCTTGGCCTGGATTCGGGCAGCCTTCCCCTGAAATGGCGGCAGTAAGACCGCCTCTGTCAGGGGAGTAAGCCAATGTCCAAGCCGCGTCTTTCGCGCCGCGCCATGCTGGCCGGCATCAGCCCTCTGGCTCTGCCAGGCATTGCTCGTGCGCAAGCGGGCGATTGGCCGCGCCGGCCGGTGCGCTACATCAACCCCTTTCCTGCCGGCGGTTCCACCGATGTGCTATCGCGCATCTATTGTGCCCGCATGTCGGAACTTACGGGGCAAAGTTTCGTTGTGGAGAATCGCGGTGGCGCGGGCGGCAATGTCGGTGTGGATACAGTCGCGAAATCGGCGCCAGATGGCTATACGATCGGGCTTGGTGGTATCGCCTCCCACGCGATTGCGCCGACGCTCTACAATAATTTGAACTTTGATCCCGAGAAGGATTTCACCTTCGTCACCGGGCTTTGGCAATTGCCCAATTTGCTTGGCGTCAATCTTGATCTACCGGCGCGCAATATGCCGGAGCTAATTGCGCTGCTGAAGGCCAATCCGGGCAAATATTCCTTTGGGTCTGCCGGTTCAGGTACCACGCTCCATCTCTCGGGTGAGATGTTCAAGCAATTGGCGGGTGTGAATATGGAACATGTGCCCTATCGCGGCGCGGCACCCGGGCTCGTTGATCTGATGGCTGGGCGCATCCATATGATGTTTGACAATATGCCTTCCATGCTCGCACTCGCGCGACAAGGTAAGGTACGCGCCTTGGCGGTAACGAGCGAAAAGCGCAGCCCGATCGAGCCTGATCTACCAGCAATAGCAGAATTTTTGCCGGGATTTGATGTGATTTCGTGGACCTGCGTTTGCGCCCCGGCGGGCTTGCCCAAGGATGTGACGGAGAGGATGTCTCATTTCAGCAAGCAGGCTTTGGAACATCCCGATCTGGTGAAATCCTTCCGCGATCAGGGTGCGATGGCTTGGTATACCAGTATGGCAGAGATCGCGGCGTTCCGTGCGGCACAGCAGGCGAAGCTTGCGCCGATCATTCGCGCTTCCGGCGCCAAGGTGGATTAAAGCGCAGCCCTTGCCCGCGACGTGGATGATCTGCAACAAAGGGAATGCATGAATCTTTGTCGGAAACCAAATGACCACCGCCCTGCCTGAATTTGCTGATACGCCACAGGGTGTGGAGCGACTTGATCATTTCATGGCGCGTGCTACGGCTGACTATTACGCGATGCGTGATCCGTTTCAGGATTTCGCGACATCGCCTGAATTATCTCAGGCTTTTGGTGAGTGTCTGGGGCTTTGGGCGGCAGTTACTTGGCAGGCGTTGGGCCGCCCTGATCCTGTATTACTGGTGGAATGCGGCCCCGGCCGCGGCAGCCTGATGGCGGATGCGCTGCGAGCGATAGCCGAGATGATGCCGGAATTCCGCATGGCCTTGCGGGTGCATCTAGTGGAAACATCATTACGGCTAAGGAAAGTGCAGGCGGAGAAGCTGGGAGCAATCGATACCACTTGGCATGCGGAGGTGACAACGCTGCCAAAAGCGCCGATGATCCTGCTGGCCAATGAATTCCTTGATGCACTACCCATTCGCCAATTCATTTATCGAGGTGGGGTTTGGTGTGAACGCTTTGTTGCTCATGGCGGCTTCATCGAAATACCGAGCGATATCGCCTTGGCGGAACCGGCACCGGAAGGCGCCGTACAAGAAGTGAATGAAGCAGCGCTTGGCTTTGCTGCATGGCTTGGCACGCGCCTCACGCGTGATGGTGGCGCAGCGCTAATCATAGATTACGGCCCAGCAGAAAGTGCTTTCGGCGATAGCCTCCAAGCCATGCGCGCGGGCCAGCCGGTTGATCCGCTCAGTGCGCCCGGTCAGGTGGATATCACCGCGCATGTGGATTTTGCGGCCTTCGCCGCCGCTGCGCGGGCCGCTGGCTCGGGGACGCATGGACCGCTGCCACAGGGCGTTTTCCTGCAACGGCTGGGTTTCATGACGCGTGCCGCGATGCTCGCCCAACTTAATCCCACCCGTACCCAGGCACAGCTCTTGGCCGCGCATCGGCTGACAGCGCCGGAAGCGATGGGTCGGCTTTTCAAGGTACTGGCGCTATGCGATTCAAGGCTGCCGATACCCGCTGGATTCGTAACCACATGAGCGCTGAATTCCTGACCGCTGATCCCTTGCAGCTGCCGCACCTGCGGCATGGCTTTTTCACGCGCAATGGCGGCGTTTCAAAAGGGGCTTTTGCATCACTGAATTGCTCGCTCTCCGGCAAGGATAACGCCGTTGCGGTGCGGGAGAATCGCGCGCGTGCGGCGGCGGCGCTCGGACTGCCGCATCAGGCGCTTTGCGGTCTCACGCAGGTGCATGGCAAGCGCGTGGTGGTCGCCAAAGAGGCCTGGTCGGAAGACCAACGCCCCGAAGCTGATGCTGTAGTGACACGGCGCGAAGGTCTGGCGCTTGGCATCATTACCGGTGATTGCGCGCCGGTACTTTTCGCGGATTACCAAGCCGGCGTGATCGGCGGCGCCCATGCCGGCTGGCGTGGCGCGGTACTCGGGGTTTTGGAAGAAACAGTTTTCGCCATGGAAGGGCTGGGGGCCGCACGACGCGACATTATAGCTGTCGTCGGCCCCTGTATTCACCAGCCATCCTATGAAGTCGCCGCGGATTTGCGCGATGCCGTTCTGGCGCGTGATCCGGCCGATGCGCGGTTTTTCGCTAACGGCAAGAGCGAAGCGCGCTGGCAATTCGACCTGCCAGGTTATTGCGCGGCTCGCTTGGCGGCGCTTGATGTTGCGGTCACCATCCTTGCGCATGATACGCTGGCTGATGAGGCGCGGTTTTTTAGCCACCGGCGCAACACGCTGGCCGGCGGCGGGCCGATCGGGCATCAATTATCGGCGATTGTGATTGATAATCGCAGCCCCTAACCGCCTAGTTCACAACCATGACACAATGCACCATTAACCGGCCACAATTACCTAGACTCTGATGACTTTAATTTTCACTATACCCTGAATTTCGGAAATAATTGGCGCACTCGTGAGGCGGGAATGCA
>JBIIGZ010000267.1:0-3335 GCA_044236185.1 Roseomonas sp. | reverse complement strand
GCTTGAAATTCTGCGAAACCCCTTCGCGCTCAAGCGCCACGGGCAGCAGCGCAAGTGGCGCGCGGCGTTCCGTCTCAGGCGTGGCAGGATCCCGCCAAACCAGCGCGCCAAGCGCCAGGTAAAGCGTCGGCACGCCGGTTTCTTCGCGCGCCGTGCGCGCATCCTGCATGATATCGCGCAGCCGGCGCACTAGGTCAGAAGGCGGTAATTGCACCCGCAGCTTGTCATCGCGCTGATAGTCTTCCCGCGCGGCATCGGCTTTGGCGGTGCCAACACCCTCTGGCTTCACCTTCACGCTGCGCGCACGGCGCGGCTTGCCGGGGGGGGCTTCCTCAGCCGTGGTTTCTGTCGTGGCGGCTGAAGCTTCAAAGCCCAAGGCACGGCCGGCTTGCAGCGCACCAAGCACGAAATCCGCATCCTCATCATCAATGATCATCACGCCGCGTGAAGCGCCAGGCTTGGGCAGGGACAGCAGGCGATTGCGCGTGGAAAGATCAAGCAAGCCCCGGCGGGCTTCTTCCAGTGCGGTACGAAGATCCGTCATGCGATTATTTTTTCCGGAACGCGAAGGTGAGCAGCAGCACCAAACCGACCAGCGCCAGAATGGCCATCATGCCCTGGACAACTTCGAAATTCGGGGATTCGGGGCTGATGAAAATGGACGCTGCCTTGGCGCCCATCATCATCAGGGTTTGCAGTATCCATTCCATCGAAGCGCCTCTTGTCCTTCGGCTCTGGGGGTGCCGCCGATCGTCGCCAGTCTTGCACATCCCCCGCCGCAGTCGAAGGGTGATTTTCAGGGCGGCGGTGGGCTTGGCAGAAGATGGTTTTCCAGACTTTCGATCCGTTCCAGCGATGTCTTGAGCAGCGAAATCAGCTCCGCCACCTGCTGTTCGCGCAGCAAATCAAGCTTTTCGTGCAAAAGGCTGATTTCGGCCTCGGCGCGGATATTCACCTGATAATCTGCGATGGACCGAATGCGGTCTATATCCGCCTGGCGGTTCTGGCTCATCATAATGATTGGTGCGGTATAGGCCGCCTGAAAGGACAGCATCAGGTTCAGCAGGATGAAGGGGTATGGGTCCCAGGCCTCGCCACCCAGGGTGATATTGGCGATCAGCCAGGCCAGCAAAAGTCCGGATTGGATCAGGATAAAGCGCCAGGACCCGACAATGGCCGTCACAAGGTCAGAAAGCCCTTCGCCGAGCGTCAGTGGCGGCGCCGGCCCTTCACTACGCCGCCTTTTCCGGGCACGCGAAAGGGCGGTACGCAAATGGATGTGGCGGCGATGATGATGCGTTTCGGGATGCTCGGCCATGCAGAATTCCCCCTGCAAAGCCAAAAGGCTGCACCATTCACCCCTGATGGAACATGAGGGAAATCAACTCCGCCCGTAAGTATCCTCAAACCGCACGATGTCATCTTCGCCAAGGTAGGATCCGGACTGCACCTCAATCAGCGTCAGCGGGATCTTGCCCGGGTTTTCCATGCGATGGATGCAGCCAAGCGGCAGATAGACGCTTTCATTCTCCCGCAGCATGATTTCCTCACCATCCCGGCGTACAATCGCGGTGCCGGAAACCACCACCCAATGCTCGGCACGGTGAAAGTGCTTTTGCAGGGAAAGCTTGGCGCCGGGGCGAACCTCAATCTTCTTGACCTGGAAGCGGTCCCCCATAATCAGGCCTTCGTAATGACCCCAGGGGCGATAGGCACGGCGATGTTCAGTGGCTTCCTTTGCGCCGCGCGCCTTCAACTGGTCCACCAGCCTCTTCACATCCTGCGCGTGGTCGCGATGCATGGCGAGCACGGCATCATCCGTGACGACCACAACCGCATCTTGCAGCCCGATCACACCGGTCAGGATGGTTTCGCTGCGGACATAGCAATTCTTGGCATCCACCAATTCCACCGGCCCATGCGTGGCATTGCCAGCAGCGTCCTTTGGCTGAATCTCCCACAAGGCGGCCCAGGAACCGATATCGGACCAGCCGATGGAAGCCGGCACAACGGCGGATTTTTGCGTGCGCTCCATCACCGCGTAATCAATGCTGATGGCGGGTGTGGCAGCGAAGGCGCCTGCTTCAAGCCGGATGAAATCGCCATCACGCGCGGCGCCGGTAACGGCGGCGCGCACACCCTTCAGCACCTCAGGCGCATGGGCTTCCAACTCGGCCAGCATAGTGGCGGCGGTTGCGACAAACATGCCGGAATTCCACAAATGCCTACCGGTCTTCAGAAATTCCGCCGCGCGCGCCGCGTCGGGCTTCTCGACAAAGCGCGCGATGCGCTTGACGCCTTCGCTACCGGGCAGCGCATCGCCGGCTTCGATATAGCCATACCCGACCTCGGGCGCGGTGGGCTGCATGCCGAAGGTGACGATTGCCCCCGCCTGCGCCGCCGCGACGGCCTTGGCCAGCGCGGCTTGCAGCGCCGCGACATCGCCAATCGCCGCATCGGCAGCCATGAACCACAGCACGGCGCCAGGGGCGGTTTCCTCGGCGAGCAATGCGGCGGCGGCAATGGCGGGCGCGCTATTGCGGCCAACCGGCTCCAATACAATGGCTGCGCCCTTGTCGCGCAATTGCTCGGCTACCAGGAACCGATGCGCTTCATTGCAGACAACCATCGGCGGCAGGAAACCGGCACCCGAACCCCGCGCGGCCGTTTCCGCAAGCATGGTCTTGTCAGACGCGAGCGGCCAGAATTGCTTCGGGTAGCTTTCGCGCGACAACGGCCACAGCCGCGTGCCGGTGCCACCGGACAGGATTACGGGCAGAATCTGGGGGGAATTGGCGTTCATGGGCTATCATTACTCCGGATCGCGGGCGCTTAGGGGGGAATCGGGGCAAAGCCAAGGCAAAAGGGGGCGGCGTTTCCCTGCGCGGGCTTCCGGTATAGCTTCCGCCTGCCAAACCAGCCCGAAAGTCGCCCTGCCTTGGATCAGCCTATCACCCCAGCCATTCCGGAAGGCTTTGTGCCGCGCCCTGCCGGGGGGCCGTTTCTGGAACCCATCGGCCCCATCATGATCCGGCGGGATCACGGCCCGCTTGCCTTCGGTCTGCGCATCGAAAAGCGCCATTGCAACAGCAAGGACATGGCCCATGGCGGCATGTTGGCGACATTCGCCGATCTTGCGCTTGGGATTGGTGGCTTCAATCTGGCCGGGGTGACGGGCTTCTTCACCACGATCAGCCTCAATTCGGATTATCTGGCGCCGGCCCTACTCGGCACCTGGCTGCAATGCGAACCGATGCTGCTGCGCCGCACCCGTACGCTTGTGTTCGCGCAAGGTGTGTGTACCGCCGATGGTAAGCCGGTCTTGCGCGCGAGTG
>JBIIGZ010000266.1:0-3342 GCA_044236185.1 Roseomonas sp. | reverse complement strand
GTCCACACCGGCAAATGCGGCCCATGCTGTTCCAGCGCGGCCACGGGCAGGATCACCACGGCATTGCGTTCAGCCAGCGCGCGCAATTCCGGCGCTGTCATGCGTTCCCAACGGGTCTCAGTCATGGCGTCAGCCCCTTCCCATGGCGTAGAATTCGTCATTCGGGCGCAGATTGGTCACATTCGCCAAACGGTTTGACATGCCAAAGAAGGCAGCAATGGCGGCGATATCCCAAATGGCCTCATCATCGAAGCCCGCGGCGCGCAACGCCTCATGATCCGCATCATTCACCTCATTGGCGCGGTCGGTCACCTTTAGGGCGAATTCCAGCATGGCCTTTTGCTTCGCTGAGATATCAGCCTTCCGCCAATTGGCGGCGATTTGGTCTGCGATCAGCGCATTCTTGGCGCGAATGCGCAGAATGGCGCCATGTGCGACTACGCAATACTGGCATTGATTGCGCGATGATACCGCGACCACAATCATTTCGCGTTCCGCCTTGGAAAGCCCTTCGGCCTTGTCCATCAGCGTATCGTGATAAGCCATGAAGGCGCGGAATTCTGTAGGGCGATGCGCCAGCATCAGAAAGACATTCGGAATAAAGCCCGATTTTTCCTGAACAGTCAGGATGCGCGCGCGGATATCTTCCGGCAGGCCAGCGATATCGGGGATGGGGGTGCGGGCAATGGGGGGCTTGGTCATGGCGGCCTAATCCTTGGAAGTCGTGATCCACCCTAGCAGATCACGCCCATTCCGATTTTGGAAGCCTTGCGAGCAGCCTAGCTGCCGAGCCCCATCAGCTATCCATCTTCAACGCCGCAATAAAGGCGCTTTGCGGAATTTCCACCTTGCCGAATTGCCGCATGCGCTTCTTGCCTTCCTTCTGCTTTTCCAGAAGCTTGCGCTTGCGGCTGATATCCCCGCCATAACATTTTGCCGTCACATCCTTGGACAGGGCAGAGATGGTTTCGCGCGCAATCACGCGCCCGCCAATCGCTGCCTGGATAGGGATTTTGAACAATTGGCGCGGGATCAATTCCTTCAACTTCTCGCAAATCTGCCGCCCGCGCCGTTCCGCCTGGGCGCGATGCGCCATGAAGGAAAGCGCATCCACCGGTTCGTTATTCACCAGGATGGAAATCTTCACCAAATCGCCTTCCTCATAGCCATCCATCTGGTAATCGAAGGAAGCATAACCGCGGGATACTGACTTCAGCCGATCATAGAAATCGAACACCACCTCATTCAACGGTATCCGATAGACGAGCATGGCGCGGGCACCGACATAGGTTAGTTCCACCTGCTGCCCGCGCCGTTCATTACAGATCGCCAAAACCGAACCCAGGTAATCATCGGGCAACATGATAGTGGCCTTGATCCAGGGTTCTTCGATGTGATCCAGCACGCTGCCATCGGGCATATCGGCGGGGTTGTGCAATTCGAACATTTCGCCATTCGTCTTGTGCACCTTGTACACAACCGAAGGCGCGGTCGCGATCAGGTCCAGGTCGAATTCGCGGGACAATCTTTCCTGCACGATTTCCAGATGCAGAAGGCCCAGGAAGCCGCAGCGAAAGCCAAAGCCAAGCGCGGCGCTGGTTTCGGGTTCATAATGGAAGGACGCGTCATTCAGCCGCAGCTTGCCAAGCGATTCACGCAGTTTTTCGAAATCATCCGCATCCACCGGGTAAAGCCCGCACCACACCACAGGGATGGATGGCTTGAAGCCAGCCAAAGCCTCGGCCGCCGGATTGCGATCATCCGTTATGGTATCGCCAACATTCGTATCAGCCACGGTTTTGATAGCGGCGGTCAGATACCCCATCTCGCCAGGGCCAAGGCTGTCCACCGGCACCAGCTTCGGCGTGAAGACACCAACCTGTTCAATGGTATGAACCGAACCGGATGACATCATGCGAATGCGCTGACCCTTGCGCAAATGCCCATCCTTCACGCGCACAAGGATGATCACGCCCAGATAGGCGTCATACCAACTATCCACCAGCAACGCCTTGGTGGTGGCGGATGCATCACCTTTCGGCGGCGGCAGGCGTTCCACAATCGCTTCCAGCACGCCTTCGATATTCAGCCCCGTCTTGGCGCTGATCATCACCGCATCCGATGCATCTAGCCCGATCACATCTTCAATCTGTTGCTTCACGCGGTCAGCTTCGGCCGCCGGCAGATCAATCTTGTTCAGCACGGGCACAATCTCATGCCCCGCATCAATCGCCTGATAGACATTGGCGAGTGTCTGCGCCTCCACGCCCTGGGACGCATCCACCACCAGAAGCGAACCCTCACAGGCGGCGAGCGACCGGCTGACTTCATAGGCGAAGTCCACATGGCCGGGCGTGTCCATCAAATTCAGCACATAGGTTTTGCCATCCTTGGCCGGATAGGTCAGGCGGACAGTCTGTGCCTTGATGGTGATGCCGCGCTCGCGCTCCAGCTCCATATTATCCAGGACCTGTTCCTTCATCTCGCGCGCGGAAAGCCCGCCGGTCTGCTGGATCAGCCGGTCAGCAAGGGTGGATTTCCCATGATCAATATGGGCGATGATCGAGAAATTGCGGATCAGCGAAAGCGGCGTGTCAGTCATGATGGTCCCGGGGGTGCCGGCGCGGAGTAGCGCCTTGCTTTTCTAGGGCGGAGATAAGGCAGCAGGGCCGGAAGTCAAACGCCAACTTTACTGGGGCCGAGGCAATAATGGTGCGAGACGCCACATGGCGATGGCGCCGAGCAGCGGCCCGATGCCCAGCAAGGCGAAACCCGCGGACATCCCCAGCATTTCCATGGCGCGCGGCAAGGCCCAGATTGTTCCCGCCGTCAGCAAAAAGCCAAGCGCGGTTTGCACCGTCAGCATGGTGCCGACGTAATCGGGTGGTGAAAGGCTCACGATACAGGCGGAAAACTGCGCGGAATCGGCCACCACCGTCAGGCCCCAGATGAAGGCGATCGCCAGCGCCAGCAGCGGCCAGGCGCTGGCCGGGCCGATCAGCAGCGCACAAGAACCCGAAGCCAGCATGCAGCCGCCAGCTACCTTGGCGCGATTCCAGCGATCGGCAGCCAGCCCCGCCAGGATGCAGCCCAAGGCGCCGGCCGCCACCACGGCGAAAACCCAGGTGCCAATGGCAGGGCTTTCCAGCACCGCCGCCAGAAACACGCCAATCCAGGCCCACATGGCATAGAGTTCCCACATATGGCCAAGGTAGCCGAGATTGGCCAAGCGCAGCCCCTTATTGCGCCAGGCTTCCAGCATCTGCGCCGGGCGAAAGGGTGGCCGGGCACCAAGCAAAGGCCCTGGCTGAAACCCGAGGATCAATAGACCACCAAGCGCCG
>JBIIGZ010000119.1:0-10822 GCA_044236185.1 Roseomonas sp. | reverse complement strand
AGTGCCGATGCGGCCCATTTCCTCAGCCGCCAGGGCCTCAATCTCGAACCAGATGCGGTAGCGATTGGCGGGGGCCCAGATGGCTTCCATTTGCGGGCGGGAATAGCGCGGGACCATGGCGGAGACTCCGGAAAGGCGGCCTTCTCTGGCCTCATAAGCCCGGCAAGGCAAGCGTCAGCCCCCCGGCTTGCGGCCTGGCCAAGGCCTCGCTATTGGGTTTGTAACTGTACGCAACCCACGCCGGAAAAATCAAAATGTTGGAAATGTTCCCTGAATGGCTGCAGCCACTTCTTCTGGTTTTGTTTATTGACGTTGTGCTCGCGGGCGATAACGCCATCGTGGTGGGCATGGCAGCAGCGGGACTGCCAGCGGAACAGCGAAAAAAGGCCATTTTCTGGGGCATTATTGCGGCGACCGTGATGCGAATCGGCTTCGCGTCCATCACCGTTCAATTGCTGCAGATCGTTGGTATCGTCCTGGCGGGTGGCGTCCTGCTGCTTTGGGTCTGCTGGAAAATGTATCGCGAATTGCGCGATGGCGGCAGCCATGGTGATCCAAGCGTCACCGATCAGCATGAAGGTGTGGAATCGCTCGAGAATGGCGCTGTGCCGGGCGCGCCGAAAAAGACGCTGCGTCAGGCCATTACGCAAATCCTGGTTGCTGACGTATCCATGTCGCTTGATAACGTGCTGGCGGTGGCCGGGGCGGCCAAGGATCACCCCTACATCCTGATCATCGGGCTTGCGGTTTCCGTGGTGCTGATGGGCGTTGCGGCGACCTTCATCGCCCGCTTGCTCGATAAGCATCGCTGGATTGCCTGGGTGGGGCTGTTCATCATCCTGTATGTGGCTGGCCAGATGATTTACGAAGGCACCCAACAGGTCACGCAGCAAGTGGCCGAGGCTTACGCCTATCTGTTCCTGCCTTTGGGCTTCTTGGCCTTGCCGGGGGTCTTCCCGGTCTGGCTTTGGGTAGGGGTCACTTTCCTGCAACTGGTGGTCTATACCGGCATCGCCGCCTTCGTGGCCGATGTGGTTCGACAAGCGCGGCGCGGTTCGTCTGCCGCCCATGGCTGAATTGCGGGGCGTCATGCCCCGCATCTAATCCATTATTTTTCGTCGTCGGCGCTGTTCATGCCTCATGCGGAATTGCTGAGCCATGATCGCGCATACGATTGCACCCAATCCGAAGAGTGGTGCCAATCATGCTGATCTGTCCCGATCCCGGTGCGGTCCCGCGCAGCACCAGCAGTATATGTGGCGGGCCGATTCACGCCGCTATTGGGAACCGATAGCAGCAATCGGACCGCCAGGGTCGCGGGCAGGGCTTGCCGAGCCGCGCGGCCCCTGCCAAACCCTGCCTTCGCCCATGACCGAAGATTTGCCCAACCCCGCCCTGCTGCCTGCCGGCTTCGCCGATCTGCTGCCGCCCGATGCGGCGCGGGAGGCTGCTTTGGTGGAAGCCATGATGGCTGCCTTCGCCCAGCATGGCTATGAACGCGTCAAGCCGCCGCTGCTGGAATTTGAAGACAGTCTGCTGACGGGTTCTGGCGCCGCAGTAGCGGATCAGACCTTTCGCCTGATGGACCCGGTCAGCCAGCGCATGATGGGGCTACGCGCCGATACCACGCCGCAAGTGGCGCGCATTGCGGCCACAAGGCTTGCTGCTGAACCGCGCCCCCTGCGGCTTTGCTATGCGGGGCAGGTGCTGCGCGTGCGCGGCACGCAATTGGCGCCTGAACGCCAGCTTCCCCAGGCCGGGATTGAAGTGATCGGCAGCGATGCGATTGAAGCCGATGCCGAAGTGGCGATTGTGGCGGTGGAAGCCCTTGCTGCGATTGGCGTTGCCCCCGTCAGCCTGGATGTCATGCTGCCCAGCCTGACACCCGCCTTGCTGGATGCGGCGGCGCTGGCGCCGGCTTTGCGCGCCAGCCTGGCCCGCGCGCTGGACCGCAAGGATAGCGCGGCGGTGGCGGCTTCGGTGCGGGATTCGGGTGCCGCCATATTGCAAGCCTTGCCCGCGTTGATGGCGGCTTCCGGCCCGGCGCCCGTTGCGCTTGCTGCCTTGCAAGAAGCGGATTTGCCCCCAGCCGCACGCGCCTTGGCGCAGGATGCAGCCGCCGTGATCGCCGCCATTGCGCGCCGCGCGCCGGGGCTGCGCATCACGCTTGATCCTGTCGAGTTTCGCGGCTTTCGCTATCATACCGGCGTTGCCTTCACGCTATATGGACCGGGGCTCGGCGGGGAATTGGCGCGCGGTGGGCGTTATGTCTCCCACAATGGCGAACCGGCCACGGGCATGACGCTTTACCCCGATGCAGTATTGCGCGCGGCACCGCGCAGCGTAGAACCGGCGCGGCTTTTCATCCCGCTCGGCGCTGATGGCGCTGCCTTGCGCGCGCAAGGGTTTATCACGGTGGCGGCGCTTTCGGTGGCGGATACACCGGAATCGCTCCGCTGCACCCATTCACTTCAGGACGGGCGCGCTGTGGCGCTGCCTCGGAAAGGTTGAAACCATGGCCAATGTCGCCGTGATCGGTGCCCAATGGGGCGATGAAGGCAAGGGCAAGGTTGTTGATTGGCTCGCCTCACGCGCGGATATCGTGGTGCGCTTCCAGGGCGGGCATAATGCCGGCCATACGCTGGTGGTGGGCGATCAGACCTACAAGCTATCCTTGCTCCCTTCAGGCGTAGTGCGCGGCAAGCTTGGCATTATCGGCAATGGCGTGGTGCTGGACCCGGAAGCACTGCTTTCCGAAATCGCCAAAGTGACAGCACAGGGGCTTTCCGTGACGCCTGAGAATCTGCGCATTGCGGATAATGTGCCGCTGATCCTGCCGCTGCATCCCGCCTTGGATAAGGCGCGCGAAGCGGCGCGCGGCGATGCGAAAATCGGTACCACCGGGCGCGGCATTGGCCCTGCCTATGAAGACAAGGTGGCGCGGCGCGCGATTCGTTTGTGCGATCTGGCGGAACCTGAGACGCTTTCCGACAAGCTTGATGAATTGCTCCGCCATCACAATACGCTACTGCGCGGGCTTGGGGCGCCAGAATTCGAAAAACAGGCGCTGCTGGATAGCCTGCTCGCGCTCGCGCCGAAGCTGCTGCCCTTTTCCGAAGCCATTTGGGAAAGGTTGGATGAGGCGCGCAGCAGCGGCAAGCGCGTGCTGTTCGAAGGCGCGCAGGCGGTGATGCTGGATGTGGATCACGGCACCTATCCTTACGTCACCAGCAGCAATACGGTTGCCGGCAATGCCGCCGCCGGGGCGGGCATTGGGCCGGATGCGATTGGCTTCGTGCTGGGCATCGCCAAAGCCTATACGACCCGCGTTGGGTCCGGACCTTTCCCGAGTGAATTGCATGATGACATCGGCAAGCGGCTTGGTGAACGCGGCCATGAATTCGGCACCGTCACTGGCCGCCCGCGCCGTTGCGGTTGGTTTGATGCCTGCATGGTGCGCCAAGCGGTGAAGGTGGGCGGTGTGCAGGGCTTGGTTTTGACCAAGCTTGATGTGCTGGATGGCCTTGCCGAACTGAAGATCTGCACCGGCTATAAGGTGAACGGCCAGGTGATGAAGCGCCTGCCCACGGGGCAACGCGCGCAAGCGGCAGCGCAACCGATTTTTGAGGTGATGCCCGGCTGGCCCGGTTCCACCCGCGGGGCGCGTTCCTATGCCGAATTGCCAGCCGAGGCGGTGAAATACATCCGCCGGATCGAGGAATTGGTCGAAGCCCCCGTGGTGCTGCTTTCCACCAGCCCCGAACGTGACGACACCATCATGATGCGCGACCCCTTTGCGGGGTAGCTGATGGCCGCCCCCCCGCTTCTGATCCTGCAGGATATCCGCCTGGGCTTTGGTACCACGCGGTTGCTTGATGGTGCCTCCCTTTCTGTGGCGCCAGGCGAAAGGCTGGCGCTGGTCGGGCGGAATGGCTCGGGCAAATCAACGCTGTTGAAGGTTGCCGCTGGGCTGATCGAACCGGAAGGCGGCACGCGCTTTCTGCAACCAGGTGCGACGCTGCGCGTTTTGGATCAGGAACCTGATCTTTCCGGTTATGCTGATGTGATGTCCTATGTCGAAGCTGGTCTTGGCCCGGCGGATGATTCGTATCGCGCGCGCTATTTGCTGGAAAGCCTTGGGATGAGCGGCGCGGAAGCGCCTGCCGCGCTTTCGGGCGGAGAAGCACGCCGCGCCGCTTTAGCCCGTGCACTAGCGCCAGAACCTGACATTTTGTTGCTGGATGAACCGACCAATCACCTTGATCTGCCGGCGATTGAATGGCTGGAAGCGGAGCTGGCGGGGAGTGCATCGGCGCTGGTGCTGATCAGCCATGATCGGCGCTTTCTGGAAAGCCTTTCGCGCGCCATGGTCTGGCTGGATCGTGGCACCACACGCCGCCTGGAACAGGGCTTTGGCGCTTTTGAGGGCTGGCGCGATCAGGTACTGGAAGAAGAAGAACGCGATGCGCATAAGCTCGCGCGCAAGATCGTGCGCGAAGAACATTGGCTACGCTATGGCGTAACCGCGCGGCGCAAGCGCAATGTAAGGCGGCTCGAAAACCTGCAAACCTTGCGTACCCGGCGGCGAGAGCGCAGCACCGCGCCCGGGCGTGTGAGTATGGCCGCGACCGAGGCTGGCGGGTCCGGCAATCTGGTGATCGCCGCTGATAATATCAGCAAATCCTTCGGCGACCGCCCAATCGTCACGGGGTTTTCAACACGCATCATGCGTGGTGATCGCGTCGGCATTCTGGGGCCCAATGGCGCGGGCAAGACCACGCTGCTCAATATGCTGATCGGTACGATGGCGCCTGATGCGGGCGAGGTACTTCTTGGCGCCGGGATTGAAATGGTGGGGCTGGATCAGCGCCGCGCCGCGCTTGATCCCGCGGTGACGCTGGCGGAAGCGCTGACCGAAGGGCGTGGCGATATGGTGCATGTCGGCGGCGCGCCGCGCCATGTGCTCGGCTATATGAAGGATTTTCTCTTCACGCCGGAACAGGCGCGCACGCCGCTTGGCGCGCTTTCCGGCGGCGAACGCGGCCGGCTGATGTTGGCGCGCGCCTTCGCCAAGCCATCCAATCTTCTGGTGCTGGATGAACCGACCAATGATCTGGACCTTGAGACACTTGATCTATTGCAGGAATTGATCGCGGATTACGCCGGCACGGTGCTGCTGGTGAGCCATGATCGCGATTTCCTCGACCGATGCGTGACCAGCGTCATTGCCTTTGAAGAAGCCGGGCACTGGCAGGAATATGCTGGCGGCTATAGCGACATGGTGGCGCAGCGCGGCCATGGCGTGCGGGCGCGGGCCGCTGAAAAACAGGCGCCGGCGGCGAAGCGAGAGGCTGCGACGCCACCATCCAAACCAGCCCCACGCAAGAAGGGCTTGGGCGCGGTGGAACAGCATGAATTGAAAACCCTGCCCGCGCGGATGGAAAAGCTCTCGGCCGAAATTGCAGCGCTTGAAAAGCGCATCGCCGATCCGGCGTTTTATGCGCGCGACGCCGCTGACTTTGCCAAAGCGACCAGCATGCTTGGCGTGGCGCAGGCCGCTTTGCAGCAAGCGGAGACTCGCTGGTTGGAATTGGAAATCCTGCGGGAGGAAAGCGGTGGGTAGCGCATGTCCGGGGCAGTTGGCCCCGCTGGACTGATTTCCTGCCTTGAGGAGGAAACACGCGTCGGGGCTCCGCACGGGGTCCGGGAGACAGATGCGGCTTTCCAGGGATCGGGGAAGATTTGCCCAAATCTTTGATTTCATTGGTGGGCGCACAAGGATTCGAACCTTGGACCCGCTGATTAAGAGTCAGCTGCTCTACCAACTGAGCTATGCGCCCGGCGGCCAGGGTAAGCCCCGGCGCGACCAAGGCGCGCTACATAGCGCCCAGGGCGGTTTTGTCCAGCCCCTTAGCTGGCGGCGGCCATCATCCGCCGCCCATGGATGAAACCATAGGTCGGAAAATGCGTCGCGCCGAAATCATCCGCCGGTGGGTACCAAACCCGCACCAGGGACCAATCCCCGCGCGGCGAGACATCCAGCACCGGCTGATCCCGCGCGATCTGCCCGCGCGCCCGACCGCTTGACCAATTGGCATGATCCACGCGGATTTCGCGGGCCGAAACCACACGGGAAACGACGGCAACATGCCCTTGCGGGTTGCGGCTGGAGCGCTGAAAGACCAGCACACTACCAGCCCTGGGGGCCGCTGAACGGTCATATTGCCCGGCAGCCGTATGCCACCATTGCCAGGCGTCACCATTGAGGCGCAGGCCTGAACGCTCCCGCGCATAAGGCACGCAGGACAAATCCCCACCGGAATAGCCGGGCACGCCGGAGCGCGTACCCATACGCCCGGAAGCACAGCCAACGAGTGTGAATAACAACCCCATCGTGACCATGCGGCGCATGATCGCGAACCCCCTTGATTTCCCCGATTGGAATTCTACCAAAACCACCGCGATTTGCACTGAAAATCGCGCAATGAAAAAGGGCGCCCCCCAAAGGGGCGCCCCTTCAGAAAAACCCGGTCATCAAACCGGGGTGAACATGAAGGCCGGCGGCCCATCCCCCTGGGTCGGCTTGAAGACCAGCTTCACCTTCTGGCCGATCTTCAAACTATCCAGATCGCAATCCACGATATTGGTGAAAACCCGGATACCCTCATCCAATTCCACGTAAGCGACGCAATAGGGTTCCTTGGTGCGCATCACGGTGAAGGTATAAATGCTGCCGGTCCCCTTGGCTTCCACCAATTCGATATTGTTTGAAAGCGTGAAGGGCGAACAGCCGCGCGGATACCAGAAGAACTTGCCGGTATCATTGCATTTGCCAATCAGCAGCTTGCCGGCGCGTGCGCCATCAAAGAAAGGCTGATTGGTCGGGTCTGTCTTGATTTCCGGCAGGGCCCTGTTGAATGCCATGGTGGCCATATCGCTTACTCCCTTTCCAGAATGACGGTAGCGCTACCGTGGCGCGTGCCAAGCAAGCCGCCCGTGCCATGTGCCAATGCTAGCGTGCAGCCAGGCACCTGCACCTTGGGGTGCGCCTCATGCCGCAATTGCCGTACGGCTTCGATCACCTTGGTCATGCCGCCGCGATTGGCCGGGTGATTGTTGCACAACCCGCCGCCATCCGTATTGAAGGGCAGCTTGCCCACGCCGGAAATCAGATTGCCGTCGGCAACAAACTTCCCGCCTTCGCCCTTTTTGCAGAAGCCAAGGTCTTCCAACTGGATCAGCACCGTGATGGTGAAGCTGTCATAGATGGAAGCGTATTGAATGTCCTTCGGCGTCACGCCGGCTTCTTCAAAAGCCCGGGGTCCGGACCAGACTGCGCCGGAATAGGTCAAATCCGTATAGCCGGCATTCTGGTTCTTGGTGGCTTCCCCATGGCCCTTTACCTTCACCAAAGGCCGCTTCAGTGATTTGGCGATTTCTGGGCGCGTCACAATCAAGGCGCCGCCGCCATCGGAAATGACGCAGCAATCCAGCCGGTGCAGCGGGTCTGATACCATGGGTGAATTCACCACATCTTCCACCGTTACCACCTTGGGCAACATGGCATGCGGGTTGTGCTGCGCATGATGTGAAGCCGCCACCTTGATCCAGGCAAGCTGTTCAGACGTGGTGCCGTATTCATGCATGTGGCGCATGGCGCACATGGCATAGGCATTGGCGACCGTGCGGCCATAGACAATCTCAAACGGATCATCAGGCACATTCACGCCCCAGGAACGCGGCGCGGTGCCGGTTGCCATGGCCTCTGCCCGCGGGCGCCCGGCCAGCGTGATCAGCGCGATATTGCACTTGCCGAGCGCGATCGCTTCCACCGCATGGCCGACATGCATCACATAAGAACAGCCGCCCATATCCGTGGAATCGAGGTGCTTGAGCTTCGTCAGCCCCAGATAATCCGCCATATTGAGCGGGCCGAGCCCCGGCGCGGCGCCGGTGCAGAAAAACCCGTCCACATCATCCTTGGAAAGCCCGGCATCCTGCAGCGCGCCATAGGCGACTTCGGCGTGCAGTTGCGCCACGGATGTATTATCGGCCTTGCGCGTCGGGTGCTCAAAGGCGCCCACGATATAGCCCTTGCCATTGGTACTCATAAGCGGCGTTTACCCTCCTCGATCTTGATTACGTGATGGAAGCAGCGCCGGGGCGGCTTGTCACCCCCCCCGGCCTACGGAAAAAATGGTTCAGCGTGGCGTGCCCATCACCGGCACGGCAATGCCAAGCCCATCACGCGGCAGGCGCGCGCCGGCGCGGCGAAGCTCGGCCTCGGCAGCGCGGATCTGGCGTGCGGTTTCTTCCTGCGTCAGGTGGGCAACACGTTCCTTCAACAGCGCATGACCCTTGGCGATATCAGCCAGCACCGTTTGATAATTCCTGATCGCGGCAGCGCGATTGGCGGCAGCGGCTTCATGCAGCGCCGAAAGGTCGCGCAGGATTTGCCGGCTGGGTTCATCGCGCGCTTCGCGAAGCAGGCGCTGATAGCGGGTGCGTGCCTGATCCGCTGCGGCTGTCTCAGCAGGTTCAAGCGCGGTGATGGCTTCCTGCATCGCGGCGATGAGCGCTTGCACGGGCGCATCGGCTTCGCGGATGGTGGCGCGAAGCTGCGGGGCGCGCGCCAGGGAACGGCCGCGATCACGCAGCAGCGCGCCAAGGGTGGTGATGGCCTCAGCGCCTTTCGGGCTGGTGGGCGCAATGCGTGGCGCGTAAGCGGCCAGCGGGTCTTCACGGATCATCAAAAGCCCATCAGCGGCGAGCGTATCCAGCGCTTGCAGATAAGTCGCCAGCGCCTGCTGCATGGCGTTGACGGCGTCAGCGGCCGGCGAGACAGAAGGCGCCGCGCCGGGCCGTTTCACCAATTCCGGATAGATGGCCGCATTGCCCGCCACATTCGCCCAATCGCGCACCGGTGTGTAATCCGGCGGGCCGCAGCCGATCAGCGAAGCCAAGGGCAGCGCAAGAAAACCGTGCCGCAATTTCATGACACCACCCATAGGCCCGCTTCCTGCCGCACTGCGCCCTCCGCTGCCAATTTGATCAGATGCGCGGTCAGGCTGCGCGCCGCTGCCGGGATCAACCTGGCATCAAGCGCTGCGCCATAAACCGGCGGCACCAATTCTTCCGCCCGCGCGCGCCCGGCGCGGCGGAGTTCTTCCAGAATGCGCGCCTCTCTCTCCCGCCGATGCGCGACGAGCGCGGCAACGAAGGGCAGGGGGTTGGGCAAAGGCGGCCCATGGCCGGGCAGATAAAGCTCATCTTCGCGCGCCTGAAGTTTGGCTAACGAATTCATATAGGCCGCCATATCGCCATCCGGCGGGCTGACCACACTGGTGGACCAGGACATGACATGATCCGCGCTGAACAGCGTGCGGTTCGTGCTGGCGTTTTCCAGCGCAAAGCAAAGGTGGTTGGCGCAATGGCCGGGGGTGTGCAAAGCCGTCACGCGCCAATCGGTGCCGGCCACGGTCGCGCCATCCGCCAGTGTCACATCGGGGCGGAAATCATGATCACCGCCTTCGCCGCCCTGTTCCGGTGGGGTCATATGCGGGCCGAAGGCGTAGCTCGGCGCGCCCGTTGCGGCCTTCAATGCGGCCACGCCGGGCGAATGATCCCGATGCGTGTGCGAGACCAGGATATGCGTGATGCGCTCACCCTTGGTCGCTGCCAGCAAGGCATCCAGATGCGCCGCATCCACCGGGCCGGGGTCCAGGATGGCGACGGAATTGCCCTGGCCGATGATCCAGCTATTCGTGCCGCGAAAAGTGAAGGCGCCCGGATTATTGCACAGCACACGGCGTACGCCCGGCGCCGTCTGTTCCACCGCGCCCGGGGCCAGACTGTCATTTTTCAGGAAGGGAATGCTCATCTTCGGCGCCTCATTGCTCGGCATAAGGTGCTGCCACAGCGCGCACGCCGCAAGCCCCGCACCGGCGCCAGAAACCTGGGCAGGGTCTAGGGGGGCGAGCCGCCTTCAGCCTTGCCCGAAAGCGCGCGCCAATTCCCGCAGCTTGAATTTCTGAATCTTGCCGCTTGGCGTACGCGGCAATTCCGGCAGAATTTCCAGCCTTTCCGGCATATATTGCCGGGCCATACGCTGGGCTTCCAGATAGGTGGTCACCTCTGGCAGGGTCAGGCTGGCGCCATCACGCAGGCGCACAAAGGCGCAGGCGCGCTCACCAAGCCGGGCGTCTGGAAAGCCGACAATCGCGACTTCCGCCACGGCGGGGTGACGGAACAGCAGGCCCTCAACCTCCACCACCGGGATGTTTTCGCCGCCGCGAATGATGATGTCCTTCGAACGCCCGGCGATGCGGATATAGCCATCCGCATCCATGCGGGCGAGGTCGCCGGTATCAAACCACCCCTCCGGATCATTGGGGTTGAGTTCCGGGCGCTTCAGATAGCCGATGAAATTGGAACAGCCGCGCACCTGTAATTGTCCGTCCTGACCGGTCGGCACGCGGGCACCTTCGGCATCCACGATGCGAAGTTCAATGCCCGGCAGCGTGCAGCCATCCGTGGTGGTGGCCTTTTCCTCGCCATCATCCAGCTTCGTGGTGGTAACAGCGCCGTTTTCCGACATGCCCCAGGCGGAAATGATCGCAGCGCCAAGCGTTTGCCGCGCCTTCGCCACCAGCGCGCGCGGGATGGGTGCACCGGCCGAGACGAAAACGCGGAGGCTCGGCGTGCCCTGACCTGATGCCGCGACATGTTCCGTCAGATCATTCAGGAAGGGTGTGGCGCCCATGGTGAAGGTTGCACCCTCATCACGGATCTGCCGCGCCATTTCCGGGGCAGAGAAGATATC
>JBIIGZ010000265.1:0-3347 GCA_044236185.1 Roseomonas sp. | reverse complement strand
GCGATCCGCGCCATCACGCTCTATTGCGACATGATCGCGGGCGCAGTGCTGGATGGCATTTCGGCGGAAATGCAGGCTTCTGGCGTTGACCTTGGCGCGGTCGAGGAATTGCCGGAAGAAGCGCTGCCGGAAGTGGCGGCAGAAGTCGCTGCTGAAGTAGTGGCGCCGGTTGAAGGCGCTGAGGCGCCGGCCCAGGCCTAATCCTTCCGGGGCCGCCTTTTGGTGGCCCCTTTTCCTTCACTCATCCAGCAAATGGGGATGAACAATGGCTGAAATTACAGCGGGCATGGTGCGCGACCTGCGTGAACGCACCGGCGCGGGCATGATGGATTGCAAAAAGGCGCTGGTCGAAAATGGTGGCGATATGGAAGCCGCCATTGATTGGCTGCGCAAGAAGGGCCTTTCGGCCGCTGCCAAGAAATCCGGCCGCGTGGCGGCGGAAGGCTTGGTGGGCGTTGCCTCGGCCCCCGGTGTCGCCGCCATGGTGGAAGTGAATGCCGAGACGGATTTCGTCGCGCGCAATGAAACCTTCCAGCATTTCGTGGAAACCGTGGCCGAATTGGTGCTGACGGTTGGCGACGATATTGAAGCGCTGAAGAATGCCACTTGGCCGGGCGCAGTGGACCTGGTGGAAGAAACCACCCAGCGCAAGACGGTGGCGGATCAACTTACCTCCCTGATCGCGACGATTGGTGAGAATATGTCCATCCGCCGCGCCAAGCGCTTCCAGGTCGCGGAAGGCACGGTTGCGACCTATATGCATTCCGCGGTGAAGCCTGGGCTTGGCAAGATTGGCGTTTTGGTGGCGCTTGAAGGCGCTTCCGAACAAGCGGTGATGGAAACGCTTGGCCGGCAGATCGGCATGCATGTGGCCGCCGCCCGCCCCGAAGCGGTGGATGTTTCGGCGGTTGAGCCTTCGGCACTCGCGCGGGAGCGGGATGTGCTGGCCGAACAGGCGCGCGCTTCCGGCAAGCCTGAAGCGATCATCGAAAAAATGGTCGAAGGCCGTATCCGCAAGTATTACGAGGAAGTGGTGCTGCTGGAGCAGGTTTGGGTGCATGATGGCGAAAGCCGCGTGAAGGAAGTGGTCAAGAAGGCGGGCGTGAAGCTCTCTGGCTTTGCCCGCTTCCATTTGGGCGAGGGCATTGAAAAGCAGCAGGGCGATTTCGCCGCCGAAGTGGCCGCTGCCGCCGGCAAGGCCTGAACTGGCCAGAGTGTTTTCCAACCAAGTGGGTTCACTTGGCGCTCCGGAAAATGCGACCAGACAAGGATTGAGAGCGGTTCCCGTGAGGTAGCGCGAACGGGGATCGCTCTAATTACCTGATTTACCGAACAAAATTTTCTTGAGTGGTTTTGCGCCAAAGACTCATTTTTTCTATTGATCATATAAATGATGATCATTATAGTGATCATTATGACAGACCCAAATGGCGCCAGCGTCGCACCCTATCATCGGGTTCCAGCCCATCTCGCCCGGCTCTTTCACCAGCTTTGCCAGTTGCTTGTGGCGGAAGCCCAAGCGACCGAAGGGCTTGTCTCGCCCGAATACGCGGCCCTTGCCTCGCTCGATGAGGAACCGGGACTGGACCAAAAGCGCCTCGGCGAAGCGATTGGTGTTGACCGCAATACCATCGGCATCGTGGTCGAGCGCTTGGAACAGCGCGGCCTGCTGACACGGGAAGTGGATCAGGAAGACCGACGCGCCCGGATCCTGCGCCTCACGCCCGAAGGGGTGGCGCTGCGCCGGCGGCTCCGTCCGCGGATGCTCGCCGCCAATGCCCGCGCCATCGAAGTCCTGACCGAGGATGAGGCGAAGACACTGCTCGCGCTGTTGCATCGGGCGGTGGAACACCACGCCACGCTGATTTCGCCCGGCGCTGAGCGCCGGATGCGCCGCATCGCAACCCTTCAGCAAAAGGATACTGTGCCATGAAACTATCCCGTCGCGCCCTGCCGATGCTTGGCGCCCTCGCGCTCCCGCTCCGCGCACAGGCTCAGGCATTCCCGAACCGTCCGGTACGCGTCATTACCCCCTTCGCCGCCGGATTAGGGGCCGAGACGACGCTTCGGCTTTTCGCCGATGCGCTCGCACGCCGTTGGGGCCAGCCTGTGCCGGTGGAAAACCGACCCGGCGGGGATGGCGTGATCGCCGCCATGGCCTTTCTGGGGATCAATGATGATCACAAGATGTTTTTCTCCTTTTCGGGCCATCTTACGGTCAATCCCTCCACCATTCCGAACCTGCCCTATCGGCCCGAGCAATTCGCGCCCATTTCCACTGTGGCCATTGACCATATCGCCATCGCCGCCGCGCCCGGTTTTGGCGCCAATGACCTGAGCAACGCCGTAGCATTGGCGCGGGCGCAGCCTGGCAGCTTTGCCTGGGCCTCATCACCGGGTGGCATCAACATCACCTTCGCGGCCTTCGCGGCTCAGCAGCGCCTTGAATTGGTGCGGGCGCAGTATCGCACGGTGCCCGAAATGCTGAATGACTTGGCAACGAACCGCATCCAGATCGCGGTGATGCCCTTGGCCACTGCCTTGCCGCAAGCGCGCGCCGGGCGCATCAAATTGCTGGCCGTGACAAATGCCACCCGTTCGCCCGCCGCGCCAGAAGTTGCGACCGCGACCGAGCAGGGCTTCCCGGAATATGTTTTCGAAGGTTTTGTCGGTGTTTTTGGGGATGCCCGTCAGCCTGAAGCCATCCGCGCGGTACTGGCGGAAGCAACCCGTGCCGTGGTGGCCGAGGAAGCCTTCGCCGAGCGGTTGCGCAATGCAGGTCAGCTGCCCTTTGCCGGCGGCGAAGCCGATATGGCAAGCCGCATTGCTGCTCAGCGCAGGCTCGTTGAGGTGGGGCTGCGGCAGCTTGGCTCCTGAAAGAGCATCGCCATGCTGCGCCGGGCGCTGACGGAAGCGCAGCATAGGGAATAGGGCGCCGCCAAGGCATCGCCGTTATGCGCAACACCATGCTCGCCAGACGGTTCCGCCGCGCGCGAAAATGATCTATGCGATCCGGGTCTGCCTTATTGCCGCCTTTGCGGGCATGACTTTATGGTGGCGCCCGTAACCTGAACCCGAGTCGAGACAAAGCCCCCATGAGCCAGAACCCGGCCTATAAGCGCGTCATGCTCAAGGTCTCCGGTGAGGCCCTGATGGGGGATCGGGATTACGGCCTTGATAACGCCACCTGCCGGCGCATCGCCGAAGATGTGCGGGGCGTGGTGGATCTGGGGGTGCAGGTCTGCCTCGTGATTGGCGGGGGCAATATCTTCCGCGGCATTTCCGGCGCGGCTTCCGGCATGGACCGCGCCCAGGCGGACAGCATCGGCATGCTGGCGACTGTGATG
>JBIIGZ010000264.1:0-3353 GCA_044236185.1 Roseomonas sp. | reverse complement strand
AATGCTCCAACGCAGCGTCAGCATGGGCCTGGCTTTCCCAAAGCACGACATCAACATAAGACCCATCATCCCGCCGCGCCGTGAGCCTCAGCAGGAAGCCTTCCTGCTTTTGCAGGAATTCCGACTGGCAAATGCCTGATGCGGCCAGCATCTCCACCTCGGAGCATCCAGGCGCCAGCTTGAATGAGACCAATTCCAGGACTTGCTGCTTCACGATCATCCTCCATTCCCGGCGTCTTGCGCGCGGTGCCTGTCTTGTACGGAAAAATATGTCGCTTTCTGGCATATTTTGCGCCATAGGAACCGGATGACGATGTCCACCCGCCTCGCACGCCTTGATCGGCTTGAGGCTCGGCTGAAGAACGAGGATGCGCTCGCCTTGGGGGATGCCGCGATCGAATTCGGCGTATCCCTGCGGACGCTGCACCGGGATTTGGAAATCCTGCGCGAACGGGGCGTTCCCGTGGAAAGCGAAAGGGGTCGAGGTGGCGGTGTGCGCATTGCACCTGGTTGGGGAATTGGGCGGATCAACCTGTCACGCCGGGAGGCGCTTGATCTGCTGATCGGCCTGGCCATCGGTGAAAGCCTGTATGCGTCACTTCAAATGAGCCATGCCGATGCAATTAGGCGCAAGGTCATGGGCAGTTTCGCGCCTGGCGAACAGCGCCGGATTGCGGCGATGCGCAAACGTATCAGGATTGGTGGGGCTGCTTCTGGCGCAGTGCTGGCATCCCTTGAAGAGACCCGAACGCAATGCGGACACGCCCTGAAGGAAGCTTTCGCGCTCAATCGCGTCATCAGCATGCGCTACCGGGACCGACACCGGAACCATACTGAAAGGTTGATTGAGCCTCATTTCCTGCTGCTCAATCCGCCGGTCTGGTATGCGCTGTGCTGGGATGAATTGCGCGGCGATATTCGCGCCTTTCGGTGCGACAGGATCACGGATGCCTTCGTCACCGATACCATCTTCAAGCCGCGCCCTTGGGATGATTTCGCCAGGATGCTGGAGGGGTACCCCACACGTGAGGCTTAGAAAGCTTTCAAGCCAAGAAGCTAACTTGGCTTGAAAATACCCGAAGTTTGTAAGACCGCATTTTCCGGGTCGCCAAGTGTTTCCACTTGGCTTGAAAACATGCGGAAGTTTGTGAGACCGCATTTTCCGAGTCGCCAAGTGTTTCCACTTGGCTTCAAAATGCTTACGCCGCCTCACTCTCCGCGCGGCGCGCATGGCGCTTGCGCTCATGCGGATCAAGGTGGCGCTTGCGCAGCCGAATGGCGCCCGGCGTCACTTCCACCAATTCATCATCTTCAATATAGGCAATCGCCTGTTCCAGGCTCATTTTGCGCGGCGGGATCAGCAGCAAAGCCTCATCCTTGCCGGCGGCGCGGATGTTCGTCAGCTTCTTTTCCTTGATCGGGTTCACTTCCAGATCATTGTCGCGCGAATGCTCGCCCAGGATCATGCCGACATAAACCTTGACGCCGGGGTCAACGAACAACGTCCCGCGTTCCTGCAAATAGAACAGCGCGTATTGAATGGCTTCCCCATCCGAATTCGAAATCAGCGAACCATTGCGCCGGCCTTCAATCGGCCCGGCCCAGGGGCGATAGCCCAGGAATAGCCGGTTCATCATGCCCGTGCCGCGCGTATCGGTCAGGAATTCGCCGTGATAGCCAATCAAGCCACGCGACGGGATATGGAAGGTCAGCCGCACCTTGCCGCCGCCCGAAGGCCGCATATCCTGCATCTGGCCCTTGCGGAGCGACATCTTCTCCACCACCACGCCGGAATAGCTTTCATCCACGTCAATCAGCGCTTCTTCGAAGGGTTCCTCACGTTCACCGGTTTCGGGATTGTCGCGCGTCAGCACGCGCGGGCGCCCGATGGTCAGTTCAAACCCCTCACGCCGCATGGTTTCAATCAGCACGCCCAATTGCAATTCACCACGGCCGGCCACTTCAAAGGCATCAACTTCTTCGCTGATCTTCACCTTGATCGCGACATTGCCTTCGGTTTCCTTGAACAACCGATCACGGATCTGCCGCGACGTGACCTTCTTGCCCTCACGCCCACCAAGCGGGCCGTCATTGATGCGGAAAGTCATCGCGAGTGTCGGCGGGTCCACCGGAATGGCCGGCAGCGGTTCCGTCACATCCGGCGCGGCGATGGTATCCGGAATGGTCGCATCGGAAAGCCCGGCAATGGCGATGATATCGCCCGCCTGCACTTCATCCACCGGCACGCGATCCAGGCCCGAGAATGTCATGAGCTTGGTCAGGCGGCCGGTTTCCACAACCGTGCCATCCTGGCGCAGCACGCGCACCGGCATATTGAGGCGCGCAACACCTTGTTCCACGCGCCCGGTCAGAATGCGGCCCAGGAAATTGTCGCTTTCCAGGATGGAGGCATTCATCGCGAAGGGCTTTTCCAGATCAACCTTCGGTGCCGGCACATGGGACAGGATCAGGTCAAACAGCGGCGCCAAATCCTTGCGCGGGCCTTCCAGTTCCAGATCCGCCCAGCCCTGCCGGCCAGAAGCGAAAAGCGTGTGGAAATCAAGCTGCTCATCACTGGCACCCAGGGCAGCGAAAAGGTCGAAGACCTCGTTATGCACTTCATCCGGGCGGGCATCCTGGCGGTCCACCTTATTGATGACCACAATCGGCTTCAGCCCGCGCGCGAGCGCCTTTGTCAGCACAAACTTGGTTTGCGGCAGCGGGCCTTCGGCGGCGTCACACAGCACAATGGCGCCATCCACCATGGATAGGATGCGCTCAACCTCACCGCCGAAATCGGCGTGGCCGGGCGTGTCCACGATGTTGATCTTCACACCCTTCCATTCCACGGCGGTGGATTTGGCAAGGATGGTGATGCCGCGTTCGCGTTCCAGATCATTACGGTCAAGCGCGCGTTCGGCGACATGCTGATTGGCGCGGAAGGCACCGGCCTGGCTCAGCAACTTGTCCACCAGCGTGGTCTTGCCGTGGTCAACATGGGCGATAATGGCGACGTTACGAATCTGCATGGAACACCTGAGAGATAGAAAACCGGGGGGTCGGAGCCTGACAAAAATGCCACCAACTCGGCTCCCAAGGCTTGGGGGCGAGCGGTGGTTTCCATCCAGGCGTTTCGTTATGGCGGGGAGATAGGGGGTCGCGCCGGAAAAAGCCAGAGAAAAGCGTGTGAAACTTCAACGCCTACCCAAGCGCCGCCGCCACCCCGCCGGATTTGCCCCCAACCAGCGCTGCCAGATCGGCCTGCGGGCGGGCGCCGAAATGGGAAATCACCTCGGCCGCGGCAATGCTGCCCCAGCGGCCGCATTCGGGCAGGGGCAGGCCACGGGTCAGCG
>JBIIGZ010000263.1:0-3356 GCA_044236185.1 Roseomonas sp. | reverse complement strand
GCGATGCTTTCCGCGATCACGCGGTGATCACCGGAAGGCTCTCGGCTTTCGGGGAAGAGGAAATTGCTGAAGCGCAGCATGGGGCTCTCCTGGGCGGGGCAGGCGCAAGACTAGATCAAGCAAGCAGGGGCGCAAGTTTTTTCTTGCCCGCAGCCATCTGCCCGCGCTGTAATTCGGCCGAAACAAGGGGGGCTTTGGCATGATCAGCAGGCGCGCAATGCTGGCGGCGGGATTGGCGGCACCCGCCATCCGGGCTCAGGCGCAGGAACGGCCGATCCAGATCATGGTGGGCTTCGCGCCGGGCGGGAATATTGACTTGGCCGCGCGCATGGCCGCGCCCTTTCTGGAGAAATACCTGGGCGGGCAGCAGATCATCGTCGTCAATCGCCCAGGTGCGGGCGGCATGATCATGTTGAATGAGGTCTCGGCCGCGCCGGCCGATGGCCGCGTCGCCGCGCTGGTATCATTGCCCGCCCTGGTGACTGCGCTTTATGACAATACGCCGCGCTACCGCGTGGAAAGCTTCGCCTATGTCGGGCTTTTGACCGATGAACCCTATACGATTTTCGTCGCCCCCAATTCGCCCTATCGCAGCCTGACCGATCTGATTGAAGCCGCCCGCGCCAAGCCCGAGGATATCACCATGGCCGGTGCGGGCATTGGCAGCGCGCCGCATCTGGCGCTGATGCAATTGGAAAACGCCTCTGGCGCGCGCTTCACCTGGCTGCCCACCACCGGTGCCGGTCAGGCCATGCAATTGGTCCAGGGCGGGCATGTGGTGGGCTCCATTTCCACCGTCAGCCTCACTGTGCGCGCGCATCTGCAGGGCAGCCTGCGGGTTCTGGCGCTGATGGAAAAGCAGCGCTGGGACAAGGCAAGTGATTTGCCAACTGTGGCGGAGGCCGGCTTCCCGCTGGCAGCGGGTTCAGCACGCGGCTTTGCCCTGCCGGCGGCAACACCGGAACCCATTCTGGCGCGCTGGGAAGAAGCGGTGCGCCGCACGGCGGAAGACCCGGAATTCCGCGCCATGGCAGAACGGGATTTCCTGATCGTGCGGCACATGAACCGCGCCACCATGCGCGGCTTTGTTGATGATCAATACGCCGCCTATGGCGAGATGTGGCGGCGCACGCCCTGGAAGAAGTGACGCGTCAGGCGCGCCACATCCCCCCGCCATCCACATCCACCACCGTGCCATTCACGTAAACGCCGCGCGGGCTTGCCAAAAACACCGCCAGATCGGCGATTTCTGCAGATTCAATCGGGCGATTGAAGGGCAGGCCGGTGATGGTTTCCGCCCAGCGTTCCTCATCGCCGAATTTCAGCTTCGCATTGACGCGCGCCTGCGTGATCATGCGATCGGTCTTGGTCACTGCGGGATTGATGCCGACAACCTTCACGCCATTGGCCTGCGTCGCCGCGCCCAAAGCCTGGGTGAAGGCAATCAAGGATGCATTGCCCGCGCCGCCGCAAATATAACCCGCTTTCGGTGAACGCCCGGCCATGCCGATGATGTTCACCACCGCGCCGGCCTTCCGCGCTTCCATTGCCGGCAGATAGAGCTGACACAGATGAATGTAGCCAAACACCTTCAGGCTCCAGGCTTCCTGCCAGCGCTGGATGGAAATATCCTGCAGGCGCCCGGATGGAATGGCGCCGGCGTTGTTCACCAGCACATCAATATCCGGAAAGGCGACATGCAGCCTTTCGCGTTCTTCCACCTTCGAAAGATCAGCGGCCAGCGTTTCAACCCGCACCTGCGCCAAAGCGCGCACCTTATCCGCGGCTGTGGCAAGTGCCGCCGCATCACGCGCTGAAAGCACAATATCGCAGCCTTCGCGTGCGAAGGCTTCCGCGCAAGCCAGGCCAATGCCTTTTGATCCACCCGTGACAAGCACACGCTTGCCGGCAAGTTGCATATCCATGTTCACACCACCAATTCAATGAGGAAGGGGCCAGGCCGCGCAAAGCTTTGGCTCATCATGTCAGCGACCTGATCAAGCGTGGTCGCCTGCGCGGCTTCCACCCCCATACCCTCGGCCAGTTTCACCCAGCCAATATCAGGATTGCCGAGGTCCATCATATCCATCGCCGTGCGGCCCGGATTGGCGCCGACATTGCGGTATTCGCCGAGCAGGATCGCGTATTTGCGATTGGAAATGATCACGGTGGTCACTGGCAGCTTTTCGCGCGCCTGAGTCCAAAGCGATTGCACCGTATACATGGCCGAACCATCGGCCTGCATATTGATGACGCGTCGGCCACCGCCGCCAACAGCGGCACCCGTTGCCAAGGGCATGCCGCAGCCAATGGCGCCGCCCGTGATCTGCAACCAATCATGCGGCGCCGCGTTATGGGTTTCCGGGAAGAAGCCGCGACCATAAGAAACGCTTTCATCCGCAATGATCGCACCTTCCGGCATCAGCGCCCCCAATACACGCGCAAGCCCTTCCGGCGTGGGCGCACCGCGCACCACTTCCGGGCGTGGGCCACGATCAGGAATGGCGATGGCGGGCGCGTTCACTTCTGCGGCCAGCGCCGCCAAAGCCACTTCGGCATTCTGTTCATAGCGCGTCAGCACATGCACTTCGGCATTGGCCGGGTAATGCAGCGAAGGCTTGCCCGGATAGCCAAAGAAGCCGACCGGCGCCTTGGCATTCACCAGAATCAGATGCTCCACCCATTTCAGCGCATCCACCGCCTGGTCCACGTAATAGGGCACGCGTTCCAGCGCGATGCGCCCGCGCCCGCGCTGGGTGCGACCATTCGATCCCTCGGCCATCAGCCGCGCGCCGGTCGCTTCCGCGATCCGATAGGCGTGCAACTGCGCGCCTTCACGGAGACTCGGGCCGCCCAGCAGGATCAGCACATTCTTCTTCTCCCGCAGGATGCGCGCGGCATTGCGAATGGCATGCGGGTCCGCTTCCGGCACGGCGGGCACGGGCAAGGCCGGCGCCACCACGCCGCCATCATTCCAGGCGGTATCGGCGGGCAGGATCAGGGTCGCGATCTGACCCGGTGAGGTCCGCGCGGCTTGCACCGCCACGGCGGCATCAGCGCCCACCTTGGTTGAATCGGTTGAAGTGCGCACCCAGGCGGAAACGCCGCGGGCGAAGCCTTCGGTATCGGCCGTCAGCGGCGCGTCATAGGGGCGGTGATAGGTGGCGTGATCACCGGTGATATTCACAATGCCTGACCGGGCGCGCCGCGCATTATGCAGATTGGCCAAGCCATTAGCGAGGCCCGGGCCGCAATGCAGCAAGGTGCAGGCGGGCTTTTCCGCCATGCGCCAATAGCCATCCGCCATGCCGGTTACGACATTTTCCTGCAAGCCCAGCACGCAGCGCATCCCAGGA
>JBIIGZ010000262.1:0-3390 GCA_044236185.1 Roseomonas sp. | reverse complement strand
CGGCTTGCTTTGCAGCAATTGGCGCGGCTGGTGCCGGAATTTGCCCATGCGCCGGAAGGGACTGCCGCGGCGGGGCCGCGCTAGAGTATCCAGAACAAACGCTGCCCTTGGCGCCGATAAACATCGTTTCCAGAGGGTTGCTCTATCCGAAGCCAGGAAGTTTCACATGAGTGAGATTCAATGCTGGGTTGACTTTGCCTTTGAAACGACATTCACATTCTTAAAATTATAACTAGAGAGATGGTCCATGCTTCCTCGCTTATCTGCCGAGCTTTTCGGTGCATTTTGGCTTGTTCTTGGCGGCTGCGGCTCTGCCGTATTGACCGCCACGTTTCCACAAGTTGGCATCGGCATCCTTGGCGTTTCATTCGCCTTTGGCTTGACTGTGCTGACCATGGCCTATGCGGTTGGGCATGTTTCAGGTGGCCATTTCAACCCGGCGGTGACGCTGGGCCTCGTGGCCAGCGGGCGCTTCAAGGCAGCTGAAGCAGCGCCCTACATCATTGCCCAAGTCATTGGCGCCATACTGGGGGCTGCGATCCTTTACGTGATTGCAACAGGTAATGGCAGCGCGCCCTTGAATGGTGGGTTTGCGGCGAATGGGTATGGCGCGCATTCCCCTGGGAAATATACGCTGCTTTCTGCCTTTGTCTGCGAAGTGGTGATGACCTTCTTCTTCCTGATCATCATTTTGGGTGCCACGCACCGCAAGGCTGCTGCGGGCTTTGCCCCGATTGCCATCGGGCTTGGTCTCACGCTCATTCACCTGATCAGCATTCCGGTGACGAATACTTCGGTGAATCCAGCGCGTAGCACAGGGCCTGCCCTTATCCTTGGCGGATGGGCGCTTGAACAATTATGGCTGTTCTGGTTGGCCCCGATACTTGGCGGGGTGCTTGCCGGCGTTGTCTCTCGGGTACTTTGGCCTCAGGAAAAGGGCTGAAACTACCTGACGCCCTCTCATGCTGCTGGCATGAGGGGGTGGTCACCCATTCCCGCCAGCATTAACCCCACCACCGGACGCCATCGGAAAGGCTGCGAGGCTTTTTTCGACCAGATTAGGCAGGCCGCGTTGTAGCTCGACTATTTTCGGCATGTCTCGTGTCCCGCAGGCTTCCTCAAGCGAAGCCGCAATGGATCGCAAGGCTGCCGCGCCGAAAGTGCCGGCGGCAGATTTCAGCCCATGGGCTTCTTCTTCGATCACGCCAACATCATCGGTCGCAGTCAAACGCGCCACACGCGCGCGGGTTTCTTCCGCGAATACACCAATCAGGCGCGGAAGCCGCCCAGGGCCCACGGCCGCGCGCAATTCCTGCAAGGTGGTATGGTCAATCAGCGTCGGGCCGGCGGGATCGGGTTCATCGGAGGCAACACGCGGCCGACGAGGCCGTTTTTCCAACATATCCGAAACGGCCGAGAGCAGCGCGGTCAAGTCCATGGGCTTGGCCACATGCGCATCCATGCCGGCTTCAAGGCAGCGCGCCACTTCATTGGGCATGGCGGCGGCGGTCATGGCAATAATGGGCACACGCCCCGCCGGGCCTTCCAGGGCGCGAATCGCGGCCGTTGCGGCCAGCCCATCCATGCGCGGCATGCGCACATCCATCAGCACCAGGTCATAAGCGGCAGTGCGCGCAGCCCCCAGCGCTTCTTCGCCATCGCGCGCCAAATCCACCGCATAGCCGGCCTTGCGCAGAATGGCGGCGGCGACAAGCTGATTGGCTTCGCCGTCTTCCGCGATCAGGATGCGCCCGCGCGCCCCTGGCAGCGGCTTCGCCAGTGCGGGTTTGGGCAACAGCGTGCTTGGCGGGCGGCCCGATTCCGCAATCGGGCGCAGCGGAATCTCGAAGGAAAAGGTTGATCCCTTGCCGGGGGTGGAAGCGAGTACAATACGCCCCCCCATCAGCCCTACCAGCCGCTTGCAGATCATGAGGCCAAGGCCAGAACCGCCATAGCGTCGCGCGGTTTCCGGCCCACCTTGCGCGAAACGTCCAAATAGCCGTGCCTGCACTTCGGGAGGCATGCCAATGCCCGTATCGGCCACGGCGAATCGAACAAGGTTTGAATTTTCGGCCCGTTCGACACGAATGCCGACACCGCCAACAGCGGTGAATTTCACCGCATTATCGGCAAGGTTCAGCAGTACCTGCCGAAGGCGCCGCGCATCACCAATCACCCGTGCGGGCAAAAGGGGATCAATGCTGGCCGAAAGCCTGATGCCTTTTTCTGCGACGGCGGGGGCTAGAAGGTCAAGCACCTCGGCGACCGGCGCGGCCAGATCGAATGTTTCTTCCTCGATCGCCAAATGCCCCGCCTCAATGCGCGACAGATCAAGCATTTCATTGACGGTCGCGAGCAGTAATTCACCGCAGCGCCGCGCGGTTTCCGCATAGGCGTGCTGTTCGGCATCAAGCGTCGTGTCCAGCAGCAAGGAAATGGTGCCCATCACGCCATTCATCGGCGTGCGGATTTCATGGCTCATGAAGGCAAGAAAATCGCTTTTTTCGGCATTGGCGCGTTCGGCGGCGCGGCGGGCACGTTCGGCGTCGCGCGCGAATTGCTCGCGTGCAGAGACATCATGCTGAATGCCGAAAATGTAACGTACCTCGCCATCATCGTCGTAAATCGGCGACAGATGCAGCTCATTGACGAAACGCGAGCCATCCTTGCGGTGATTGACGATTTCAACATCCAGCGGCTTGCCGGATTCAACTGCTTCACGAATCGCCTTGATGTGGCGCGGATTGGTGCCCGGTCCTTGCAGGAAGCGGCAATTGCGCCCGATCACCTCATCTTCGGCGTAGCCGGTGATGCGATAAAAGGCGGGATTGGCATAGATGATCGGGCAATCGGGCAGGTTTGGATCGCAGATCACGATGCCCGTTGGAGTCGCGAGCACGGCAGCACTCAGTACGCCTTGCAAGGGCGTCGGCAGATTGGCCGTGAGGCTACTCGCTGTAGGAGACGAGCGCTTCGAATGGGACATCGAGCTTCTTCCTCCCTTCAAGAAACGAAAGTTCAATCAAGGCGGCGGCGGCTGGCACTACGGCGCCCGCTTGGCGCAGCAGGGCAATCCCGGCAGCCATGGTGCCGCCGGTGGCCAGCAGATCATCCAAGACCACCACGCGCTGGCCGGGGCTCACGGCATCGGCCTGCATTTCAATCCGGTCCGTGCCGTATTCCAAAGCGTAATCCAGGCCAATGCGCTCACCGGGCAGCTTGCCGCGTTTGCGGAGCATGATGAAGCCAAGGCCAAGTTCCAGGGCGAGTGGTGCGGCGACCAAAAAGCCGCGGCTTTCAATGCCGGCCAGAAGGTCGGGCTTATGCGGGCGGATCGCGTGTGCCATGCGCGCCATGGCGGCACGCCAGGCGGGGCCATGCCGAAGCAAG
>JBIIGZ010000117.1:0-10997 GCA_044236185.1 Roseomonas sp. | reverse complement strand
GCCGCCTTGAACCCGATCATCTGATACGCATTAGGCCGCCGAAATATCCGGCAGCCTTCAAGAAATAGTCCCCTCCGACGGGGAAAGGCCAGAAAGCCTGCCCGCCTCAGACCGGATGGCTTCCGCCAAACGGCCCGGCGCAACCGCCACATGAACAATGTGGTCACGCCCAAAAACCCGCCCCAATTCGGCTGCAGTCAGCGGCATCACAGCCGCAAGCCCACCGCCCGAGAGGCGTTCACGCTCTGCTGGGCTGCCATCCTTGGCCTGCACCAGCAAGGCAATTCGATCCGCGGCGCGCCATTCCCGCACCGCCTGCCAACCCGCCACCGCCTGCCCTGCCCGGCGCGCAAGCCCCAGCAGATCGGCAATCCTGGCCCGCAACCCCTGTTGCAGCAACGCCGGAAGACCGGGTGGCAACATCACAGGAGCCCGCGCTGCGCGCGTGAAGGCTCCGCGGTTGATGGCGCCTTCTAGCACATCGGCCCGCGCGCTCAACCACATACCCCGCCCCGGCAGCCTTTCGGCCAGATCCGGCACGATTTCCCGCCCCGGCCCCAGCACAAAACGGATCATTTCCGCCTTTGGCAGGCTGTCGCGGCTGACAATGCACCGGCGAAGTGGGCCCTTTTCGGGCTCATCTTCCTCCGGAAGGGGTAGGGCTTCGCTCAGGGCCGTGCCTCATGCCTCATCGCCGAGCCAACCGGCACGACGGCGCGCTTCCATCACGATGGCATTGGCCGTTTCCTCATCCACCGCTTCGGCGCCGAGGATTTCGACCAATTCATCGCCGGCGAGATCAGCCAGGTCTTCCAAGGACTTCACGCCCTTCTCCCCAAGCGTCACCATCATGGCCGGCGTGAAGCCGCCCACGTCGATCAGCACATCATCCACGCCAAGATCACGACGCTTTTCATCCATTTCCGCGTCTCGCTTTTCAATGAAGACTTCGGCGCGGCGCTTCAACTCAGCGGCGACACTTTCATCAAAACCCTCGATTTCGGCCAATTCCTCATCTGGTGCCTGCACGATGTCTTCGATGGAGCCGAAGCCTTCCTGCACCAGAAGCCCCGCGATCACATCATCCACATCAAGCGCTTCCACAAACAGCCCGGTGCGGCGGCGGAATTCTTCCTGGCGGCGTTCACTTTCCTCAGCCTCCGTCAGGATATCCACATCATAGCGCGTGAGCTGCGAAGCAAGGCGCACATTCTGCCCGCGACGCCCGATGGCAAGGCTCAGCTGGTCATCCGGCACCACCACTTCCACACGCCGGCCTTCATCATCCAAAACAACCTTGCTGACTTCAGCGGGGGCAAGTGCATTCACGATGAAGGTCGCCTGATCGGGCGACCAGGGGATGATATCAATCTTCTCACCCTGCAATTCAGCAACCACCGCCTGCACGCGTGAGCCACGCATCCCAACGCAAGCGCCCACGGGATCAATGGAGCTGTCACGGCTGATCACCGCCATCTTGGCGCGGCTGCCAGGATCACGCGCCACGGCCTTGATTTCGATGATGCCGTCATAAATTTCCGGCACTTCCTGCGCGAAAAGCTTCGCGAGGAAACCGGGATGGGTGCGAGAGAGGAAAATCTGCGGCCCGCGCGGTTCTTCGCGCACATCATAGATGTAGGCGCGCACGCGGTCCCCATTACGGAAGGCTTCGCGCGGGATGGTTTCATCGCGGCGCAAAAGCGCTTCGGCGCGGCCCAGCTCCACCATCAGGTTGCCGTATTC
This sequence comes from Roseomonas sp., assembly GCA_044236185.1. Classification (GTDB taxonomy): domain Bacteria; phylum Pseudomonadota; class Alphaproteobacteria; order Acetobacterales; family Acetobacteraceae; genus Neoroseomonas. The sequence continues at coordinate 9,254 of JBIIGZ010000117.1, read as the reverse complement.
GGTTCGCTTGACCGTGCCATTGATGATTTCGCCAACGCGGTCCTTGTATTCTTCGAATTGCTTGCGGCGTTCCACTTCACGCACGCGCTGCACAATCACCTGCTTCGCGGTTTGCGCGGCGATGCGGCCAAAATCAATCGGCGGCAGCGGGTCCACGATGAATTCACCAAGCTGAATGCCGGGCTTGATCTTTTGCGCGATACGCAAGGGGATTTGCGTTGCTTCGCTTTCAACCGGCTCGGCTTCCACCACTTCGGTGAAGCGTTCCAGCTTCACGCGACCATCCTTGCGGTCAATGGTGGCGCGGATATCCTTCTCAAGCCCGTATTTGGCGCGGCCAGCCTTCTGGATCGCCTGTTCCATGGCTTCCAGCACTTCCTCACGCTCGATCATTTTTTCGCGCGCAACGGCATCGGCCACTTGCAGCAATTCCGGACGGGCAATGGCGATATCAACGGCCATGGCGCATTCTCCTTAATGGGTCATCGTTGTTGGGGCAGCGGCTTTCGCCGTCGCCGCGATCAATTCATCGGTCAGCACAAGCTTGGCGCGACGGATATTGCTGCGCGGCAGCATTATTTCACTGCCATCATCAAGCCTGAGCCTTGCTTCGGCGTCATCCGCACCAAGGGCGATGCCACGAAAACGCTTGCGGCCATCCACCGGAATCGAAACTTCGACGGTAGCGACATGGCCGGCGAAACGATTCCAATCCTTGGTCCGCGTCAGCGGTCGATCAATCCCGGCGGAGGATACTTCCAGCATCCATTCGCCCCGGATCGGGTCCGCAACATCAAGCACCGCGCCCACGGCATGGCTGATGGCTTCGCAATCATCCACGGTGAAGGCTGCTTCATCGGCACGGTCTGCCATGATTTGCACCACAGGGCGTTCCTTGCCGGAAACCTGCACGCGCACCAATTCATAGCCAAGCTGCGTGAGGCTGGGCAGGATCGCTTCCGCGATGCGGGCTTCAAGCCCTTCGTGAAGGGGTAGATCAGGCTGCAAAAACAAAAAAGGCGGCCTTTTTCAAGGCCACCCCCCGTACATTCGGATGGTGTGATTTCTGTTTCTTTAGCGCTGACGCAACCAAAAGGCAAGAGGTTTGAAAAAGGATGGAGCAGTTGCCACATCCTGGTTAGGATTACGATACATGCTGGTGAAGCCCAAACCCCTAATCATATCGCGCCGCGCCTTGGCTGGTGCGGTACTGCCGCTGCTGGGCCTGACACCCTCGCCAGCGCATGCCGCGCGGGTCTTTCGCTTCGATCATACCCAGGGAAGGCTGGAATTCATCGCGCGGCATTTGTTGGTACTCACCTCGACGGGGCAGTTTTCGCGCTTTGCCTGTGAATTGATCCTGGACCCCGAAAGGCCCGAGACCGCGCGTGTTGCGGTGCAGGTGGAAACTGCTTCCATTGCCCACGCCTATCCGGGGGCGGCTGATTTGCTGCGTTCGCCCGCCTATTTCGATGCGGAACGCTGGCCGATTGCGCGGTTTTCTGGCCGTGCCAAGCCGGGTGGGCGGATTGAGGCCTTTGAGCTTGCCGGCCCCTTGGAAATGCGCGGCGTGACTCAGCCTATAACCATGCAGGCCAGGCTTTCGGGCCGCAGGCGCGATGCCGCGACAGGGGCGGAGATTGTGGAGTGCACCGCGCGTGGCGAGATCAGTCGCACGGCCTTCGGCATGACAGCTGACATGCTGGCGACGGCGGATCGGGTGCAATTGGCGGTCTCGGTCAGCCTGGTGATCGGATAGGCCAATGCAGGCGGCATGGTCGGTGGCGCAGCGGCGGTTGCATTGGGCCATGGCGGGCCTGGTTTTTGTGAACTTCCTGCTGGCGCTGGTGATGGTGGCACTGCCGCTTTCGGCGCTTTTCGCCAAAATCCTGACCTATCAGTTACATAAAAGCCTTGGCTTGCTGCTGATCCCGCTTTGGGCCTGGCGGCTTTGGCTTTTGGGGCGGCGTGGTCGGCCCGCTTCTGTCGCGCTGCCTGGCTGGCAGCAGGGTGCGGCGCGGCTGGGACAGGGGGTGCTTTATGCGCTGCTGATTGCCGTGCCGGTGCTGGGATTCCTAACCGGGGCAGCGGCGCCTGTGGCCGTGGAGACCGTGTTCTTCCTCATCCTGCCCATTCCGCATCCCTTCGCGCCGGATCAGGCGCTTTATGATGTGCTCCGGCCTTTGCATCAGGGCGCGGCTTGGGGGTTGGTGGTGCTGGCGCTGGGCCATGGTGCGATGGCGATCCATCATCATCGGCAGGGCTTGCCGATCTTGCGGCTGATGTGGCGCGGTCAGTGATCAGCGCCTGATCGCCGAAGCCGTGAATCAGTCGCTCAAATCAGCGCCTGATCGGCGGAGGCGGTATCGCCGGAGCCGTGAATCAGTCGCTCAGATCAGCGCCTGATCGGCGGAGGCGGTATCGCCGGAGCCGTGAATCAGTCGCTCAAATCAGCACCTGATCCATTCCCAATAAAGCGGCTGGCGCCCTTCGCGTAGCGCCTTGGCTTCATAGCGTGTCGGCGGCCAGCCGGCAGGGCGGGTTTCCGCTAGGCGCCCAAGGGTGAAGAAGGCCTGCGCGCCCATGCAGTCACGGACCCATGCCTGATAGGTTGGATCATCGGATGCGATGCGCCAAACCCCGCCCGGCTTCATGGTGCGTGCCACCATGGGCAGCAATTCCGGATGCACAAAGCGCCTTTTGGCATGCCGCGCCTTGGGCCATGGGTCGGGGAACATCAGAAACAGGCGATCCAAGGCACCGTCCGGCAAGGCGCGCAGCAAATGCCGCGCATCCTGCGGCCAGAGTTTGAGATTACGCGGCAGCGCGCCGGTCGCTTCCGCCCCTTCCTGCACCAGGCGCGTGAGCAAGGCGCAAAGCCCATTTTCGAATACTTCCGACGCGATATAGGCAATATCAGGATGCGCCGCGATTTGATCTAACGTGTGTTCCCCGCCGCCAAACCCCACTTCCAGCCAAAGCGACACATCGCCCATGCTGACGAAAGCGGCCCGCGGATCAGCAGCTTGCGCTTGGGTTAGCCGAAGGCGGGGCAGGGTTTCTTCAAGCAAGCGCTGCTGGCGCGGGCGCAAGGGGTGGCCTCGGCGCCGGCCATAAAGGCGGTCCGGCACACCATCGGCCAGCGGGGGTCTGTCAGCGGTCATCCCATCAGCGATCACTGAGGCAACTTCACCATCATGAATTTTGGCGAAGAGATCCGGAGTGTATAGCCACGCTCAGCTGCGAAACTGTCCACCGCGCGCACTACCCCGGGCCAGCTCTCGTGGTAATCATCACCGAACAGGATGCCGCCGGGGCGCAAGACCTCATTATACAAGCGAAGGTCGAGTAGAACTTCCTCTTCGTGATGCCCGGCATCGATATAAATCGCATCGGCTTGGATGCCGATGCGCTTCAGCAAATGCGCCGCTGAAGTGGACGTCATGGGTAGCGGGAAGACGTCATCAAGAATCTCCGCATGCTGCATGTTGCGCAGAAACTGAAAAAACATCCGTGGATAGCCATGCCGCAGCAGAAGGCTGGGGCGTAGCGCAGGATTGAGCCAAGTCTCTGTATTTGAACCTAGCCAAGTATCCACGCTGATGAACTGGGTCGAAAGCCCCAGTTCCCGCGATATGCGGTGCATTTGAACCAATGAAGCGCCCTTCCAGGTGCCGACCTCAATGACCAGCCGTGCTTTGGAAGCTTTAAGAACCTTATGAAATATCGGGTGCTGCGAATTCCAGCCCTGGAGGTCAACCTCCAGGGCTGAGAGATTAAGGTCGCTGTAGTCCTTCGTTATCCCCAAAAATTTGAAGACAGCGACCAGATCCATCGTGCTTCAACGCCCGAAAGCGCGCTTCAGCTCATCCGCCAGATCGGTCATTTCCCAGGTGAAGGTACCCTTTGTCGCATCCGGCACGCGGCCGAAATGGCCATAGGCGCTGGTCGGCACATAGATCGGGCGGTTCAGCTTCAGATGCTCACGAATGCCGCGCGGGGAGAGATTGACCATGCCGTCAATCACCTTCGCCAACTTCGCCTCATCCACATCCTTGCCCGTGCCATGCAGGTCGAAATAAACCGACAGTGGCTTGGAAACACCGATCGCGTAGCTGACCTGAATGGTACACTTATCCGCAAGGCCAGACGCCACGACATTCTTCGCCACATAGCGCGCGGCATAGGCAGCCGAACGGTCCACCTTGGTGGGATCCTTGCCGGAGAATGCGCCACCACCATGCGGCGCTGCACCGCCATAGGTATCCACGATGATCTTGCGCCCGGTCAGGCCGCAATCGCCATCAGGGCCACCAATCACGAATTTGCCCGTGGGGTTCACGTAGAATTCGCTATCCGGGCACATCCAACCCTTGGGCAGCACCGCTTCCACAATCGGGCGCAGGATGCGCTTGATTTCGGCTTGTTCCAAAGCTTCTTCATGCTGGGTGGACACAACGATGGAGGTCGCGCCCACCGGCTTGCCATCCACATAGCGCAGCGTCACCTGGCTTTTCGCATCCGGCAGCAGCCCGGCCACGGCCTTGTCCTTGGCGCGGCGTAGTGTGCTGACATGGCGCAGGATTTCATGCGCATAATACAGCGGCGCCGGCATCAATTCCGGTGTTTCGCGGCAGGCATAACCGAACATGATGCCCTGGTCGCCCGCGCCTTCATCCTTATTGCCGGCGGCGTCCACGCCCTGGGCGATATGCGCCGACTGGGCATGCAAATGGCATTCGATGTCGGCGTGCTGCCAATGAAAGCCTTCCTGCTCATACCCAATGTCATGGATGGCAAGCCGCGCCAGGTGGATCAGATATTCCGGCGTGATTTCGGCGGGGCCGCGCACTTCGCCCGCCAGCACCACGCGATTGGTGGTGACCAGCGTTTCGCAAGCGACGCGGGCATAAGGATCGGCGGTCAGGAAGGCATCCAGCACCGTATCGGAAATGCGGTCTGCCACCTTATCGGGATGGCCTTCGGAAACGGATTCCGAAGTGAAAAGATATTCGCCCTTATCGCGCATGGCGTGGTTCGGCCTCTTGTCGCGGAATTCGCCGGTTTAGCCCGACGATGCTCTGCCCCGGATCGCCCAAGGCGCAGCGCGTATTGCAGGGGGGTGTGGCAGGGTCAAGGCAGGGGGCGCCGCAAACCCTGATTATTTTGAGCGCGGCGGCAACACCCGGGCGGCGCGATAGCCCTCAATCTGTTCGGCGAACATGGCCCAGCTATCCCTGAAACCGGTGAAGCCCGCCTGCCGCGCTGCGGTCATGGAAGCCAACACATCGTAATCCATATTCAGCGCGAAATCGGCGAATTCCCAGCTAGCCACTTGTTCAATCGGCAGAATAAGGCTGTGGCGGGCGCGAATTCTCTCCCAAACCGGCACTTTATCCGCCATCCAGCGCGCCATGGACATGGTCCGCACCCGGCCTGTCGCCACGCCAAACAAGCCGGCCAGATGGGGCCACATGTCGCACCAGCGGAAGGCATCGCCATTCGTGACATTAAAGGCACGGTTGGCGGCCCGCGGTTCGCCCAGCATCCACAAAATCGCCTCGGCCAGCAATTTGGCGTCCGAGACCTCATGCAGCGCCGTGAAGGCGCCGGGCTTGCCCGGAAAATCGAAGGGCACACCCAATTCCCGGCAGATCGCGGCATAGGCGCCAAGGGTCGAGACCATGTTGCGCGCGCGGCCAGGTGCGACATCCAGCACGAAATTGGGCCGGCTTGCTGACCAGGACCAGGCTTTGCCGCGCTGGCGTTCGGCCACCATATCCTGCTGGTCGTAATAGAAATTGGGCGGCAAATGGCGCGGGTCATCTTCCCGCGCCGGCGTCGGGAAGGGGCCGATATGCAGCCCATACCATTTGCCGCCATGGATCATGTGCAAATGCTGAAAGCGCGGCAGCGATGCCTCGGCCGCGTCCAGCAGATTGCGCAGCATGGTGACATTGCCGGGCACATCTTCGACGCCGGTTTCGCCATGCGGCGCGCGGGACGCATAGACAATATGCGTAATGTCAGGTCGCGCCGCGATGGCGCGCGTCAGCGCTGGCCCATCCCAAAGATCGGCGGTGATCCAGGGAATGCCCGCACCTGGGTCGCGCCTGGTCAGGCCAATGGGAGTGAAGCCCGGGTCATGCTCGGCGGCTTCCATCACGCGGCTAGCGGCTGCGCCGCTGGCGCCGACAATCAGGGTGACGCGGGTATTGGCCATGATGATTTCCTCCGGGCGCGATGAACCCATGGGCGGGGCTGCGATGCAAGCCACACGACATTCTTGACCTGCGGGCGTATTACGCCTTATGAGTCAATCATTGGTTGCAAAACCGATCCTCGCGATTTGTCCGGTCTTCTTGCGGCGAGGTCTCGAAAGGGCGTGGGTGGCGACATCCGCGAAAACAAACGCGCTAAAGGGCCGCGGGGTCATCATGCCCCGTTCCCGGTAGGGGCTGGACGCTGTCATTGTGTGAGAGGTTCCAGCCGTGCCGAAAAAATCTCGCCCCGCCCGCCCCCTTCGCCCCGCGACGCAGCTTGTCCGCGGTGGCCTCATGCGCTCCAATTTCGATGAGCTGGCGGAAGCGATGTATCTGACCTCGGGCTTTGTCTATGACAGCGCAGCCCAGGCGGAAGCGACTTTTGCCGGCACGGAAGTGCATTACCAATATTCGCGCTTCGGCAACCCAACGGTCAGCATGCTGGAAGCGCGGCTGGCGGCCCTGGAAGGGGCGGAAGCCTGCCGCGCGACAGCCACCGGCATGGCGGCGGTGCATTCGGCGATGCTATCACACCTGAAAGTCGGCGACCGCGTGGTGGCATCCCGCGCGCTGTTTGGTTCCTGCCATTGGATCGTTTCCACCCTGCTGCCGCGCTATGGCATCTCAACCGAATTCGTGGATGGCAGCGATTTGGCACAATGGCGCGCCGCACTGTCGCGCCCGGCGACGATGGTTTTGCTGGAAACACCTTCCAACCCCATGCTGGAAATTGTGGACCTGCGCGCCGTGTGTGATCTGGCCCATCAGGCCGGCGCTTTGGTGGTGGTGGATAATGTCTTCGCCACCCCCTTGCTGCAAAAGCCAATGAGCTTCGGCGCGGATATCGTTGTCTATTCCGCGACCAAGCATTTTGATGGACAAGGCCGCGTTCTGGGCGGCTGTGTCATGGGATCGAAGAAATGGGTGGATGAGGTGCTGCAACCCTTCATCCGCAATACCGGCCCTTCCATCAGCGCCTTCAATGCCTGGGTGATCCTGAAGGGGTTGGAGACCCTTCATCTGCGCATCCCCGCCATGTGCCGCAGCGCTTCCGCCATTGCCGATATGCTGGCGGAACGGGCTGAGGTTGCGCGCGTGCTCTATCCCTTCCGTGCGGATCACCCGCAGCAGAAGCTCGCCATGGCGCAAATGTCGGCCGGCGGCACCTTGGTGAGTTTCGATATCAAGGGCGGCAAGGAAGCGTGCTTCCGATTCATGGATGCGCTGAAGCTGATTGATATCGCCAATAACCTTGGCGATGCAAAATCCATGGCGACCCATCCGGCCACCACCACCCATATGCGGGTGGGTGCTGAGGAACGCGCCAAGCTTGGCATTACCGATGGCACGGTGCGGCTTTCCGTGGGGCTTGAGGATGTGGCCGATCTGATTGACGATTTGGCCGAAGCATTGGATGCTGCGGCTTCATGAGGGCAAGCTCATAAAAAACTTTACAAAACGCCCGACTGCTGTGCTGAATTGGCGGCGAGGAAGGCAAAAATGACTAAAGGTGATTCATTCATCGCGACGACGCGTGGGATAAGGGTTGCTGTGCGCGCCTTTTATCTCGCTGAGCAATCCATGCCTGAAAGCGCCCAATTCGTCTGGGCCTATCAGGTGGAAATCGCCAATCTGGGGCCGGAGACGGTGCAGTTGATCCGTCGTACCTGGCAGATCACCGATGGCACCGGGCGCACGCAACAGGTGCAAGGTGCTGGCGTGGTCGGTGAACAGCCGATCCTGGAGCCGGGTGGGCGGTTCGAATATACCTCCGGCACGCCGCTCGGCACACCATCGGGCTTCATGCGCGGCGCCTATCACATGGTGGTGCGCGACACGGGTGAGTCGTTCGATGTCGCGATCCCGGATTTCAGCCTGGACAGCCCGCATTTGCCTTCAGCGCGGTTGCATTAGAACCCGCCTGATGCGCATGAGCGCATCAGGCAGCTTCTAGTTTTTTTGGTCGCATTTTCCGAGTCGCCCAGCAAAGCCGCTTGGCTTGAAAATGCTCCGGTCCTGCGATCAATTCTCCTTATACCGATACCCAATGCCATAAAGCGTTTCGATCTGGTCGAAATCCTCATCCGTTTGACGGAACTTCCGGCGGATACGCTTCACGTGGCTGTCAATCGTGCGGTCATCCACATAGATATTCTCTCCGTAGGCGGCATCAATCAGCTGGTCGCGATTCTTCACCATGCCGGGGCGTAGTGCGAGCGCCTTCACCAGCAAAAATTCTGTGACAGTCAATTGCACCTGTTTGCTCTTCCAAAGGCAGGTGTGCTTCGTCTCATCCAGCATCAGATCACCGCGCGCCAACACACCACCGGGCGGGGCGCCTGAACCTTCCGCGCGCGCGCCTTCATTCCGGCGCAGCAGGGCGCGGATGCGTTCCAACAACAAGCGCTGCGAAAAGGGCTTGGTGATGTAATCATCGGCGCCAAGGCGCAGCCCCATCAGCTCATCCACTTCCTCATCCTTGGAAGTCAGAAACACCACCGGCATATTGCTGCGCTGGCGGAGCCGCTGGAGCAATTCCATGCCATCCATGCGCGGCATTTTGATATCCAGCACCGCCAGATCGGCTGGCTTGGCCATCAGGCCCTGCAGCGCGCTTTCCCCATCCGTATAGGTGCGCACCTGATAGCCTTCCTGTTCCAAGGTCATGGATACGGAAGTGAGGATATTGCGGTCATCATCCACAAGGGCGATGGTTTGCGGCATTGCTTGGTACCTCTGACGCGGCGGTGACATTCTTTTGCCGCGACAGAGAATATAATGCGAGCCAATTATGGCAGCAGGCAGGCCGGAGAAGGGCGATGGAACAGTATGATGCCATAATGGAAGCACGGCGGCTGATCCGCGCCGGGCGGGCGGCAAGCCTTGCGACCGGCCAGGCCGGCCAGCCCTTCGCCAGCCTGGTCACGCCAGCCTGCGCGCCGGATCTTTCGCCGCTGATGCTGCTATCCTCGCTGTCCGAACACACGCGCC
>JBIIGZ010000116.1:0-11011 GCA_044236185.1 Roseomonas sp. | reverse complement strand
CCAGCCGAGGGCGCCAATCAGTCAATGGGGCTATTTGCGCCGCACTGAAAGCAGGCTAAGCGAGACCCCTTGCGCTGCCCTGCCTTCTGGCAAGGCAAAGTGACTTTTACCTGGGCAGACTGGGCTGCCCTGAACATGAATGGGAGACGGGCGATGGATCGTAGAGATTTCCTCAAGGCAACCGCCGGTATTGCGGCACTGACGGGCACGGCTGGGCTTTCCGCCCCGGCGCTGGCACAGGGCGCGGCCGCGCGGACGCTACGCTTTGTGCCGCAGGCCAACCTGGCCAATTTCGACCCCATCTGGGGCACGCAATATGTTGTGCGCAACGCGGCCTGCCTAGTGTGGGACACGCTTTATGGCTTTGACGATAAGCTTGAACCCAAGCGCCAGATGGTCGAAAGTGAAGAAGTATCGTCAGACGGCAAGGTCTGGACCTTCAAGCTGCGTGAAGGCCTGATGTGGCATGACGGCACCAAGGTGACCGCGGCTGATTGCGTGGCAAGCTTGGCGCGCTGGGCTGTGCGCGATGGCATGGGCCAGATGATCCGCGCGATCCAGGAAGAATTGGTGGCGGTGGATGACCGCACCTTCCGTTGGCGCCTGAAGGCGCCTTACCCCAAGATGTTGCTGGCGCTCGGCAAGAACAATACGCCGATGGCCTTCATGATGCCGGAGCGTCTGGCGAAGACCGATCCATTCCAGCAGGTGACTGAATTTGTGGGTTCCGGCCCGATGCGCTTTGTGCGCAATGAATGGGTGCCGGGCGCCAAGGCAGTCTTCACCAAATTCGAACAATATGTGCCGCGCAATGAGCCTCCGTCATGGTTGGCCGGCGGCAAGCGCATCAATGTTGATCGTATTGAATGGATCATCATGCCTGACCCGGCGACGGCTTCGGCAGCGCTGATGAATGGCGAAATTGACTGGTGGGAAACCCCGCTGACGGACCTGATCCCGTCCTTGCGGCGCAACCGCAATATCCGCGTGGATATCGCCGATCCGCTTGGCAATATCGGTTCCTTCCGCTTCAACCATCTGCACGCGCCCTTCAATGATGTGCGCGCGCGCCGTGCGGTTGCGATGGTGCTGAACCAGGAAGACTATATGCGTGCGGTGGTCGGTGATGACCGGGCGCTGTGGCAGACCCTGCCTTCCTTCTTCACGCCCGGCACGCCGCTTTACACCGAAGCCGGCGGGGATATTTTTAAGGGCCCGCGCAATGTTGAGGCAGCCCGGGCGCTGTTGCGTGAATCCGGCTATAATGGCCAGCCGATCACAGTGCTTGTCGGCCAGGATCAGGCGCCGCTGAAGGCCATGGGTGAAGTGACCAATGCGCTGCTGCGGTCCATTGGCATGAATGTGGACTTTGTGGCGACTGATTGGGGCACTGTTGGTCAGCGCCGCGCATCCAAATCCCTGCCGGGTCAAGGTGGCTGGCATATCTTCCACACCTGGCATGCGGGTGCGGATTGCATCAATCCGGCATCTTATCTTGCGCTCCGCGCCCATGGCGATGGCGCCTGGTTTGGCTGGCCCAAGGATGATGCAGTGGAAGCGGCGCGCGATAAGTGGTTTGTTGCGCCGGATATCGCAGCGGAAAAGGCCGCGGTTGCGGAAATGAATACCGCGGCCATGCGTCACATGACCTATGCGCCGACGGGCTTCTACAAGACCTATCAGGCTTGGCGCAGCAATGTGTCGGGCGTTGTTGGTGGCCCTATTCCCTTCTTCTGGGGCGTGAGCAAGTCCTAAAGCAAGTCCTAATAAAGAAAGATCGCCGGGATCATGTTCGCCTATATCGTCCGACGCGTCTTGGCCACCATTCCGGTGATGGCCTTCGTCGCGCTCTTTGTCTTCAGTCTGCTCTACGTCGCGCCGGGTGATCCGGCTGCGGTGATTGCGGGCGATCAGGCGACGCCTGAGGATGTGGAACGCATCCGCGCCAGCCTTGGCCTCGACCGGCCTTTTTTGATCCGGTTCGGGGAATGGGTCTGGCGTATTCTTCAGGGTGATCTCGGCGTTTCAATTTTCACCAACCTGCCGGTTTCAACCATGATCCAGCAGCGCATTGAACCAACGCTGTCTCTCATGATCATTACGCTGATCCTGGCGGTTTCTGTTGCCATCCCGATGGGGGTGATCGCCGCCTGGAAGCAGGGAACGACGATTGACCGCACCGTGATGGGCTTCGCGGTGCTGGGCTTTTCAGTGCCGGTCTTCGTGGTGGGCTATGTGCTGGCCTATGTCTTTGCGCTGGAACTCGATTGGGTGCCGGTGCAAGGCTATACGCCGATCAAGCAAGGTTTCTGGCCGTGGTTCCAGAACCTGATCCTGCCTGCGATTGCGCTGGGAACAGTCTATATCGCGCTGATCGCGCGCATCACGCGCGCGACCATGTTGGAAGTGCTGCAACAGGATTATATCCGCACCGCCCGCGCCAAGGGTGCCGGGCAGCGCAATATCCTGTTCCTGCACGCGCTGAAGAATGCCGCCGTGCCGATCGTGACCGTGATTGGCATTGGTATCGCGCTGCTGATTGGTGGCGCGGTGGTCACGGAAAGCGTCTTCGCCATCCCCGGCCTCGGGCGGCTCACCGTGGATGCGATTTTGCGGCGCGACTACCCAGTGATCCAGGGCGTCGTGCTGCTGTTTTCCTTTGTCTATGTGCTGGTGAATCTCATGATTGACCTGCTCTACACCATTCTGGACCCGAGGATCAGATACTGATGTCCGCTTCCATCCTCGACCCCAAGGGTATCACGGCCGCGAATGTCGCGGTGGCGCCCACGCTTCCAGACATCATGCCGCCGGTGAAGCCGCGCAAGGGCTTCTTCGGCTTCATGCGGCGCAACCCGGCGATTGCCATTGGCGGTTCGCTGGTCATGCTGATGGTGCTGGTCGCGATCTTCGCGCCCTTCCTGTTCACGACAGACCCAACCGCCCTGGCCCCCGCGCGGCGCACGCGTGAACCATCCGCCCTTTATTGGTTCGGCACGGATATGCTGGGGCGCGACATTTATTCGCGCGTGCTTTATGGCGCGCGCGTGTCGCTGCTGGTTGGGTTTTCGGTGGCCGTGCTCGCTTCCATCATCGGCCTTACCATTGGGATGATTTCCGGCTTCGTCCGCTGGGCCGATAGCATCATCATGCGCGTCATGGATGGCATGATGTCCATTCCGCCGATCCTGCTCGCGATTGCGCTGATGGCGCTCACGCGCGGTTCGGTGCAGAACGTGATCATCGCGATCACCATCGCGGAAATTCCGCGCGTTTCGCGCCTGGTGCGCGGCGTGGTACTTTCGCTTCGTGAACAGCCCTATGTGGACGCAGCAGTGGCAGCGGGTACGCGCACGCCGGTCATCATTTGGCGCCATATTCTGCCGAATACACTCGCACCCATCACCGTGCAGGCGACCTATATCTGCGCCTCGGCGATGATTGTGGAGAGCATCCTGTCCTTCATTGGCGCCGGCACACCACCCATTATTCCCTCCTGGGGGAATATCATGGCCGAAGGCCGCGCGCTTTGGCAGGTGAAGCCCTATATCGTGTTTTTCCCGGCCATTTTCCTTTCCATCACCGTGCTGGCGGTGAACCTGCTTGGCGATGGTCTCCGCGATGCCCTCGACCCGCGCATGGCAAAGAGGCTCTGACCCATGGCGATTCTCGAAATTGACAATCTGCAAACCCATTTCCGCACGCCCGATGGCATCAATCGCGCGGTAGATGGTGTTTCGTTCCATGTGGAAGCCGGCGAAACGCTCGCCGTGGTGGGCGAAAGCGGTTGCGGCAAATCCGTCACCGCCATGTCCATCCTGCGCCTGATCCCGGAGCCGCCCGGCAAGCTTGCCGGCGCCATCCGCTTCAATGGCAGGAACCTGCTGGAACTCTCAGAAGCCGAAATGCGCGACATTCGCGGCAATGAGATCAGCATGATCTTCCAGGAGCCGATGACGTCGTTGAACCCGGTGCTGACGGTTGGCCGCCAGATTGGGGAAACACTCCGCCTGCACCAGGGCATGTCAGCGCAACAGGCGGAAGACCGCGCGGTTGATATGCTGAAGCTGGTTGGCATCCCGGAACCGGAACGCCGCGTGAAGGAATACCCGCACCAGCTTTCAGGCGGCATGCGTCAGCGCGTGATGATCGCAATCGCCCTTGCCTGCAACCCGAAGCTGCTGATTGCCGATGAACCGACCACGGCCTTGGATGTGACCATTCAGGCGCAGATCCTGGACCTGATGCGCGACCTCAAGCATCGCGTCGGTGCCGCGATTGTCCTGATTACGCATGATCTTGGTGTGGTGGCCGAAGTGGCTGAGCGCGTGGTGGTCATGTATGCCGGGCGCAAGGTGGAAGAAGCCAAGGTTGGGCCCCTGTTCCGTACCCCACGGCATCCTTACACCCAGGGCTTGCTCGGGTCCGTCCCAAAGCTCGGTTCCTCGCTTGATGGTACGGAAACGCGCTTGCAGGAAATCCCGGGTCTGGTGCCAAGCCTGAAACAAAAGCTGCAAGGCTGCGTCTTCGCCAGCCGCTGCAGCTATGCCACCGATCTTTGCCGCAGCGTCGCCCCGGGCCTCGAAGAAAAAGCCCCCGGCCATATCGTCGCCTGTCATTACGCCGTGAAGGAGACCGCCGCGGCATGAGCACCCCCTTGCTCGAGGTCAATGACCTCAAGAAACACTTCCCCGTTCGCGCTGGCTTCCTGGGCGGCGTCACCGGCCATGTCTATGCCGTGGATGGGATTTCCTTTTCCATCGCGAAGGGGGAGACCCTGTCGCTGGTGGGTGAATCCGGCTGCGGCAAATCCACTGTCGGCAAGGCCATTCTGCGCTTGTTTGACATCACGGGCGGCCAGGTGATGCTGGATGGCACGCGGATTGACGATATGCCGGCCAGCACGCTTCGCCCTCTGCGCCGGCGCATGCAGGTAGTGTTTCAGGACCCGTATTCCTCGCTAAACCCGCGCATGCGGGTGCGGGACATCCTGGCGGAGCCGATCCGTAATTTTGGACTGGCCAAGGATGCCGCTGATCTGGAAAAGCGCGTTGGCGATCTGATGGACCGCGTGCGCCTGCCGCGTGATGCCGTCGGGCGCTGGCCGCATGAATTCTCGGGCGGGCAGCGCCAGCGCATCGGCATCGCCCGTGCCCTGGCCGCTGAGCCTGACCTGATTATTTGCGATGAGGCGGTCTCAGCGTTGGATGTTTCCGTCAAGGCGCAGATCGTGAACCTGCTTCAGGATTTGCAGAAGGAACTCGGCCTCGCGCTGCTGTTTATCAGCCATGATCTGGCGATTGTGGAACACATGACGCATCGCGTGGCGGTCATGTATCTCGGCAAGATCGTCGAAGTGGCGCCGAAGCGCGAGTTATTTGCCGCACCCAAGCACCCCTATACGGAAGCGCTGCTATCCGCCGTGCCGGTGCCAGAACCGGGGGCGCAGCGGGAACGCGTGATCCTGAAGGGCGATGTGCCAAGCCCGATCAACCCGCCCAAGGGCTGCCGCTTCCATACGCGCTGCCCCTACGCCTTTGATCGCTGCCGGCAGGATGAACCCGAGCTCCGCCAGACGGAGCCCGGCCATTGGTCCGCCTGCCATTTGCATGACCTTCCGGCGGCGGAAAACCCGCTGGCGGGGGCCAAGGGCGCGGCGCTGATCGCCAAGCATTAGGGCAAAGCCCCCTCTTGCCCGGAGGCGCATTCTCCGGGCAAGATTTGACATTGAAAAACTTGACGAAGCCCCATCTTAAGGGTGAGGCTTCGGGTTGAAACACCCTCAGGCGCGCAAGCCTGGGCAGAACATGATTGGGAGACGCGCTATGCCGCAGGTGACACTGACCGTGAATGGTCAAACCCATACGGCCGAGGTTGAAGGCCGCACGCTTCTTGTGGAAGTGCTGCGCGAAAAGCTCCGCATGACCGGCACGCATGTCGGCTGCGATACCAGCCAATGCGGCGCCTGCGTGGTGCATGTGAATGGCGAAAGCGTGAAATCCTGCACAACGCTGGCCGTGATGTGCAATGGCGCGAGTGTGACCACCATTGAAGGCCTCGCGGCTGCCGATGGTACGCTGCATGTGATGCAGGAAGCCTTCCGCGAATATCACGCGCTGCAATGCGGCTTCTGCACGCCAGGCATGGTCATGAGCGCGATTGACCTTGTGAACAAGCACCCGAACGGCATCACGGAACAGCAAATCCGCGAAGGGCTGGAAGGCAACCTTTGTCGTTGCACGGGCTATCACAACATCGTCAAGGCCATCGCCGCCGCAGCCGAAGTGATGCAGGGCAAGCGCCAGGAAATGGCGCGCGCTGCCGACTGAATGGAATAGGGGCATAAGCCCTAGCGAAGCGGCCCGCCAAGGGCCGCACCAAAACAATCAGCCTGATGGGAGGCGATAGACATGAACGTGGTGACACCTTTTGAAGGTATCGGCGCCAGCGTCCGCCGCAAGGAAGACTTCCGTTTTCTGCAAGGGCGCGGCGCCTACACGGATGATGCGGATAAGCCCGGGCAGTTGCATGCCTGGATCCTGCGCAGCCCGCATGCCCATGCCCGTATCAAATCCGTGGACATTTCGGCTGCCGCTTCCATGCCCGGCGTCGTTGAAATCTACACCGGCGCCGATATGGCAAAGGATGGTGTGGGCGGCCTGCCTTGCGGCTGGCAGATCCACAATAAGGATGGTTCGCCCATGGCCGAACCGCCACATCCTGTGCTGGCACATGACAAGGTGCGGCATGTGGGTGACCCGGTGGCGGTTGCCATCGCCGCCACGCGCCAGCAGGCGCGCGATGCCGCAGAGGCAATCATTGTTGATTATGATGTGCTGCCCGCCGCCGCCACCATGGCAGCCGCGCTGAAGCCCGGTGCCGCCGCCATTCATGACGGTGTCGCCGGCAACCTGTGTTATGATTGGCACATTGGCGACAAGGCCGTGGTGGATGCGGCCTTCGCCAATGCCGCGCATGTGGTGAAATTCGATCTGGTGAATAACCGCCTGATCCCGAATGCCATGGAACCCCGTTCCGCAGTGGGAGAATTTGATCGCACCACGGGCGATTACACCCTCACCACCACCAGCCAGAACCCGCATGTGATTCGCCTGCTGATGGGTGCCCATGTGCTCCATCTGCCGGAATCGAAGCTGCGCGTGATCGCGCCCGATGTGGGCGGCGGCTTTGGCAGCAAGATCTACCATTACGCGGAAGAAGCCATCGTCACCTGGTCCGCCGGCAAGCTCGGCCGCCCGGTGCGCTGGACCGCGGATCGCACCGAAAGCTTCATGTCGGATGCCCATGGCCGTGACCATGTGAGCCACACGGAATTGGCGCTGGATGCCAATGGCAAGATCCTGGGGCTGCGCGTTTCCACACAGGCCAATATGGGCGCCTATCTTTCCACCTTCGCGCCCTGCGTGCCGACTTATCTTTACGCGACGCTGCTGGCCGGCGTGTACACAACGCCCGTGATCTATTGCGAAGTGAAGGCCGTTTTCACCAATACCGTGCCGGTGGATGCCTATCGCGGCGCTGGCCGGCCGGAAGCGACCTTCCTGCTGGAACGCCTGATGGATGTGGCGGCGAAGCAAACCGGCATTGACCGTGTGGAACTCCGTCGGCGGAATTTTATTCAGCCTGACCAATTCCCGTATCAGACGCCGGTCGCGCTGCAATATGATAGCGGCAATTACCACGCGACTCTTGACCAGGCGATGGCGTCAGCCGATTGGGCCGGCTTCCCGGCACGTCGTGCGGAGGCAGCCAAGCGCGGCAAGCTGCGCGGCATTGGTTGTTCCACCTATCTGGAAGCCTGCGGCATCGCGCCTTCCGCCGTGGTCGGCAGCCTCGGTGCCCGCGCGGGGCTTTATGAGGTTGGGACCATCCGCGTGCACCCCACCGGCAGCGTCACGGTGCTGACCGGCGCCCATAGCCATGGCCAGGGGCATGAAACAACCTTCGCGCAGCTGGTCGCTGACAAACTCGGCGTGCCGGTGGCACAGGTTGATATCGTGCATGGCGATACCGCCAAGGTGCCCTTCGGTATGGGCACTTATGGGTCACGCAGCTTGGCCGTTGGTGGCAGCGCCATGATGAAGGCGATGGATAAGATCATCGCCAAGGGCAAGCGCATCGCCGCACACCTGATGGAAGCCTCGGTCGATGATATCGAATTCGATCGTGGCACCTTCCGCGTGGCAGGCACGGACAAGACCAAGGCGTTGGTTGATATCAGCGTCGCGGCCTATGTGCCCCATAATTACCCGATCGAGGAATTGGAACCGGGCCTCGAAGAAACCGCCTTCTATGACCCGAAGAATTTCACCTATCCGGGCGGCTGCCATATCGCGGAGGTGGAAATTGATCCCGAAACCGGCCGCACATCCGTGATTAATTTCACCGCCGTGGATGATGTTGGCCGCGTGATCAACCCGATGATCGTTGAAGGCCAGGTTCAGGGCGGTGTCGCGCAGGGGATCGGGCAGGCCTTGCTTGAAACCTGCGTGTATGACGCGGATGGCCAGCTGCTGTCCGGTTCCATGATGGATTACACCATGCCAAGGGCGGATGATCTGCCGCCCGTTTCGGTCGCAACCCATACCACGCTTTGCACCCATAACCCGCTTGGGGTGAAGGGCTGCGGCGAGGTGGGGGCCATTGGCTCACCGCCTGCCGTGATCAATGCGGTGGTGGATGCGCTGTCCGATTATGGCGTGACGCATGTCGAAATGCCGGCAACCCCGGCAAAACTCTGGCAGATCATCAATAGCGGCCGCCGCGCGGCGGCAGAATAAGGGACCATAGCCATGTATGATTTCGCCTATCACAAGCCCACCAACCTTGCCGATGCCGCGAAGCTGCTGGCTGATCCGGATGCCAAGGCGGTCTCGGGCGGGCATACGCTGATCCCGGCGCTGAAGCACCGGCTGAACAAGCCATCAGCGCTGGTGGATTTGTCCGGCATTGCGGAGATGAAGGGCATTCGCCGCGAAGGCAATGCGATTATCATCGGCGCGCTGACACGGCATGTGGAAGTCGCCAATAGCGCGGAAGTGAAGGCCGCTATTCCGGCTTTGGCCTACATGGCGTCCCATATTGGTGATGTGCAGGTGCGCAATCGCGGCACGATTGGTGGTTCGGTTTCCAACAATGACCCGGCGGCAGATTACCCGGCGGCGGTGCTTGGCCTTGGTGCGACCATCCATACCAATAAGCGCAAGATCGCTGCTGATGATTTCTTCCAGGGCATGTTCACCACTGCCTTGGCAGCGGATGAGATTTTGGTGGCAGTGGAATTCCCGATCCCAGAGAAAGCCGGCTACGCCAAGATGAAGAACCCGGCCAGCCGCTATGTCATGGCGGGTGTTTTCATCTCCAAGGGCGCGGCTGGCGTGCGGGTTGCGGTGAATGGCGCCGGGCCTTGCGTGTTCCGCCAGGCGGATATGGAAAAGGCGCTGGCGGGGAATTTCTCGGCCAATGCCATTGCCGGCATTGCGCAATCGGCCGATGGGCTGAATAGCGATATCCATGGCAGCGCCGAATATCGCGCCCATCTGGTGGGTGTGATGGCCAAGCGCGCGATGGCGGCGGCCGGCTGAAGCCCTTTCGGCTTTCGCAACATAAGAAATGGCGGCCTTCGGGTCGCCATTTTTGTTTTGGGCACTATCCCGCTGGCACCGCGTGCGCTTCTGCGCCATGATCGATGCATAAGCAGCGGGAGAAGGTGCCATGGAAATCAACAATCCCGAGATCATCGCCGAAGTTCGCGCGGTGTTCGACCGATATGAAGCCGCCATCGCCGCCAATAATGCGGCGGTGTTGGACAGCTCCTTCTGGGATGATCCGCGCGTGGTGCGTTACGGCATCACGGAATTGCTTTATGGGATTGAGGCGATCCGCGCCTTTCGCGCCAGCGTAAAATCCTATGCGCCGCGTGCGCAGAAGAAGATCACCATCACCAGTTTTGGGTGCGACTTTGCCACCACCAATCTGGAATTTCAGCGCCTGGATAGCGGGTTGATCGGGCGGGAGACCAAGATCATGGCGCGCATCCCAGGGCAGGGCTGGCGCGTTGTCTCCGCCCATGTCTCACTAATGGCGCAAACCGATCCAGGCCGCGTCGCGAAAGGCTGATGCCATGAGCAAGACCGTCGAATGCTTCTACACGCTCTCCTCCCCCTGGATGTATCTTGGCGGCAAGCAATTGAACGAAATTATCAAGCGCCACGGCGCCAATCTTGTGCTGCGGCCTTATGATTTCCGTCTGGTGGTGCCGCATACGGGCGGCATTGCGCTCCGCACCCGCCCGGAACCGCGGCAGGATTACCATGCGCTGGAACTGGACCGCTGGGCACTGCATCTCGGCATTCCCATAAAGCTGAAACCCAAGCATTACCCGCCATCAGATCAACGCCCGGCCGGGCATATGGTGATGGCGGCGGCTGCGCGCGGCATGGATGCCATGCGGCTTTCCCATGCGCTGCTGACCGCGCTTTGGCTGGAAGACCGCGATATTGCCGACCCACGCATCCGCGTTGCGATTGCCGAAGAACAGGGCATGCCCGGCGAAAGCCTGCACCGGGAAGAAGAAAGCGCCAGCATCCAGGCGGAGTTCGACCGCAACAACCGCGACGCCATCGCCCGCGGCGTGTTTGGCGCGCCTACCTATATTTGCGATGATCTGTTTCTTTGGGGCCAGGACCGGCTGTTCTTCCTGGACAAGTATCTGAGCGGCCAGCCGGTGCAATCCGGCCCGGTCAAGACCATCGCCAAGACCCGGGCGCGCTGAGCATGGCGCGCCATGTCGTGGTGATTGGCGCCGGCGCGGTTGGCGCGGCTTCTGCGCTGGCTGCGCTGAAGGAAGGCTATCGCGTCACCATCCTCGACCCCAGTGATCCGGGTGGGGAGCAGGCGGCATCCTATGGCAATGGCTGCTGGCTCAGCCCCATGTCGGTAATCCCGCCGGCGGTGCCAGGCATTTGGAAAAAGCTGCCAAAATTCCTCT
>JBIIGZ010000296.1:0-11011 GCA_044236185.1 Roseomonas sp. | reverse complement strand
CACCATGGCTTGGCTACCGGCGGCATGATTGAGGGCGAGCCGAACGAAGTTGGTTCAATCAAGTGCACTGCCTACATCCGAGCCAATTTCCTGCTGTTACTGATCGCCGCCGCAATCGGCTCGGGCGTCTTTCTCATCTGGCAGACGGCCGGCTCGCTGCTGATGATCTTCGGCGGATTACTCCTCGCAGCTCTTCTCGATGCCGCGACGCGCGGACTTCTGCACATTCTTCCCCTGGGTCGTGGCGCTTGCTTCGCGCTCGTCTGCACATTCTTCGCAGCTCTAATTTTGGTTGGTATCGCCTGGGGAGGATATACAATCGTCCAGGAATGGGACGAATTGCATCGCGTCCTTACAAGCCAGCTACAGAATATCGGCAATCGGCTCGCGGATATGGGGGTTCAGACACCCGGTCCACATGGGGGACGCATTACCGATGAACAGATCGCTAGCATACTCCTGCCAGATCCCGCCGGACTTTTTGGTCGTGCGCGATCAGCGCTTGGCACCGCAGGCGATATGCTTCTCACGCTCTTCATTGGCTTCTTTGTGGGGCTCAATCCTGCCGCCTATCGACATGGACTGGAGAGCCTATTGCCGCGTGCGCGCCGCCACGTTGTACTCGAAATTGTCGATGAAATGGCCGATACGCTTCGGTGGTGGCTTGTCGGCCAAGTAGTCACGATCGTCGTGGTTGGCCTGTCGATCGCGTTCGCGCTGATTGCTATGGGTACGCCGGGTGCCCTGCTTCTTGGTTTGATGGCAGGCGTCTTGAACTTCATCCCTTATTTAGGCGCCTTTGTCGGCGCCATTCCAATCGCAATAGCGGCCTCCTCGCAGGGGAGTACGATGGTCGCCTGGGTGATCGCGATCTATCTCGTTATTCAGATCATCGAAGGATACATTCTCACGCCGCTCATTCAGCGGCGCACGGTCCATATCGAACCCGCCCACGCCCTTGGTATGCAAATGTTGATGGGAACGCTGTTTGGCGCCATCGGGATCGCCCTTGCTGCGCCGCTTCAGGCGATGCTCCGCGTGGCGATCATACGCTTTTCGGGGAGTAAAGCGGATCAAGTTTAAGGGTCAACACGATAAACGTACTGCGCAACGGCCAGAACTTCGTACCGCGCTTACTACACCACCGTCCCGAAAAGCGTACCGATGCCGGCGGTCAAAGCCATCGCTAGCGCACCCCAGAATGTCACGCGGGCCGTGGCGCGCAGCATATTGGCACCACCAGCTTGCGCCCCAACGGCCCCCAGAACTGCCAGAAAGCCGAGTGACGCGCCGGAGACGATCCAGACAAGGAGATGGGTCGGTGCAATGACCACCATCAGCAAAGGCATGGCGGCGCCAACCGCAAAGGTCGCTGCTGAAGTCAGTGCGGCCTGAATTGGGCGCGCGGTCGTGATTTCGGATATCCCGAGTTCATCCTGCGCATGGGCGACCAGCGCATCCTTGGCCATCAACTGTTCGGCGACCTGCCGGGCCAGGTCGCGGTCTACGCCGCGTCGGACATAGATCTCGGCCAGTTCCTCATGCTCGAAGACAGGATTGTCCCGCAGTTCCTGGGTCTCGCGGGCAAGGTCAGCCTGTTCCGTATCAGATTGAGAACTGACTGAGACATATTCACCAGCCGCCATAGACATCGCACCGGCGACTAAGCCAGCCACGCCGGCAATCAGAATATCGTTCTGGGTGGCGGCAGCCGCGGCTACACCGACGATGAGACTGGCGGTGGAGACGATGCCGTCATTAGCCCCGAGCACGGCGGCCCGCAGCCAACCGATGCGCGAAACCAGATGACGTTCCGGGTGCAGGTGGAGGCGCGGCATAAGCTTGTCCCCTATAAATACTGGAATCGTTCTTGGCGATTCGGATGTGCTGCTTCGCCCTTCTTTCGCTTCCAGGATGGATGATACTGTGAAGCTTCACGGGGCTGGGGTGCCACGATGAACAGCATGAAGTGCGCGAACGGGCGCTTGAAGGCGTACAAGTTGGCGTCATAGCCGCTGAATGTCTTTCAGGGATATCAATCGTTCCGAGTGTTGAGCGCACGGAAATGGCCTTCGCGGCTAAGGTTGGACGTCGCCGGTATTCGCCTCCCGGCCCTGAAAAAAGCCACTGATCAGCGATATGGCGACAAGTTCCATCGGCGACAAACCTCGTCCCGCCCTTAAAGCTACGATTAGCGCCTTCTGATCCTGAGTCGCTCCGGCCGCAGTTAAAGACTGCAGCAGAGCCTCGAGATTGTCAGGAGACACCCGCGCAGCAGAAGAAGGCCCCGAGGACCTATCGTGCCATCGTGCGAGCGCGACACCAGCAACGAGCGCGATCACCCCGTAGGCCAAGGAAATCACGACTGCCGCGAAGACTGGCCCCTCAGATGTGCTGAGATGCATGTATGCGGCGAAGGTACCAAACCCCAGACAGACTGTGGCGAATAGCGTTACCAACTCTGCACCGATGGTGCCAATCAGGAAATCGCGCGGGTGCCAATCCGAGGCTGCGACCATGAAACGATACAAACCGCGGAACATGACCGGTCAGTGCCGCAAGCGGCTCATTATGCCAAGCGCCACCCCCACACCAAACGAGATGATTACGGCCGTCAGCGGATTACGTTCGATGCTGGATTCAATCTCTCCGCCTACTGCACTGACGCGCGACTTCACGTCGGCAGCCGTACTGGAAAGCTTGGCCTTTGCATCGTCAACGGCATCCGAAACTTGCTGGGCAACACCCGGTGCCGGCCCCTGCAGAAGCCCTTTGATGGATTCCGACAGTTGCGCAATGTCCTGCCGTATCGCGGCCAAATGCGCCGTGGTGTCTTCGCCTGTGCCTTCGGTAGTTTCGGTCATGGAATTCTCCATTTATGAGAGGCCAAAGAACCGCCACGCCACACCAGGATTGGCAGGCCGTGACGGGCTAATTTGGGCGCACCATCAGGATGGCGCGCCCTGCTGGGTGACAGGCTGGGTCCAAGCTGTTTCAAGGCATCCCCATTCCCATTCGCATCCTGCGGAAGTGATCGGACATCAGCTCGTCGGCGGTACGCCGCTGCTCCTCAGACAACGCCGCGTAAAGGGGCGTCGTGGCGGCTAAGATGGCACGCATCGCTTCGAGATGCTTTGAAAGCAGGGTAATGCGATGTTCCATCTGCTGCGTTGCCGGTCCTGGCTCGGCGGTGCTGGTCATCTCCTGCTGCGTAGCTTGGCGGAGCCGTTCCGCCTGAGCGCGAACAACATCGGCGAAAGCGTTCCACGTCTGTGCTTGGGCGTCGGTGATCCGCAGTTCTGCGCGGAAATAGGCCAGCTGCCCCTCGACCCGGCGGAATGGCTGCATCGCTAATGCAGCCATGCGGCGCTGCATCATCTCCGGCGTCATCCGCCCCATATCTCCACCCATCATCCCACCACTTGGCGCCGGCGTGCTGGTCGGTGGTGCAGTTCGCTGTGCGGGTGTCGTCCCACCAGGAGCTGGCGCCTGGGCTGCTGCGGTGCCGGCAAGGGCGGCCGCAATCATTCCGGCCGTCGTGAACGTGCTAAGCTTCGTCATGACCTTTTCCTTCCTCATTGTCCGGTGGGCTGGGCAAACGCAAAACGCATGAAGGATTCGCGCGAAGCATCAGCACGCCAGCGACCACGTCATGAATCTGGGGCTGGCATCCAGGCAGTTCCACCCCGGTACAGCCGATGGATATTGACGTTATCGCGAGGCCGACGAGCGGAGCCGCATTGCAGGAACGCAGGTTAATCGGCGTACCCACTGCCCTGTAGAGTGCCCCTGGTACTATTCAAAATTCTCCAAAATTGCAGAATGTTCGAATATCTCCGGGATAAATTTCGCAAATTATCTACCGGAAGGCGTGGACCAGAGTTACGTGCCGGTCAAACACATCAAGCGATCCAGGGTGCCGCCCATTCACTCTGATTTCCGCGCATGGCAGCTGCTGCATCAATGTTCGGCGTCAGCGCCCATGGGTCCAAACTGGCGAAATGAGTTGCAGAGAATTTCTGGCTCATCGTAACCCCCAGGAGTGTGAAGATGAACCAAAACTCTTCCATCCCACCGGCGCAGGAGCCAGCCGAAAAGCTGGTCCGCGATATTCGCCACGCCACGCGCAAGCACCATTCCGCCGACGACAAGATCTGCATCGTCCTGGAAGAACTGCGCGGCGAGGAAAGCCTCGCCGCCCTTTGCCGCCGTGAGGCGGTCGCCGAGCAGGTTCTCGAGTTCCGTTTGCCCAAAGAAAGCATGATCGCGGATGGGGACGACCGCGTATGAGGTACTCCGCCGCCGAAAGCTCGAAATCATCCAATTGGTCGGGCATGCAAACCTGCCGCAGCGGCGCTGCCTCACCAGCCTCGGCCTTGCGCGTCAGCTCGGATTTATACGGGTGATCTTGGAACCGTTGATCGCCAGGGAGGCCATCAGCCCTTGTTGACTGAAGCTGATCGCATAAACAGGCTCGCTAAGTGTCGTGGACGTAATATTTGCCTGCAATCCTTGGTCGAGCGCAACGACTGTCGGGCCGGTACCGATTTCCCAGCCACTGGCAGCATCCAATGCGGCGCGCGCAGCGTCGGTCATGAAAAACATCGCGAGCCCAGCAACCTGTGCGCCGATCGTAAAACCAAAGGATCCACCAGCGATATTGTAATAGCCAATTGTGCGCTCTCCCTCGATTAATGCGCCCTGACCGTACTGACCACCAACAATAAACCCGCCACTCAGAATGCGAGGGAAGATCAGGATGGATTTGGCCTGAGCGAATAGTGGGCGAGTGTTTTCTTGCGCACGCAAGGTGCGCAACGCGGTCGCAACCTCACTGTCGATTTCGGCACGTGTGTTCGCCTGCGCCTTTCGTGACGCGGCGACGAGCAGGGTGGGCGTTAGGGCGACTGCAGCACCCAAGGGAAGCAGATAGCGGCGAGTAATCTGGCTCATGTTGTTCTCCTTAAGGATGGCGCGGCGCGCCTTTCGTACGACTGGACCAAAAACAGTCATCTTTCGAAGCATCGTGGGGAAAGCAAAATTTTCACCCTCCCGTAGAACTTACGAGCATTACAAATATGCTCAGCTGATTTCATGTCGCTTGATGCGAATCAATCTTCACGAGTTCTTCAATAGTTTTTATCTGTCTCAAGTCTGATAAAATGTTCGCGCTAACCGAATGAGCGCCCGTACCCACCGGGTGAAACCGGGTTTCTGGTATTAAACCGCTCTGCGCCGCCCTATCCAGACGGGGTCATCGGGCAAGGCAGTTCCCTGGAATAATCCGGCAGCACTAGTCGCGCTAATTTTGGTAAAGCTTCTTTGGAGCTTTGGGTTTCAGCGAAGACCGAGAAATCCGAGAATAAAGAGCACGATAACGACGGCGCCAACGATGTAGATGATCCTATTCACGATCCATTCTCCTTTGCTTGCATGGGACGATCTTCGCGTTAATTTTACTTTCTCTTGCGCCATCGGAAGTCTGCTTGGCTAATGCCCGCGACGCGAAACACCGCAATGCAGATAAGCGATCTCACATACTCTGCGTCAATAGCCGATGGGCGCGGACCGTCTACACGATTGCGCGGTTGATCCAACGCAACCCAAAGAAGCTTTCTTATCTTTAGCCTGGATTCCATCGCCCGTTTGTGAAGGAGAAAATGACATGTCGCTTGGAATGATCCTGATCATCATTCTCATTATCGCCTTACTCGGTGGCTTTACAGGAGTGATTGGTGGCTACGGATACGGCTTTGGCCATGGCGGCATCGGCGTGCTGGGTACGGTGCTGATCATCGTTCTCATCCTTGTATTGCTCGGTCGGCTCTAAGCAGCGCCATCCCGCCGTTAGACAAAGTACCTTTGCGTCATGACCTTCATCCTGCGTGTGGCCAGTTGAACCATTCGCCGCAATTCTTTCGCGACTTCATGCGCATCTCTGGTCCCTACTGGACAGGGCCGGGGCGCTGGCGGCCGCGCCTTTTGACCGCAGCGCTTGCGCTGCTCGTGATAGTCCAGGTGGCACTTGCGATCCGGCTTAATATCTGGAGCGCGGATCTATTCGATGCGCTTGAGCGTCGTTCAACCGACGGCACCATGCGCCAGATTGGCATCTTCGGTATCATTCTACTGGGCACCGTGACGGCCAACACGGCCCACCTTGTCTTTCGACGCCATCTGCAATTCGACTGGCGCCGCTGGCTCACCAAACGGGTCATTGACGATTGGATGGAAGATGCCCGCCATTATCAGGCGGAACTCATCCCCGGCGACCACGCCAATCCGGACGGACGCATCGCAGAGGATATCCGTATCGCAACCGAAGTCGCCATCGATCTGGCAAGCAGCCTATTCTACTGCGTGCTCCTGCTGGTCACTTTCATAGGCGTACTCTGGTCACTGTCAGGTTGGATCGAAGTGGCGGGCCTGGCTATACCAGGACATCTTGTCCTGCTCGCATTTGGCTATGCCGGCTTGGGCGCTGTCGTGGCCTTCTTCCTTGGCAGGCCGCTCGTAGCCGCAACAGACACGCGTCAGACGAAAGAGGCCGATTTTCGCTTTAGCCTAGTACGTGCACATGAGAGCGGGGAGTCGATAGCCGTGGCGCGCGGCGAACCGCTGGAGCGCGAACGTCTTGAGAGTGTCTTTGAGACAATCACGCAATCCTGGCGCGACCAGTCCCAGGGCCTCGCCCGTCTGTTGGCCTTTTCCTCTGGCTACGTAGCGCTCGCTGGAGTGCTTCCGATCCTCGTTGGTACGCCGCGTTTTCTTGACGGCACGCTTTCCCTCGGGCGCCTGATTCAATCCGGGCAGGCATTCCAGCAGGTGACGGCTGCCCTGTCCTGGCCGATCGACAACTTGGCCCTGATCGCTGGCTGGCGCGCCTCAGTGGAGCGGGTGCTGACGCTGGATGAGGCTATCCGTGTCGTCACCCTGGAAGCTTCGCGCATGGGCGACACTGCTCTCAACCTTGATCGCGTGCCGACCGCCAAACTTGGGGTGCGGGATCTTTGGGTGGCAGCGCCAGACGGCACCACGATGCTGTCAAACCTCAATCTGCAGGTAGAGCCGGGCGATCGCGTCCTTGTTGGTGGTGACCCCGATGCGACGCGCGCGCTATTCCGCGTCCTGGCCGGCATTTGGCCTTGGGGGCGGGGCCACGTCGACCTGCCAGCTGATGCCGGGATGATCGCAATCGGCCCCTGGCCCTTCCTGCCGCAAGCATCACTACGCCAGGCGTTGGCCTTCCCCGCGGCGGCGGGGCTTCACGATACTGCGACGTTGCGGGCCGTCCTCAGCAGCGTGGGGCTCGCGCATATTACCGACCGTCTGGACGAGACTGCAGACTGGGCACATGTGTTGACTGCGGCGGAAACCCAGCAGCTGTCATTCGCGCGGATCATTCTGTTGCGCCCGCGCTGGATCCTGCTAGGTGACGCGACCACTGCCCTCGACCCTGCCTCGGCCGACCTCATGCTGCGTCTGATCGTGGAAAGACTGCCGCAAGCAGGTATCCTTCTGATCGGGCGCCACCCGGGATCGGCGGAGATGTTCAGCCGGCGACTGACGCTGGAAAAGGCCGCGGATGGCGAAATCCTGCTCCAAGAGGTGCATGCACGACGGCAGGCCGCCAGGCAGCCTCGCCCAAGGCTGCTCAGCGTTATTGATCGCCTGCGCCAAGGATATGCTCGCTGATTGCGAAGACAGTGGTCCTAACTTACTGCTTCGAATTGCACGAAAATTTTAAGCGGTGAACACGCTTGTTGTCATACATCAGGTACTGGCAATTCGCCTATTCTTGCTCCCGCCACGTCAAGGTGGAAACCCACCGTTCTCCGGAGCTACTTCTCTTCGATGGTAACCCCTCTGGGTCCGATACTTATCTCCACGCCTGACTTGTGCTGCTCCTGATAAAGCCAATATGCGAATGCACCGGCACCAATGCCAAGTGCACCAATCAGGACATAAAGGAGGTTGCGGTTCATTTTCATCTGCGCCTCTGACTTGAAGATCGAAGCAGGCATTGGGCCTGCGACTATTGTGTGGTTTGCTGACTGATCGATGCAGAACCGATCGCTGCGCAGCCCCCTACGCCCGGAAATACTGTGTCATGCTAAGCCAAGTGTATAAGGTTGCCCTTGCTGCTAGGCCTGCGCTCAACCGACATGGATACCCAAATCACCATCTGGCGGGGTATGCTTAAATGCGGCCAAGCAAGACAAGGATCAGAACAATGATCAACACTGTGCCGAGTACGCCAACGCCACCATGGCCAAAGCCATACCCGTAACCACCGACAACCCCGGTGAACCCGCCGAGTAAGGCTAT
This sequence comes from Roseomonas sp., assembly GCA_044236185.1. Taxonomy (GTDB): domain Bacteria; phylum Pseudomonadota; class Alphaproteobacteria; order Acetobacterales; family Acetobacteraceae; genus Neoroseomonas. The sequence goes on along the minus strand of JBIIGZ010000296.1, from coordinate 2,683 downwards.
GAAAAGAAGAATAAGCAGAATTATCCCAAGCGACATTGATCCATCTCCCTATCCCGTCAACATCTATCGATCCGCGACTAAATGGTAAGCGCGTAATGCTACGGGCGATGGTCAACATCGCACCGCTAGCATTCTTCATCGTGGCTGTAGCAATCAAGACTTTTGAATTGGGGCTAACGTGACCGTCGCGACTGACTGTAAAGATAGCCCCCGCCAGCCCCGACACCGGCACCAAGTAGCGCGCCAAGCCCCGCATTTCCGCTAAAGGATCCAACGACGCCGCCAAGAGCCGCCCCGCCAAGGGCGCCTACCCCCACATTTTGCTGGGTAGGAGTCATGCCTTCGCAGGACGCCAATCCAAGACTTCCAAGCAGTATTAGAGCGCTTCGTGTTAAACGCATGATTGCCTCCTGTTTCACCTTGTGCTGCGCGATGAACTGGACCGAGCACTCGAGACGCATGGGAAGCTCCCTTGTGCCCAACGCAAGAGACTATCGAGCGCTGGTTCATTGCTGTACTGAGTATTCGCCCGCGCCCATGACGCAAACGCTAAGCCTGACTCTGCAACGGAAGGCCCGGGGACTGGGACGCAGAACAAGGGCCGCGATGGACCGCCAGGCGGATAAAGCAGCGTGTGATACTGACCAAAGCTTGTCAGAAAGCCCTGACAGTAGGAGATGGCCTCAAGCCGCGGTACGCCCCCCCAACTGGGATCGCAGATGGCGGCTAGTTCGCTTGTGGTCTGCACATGCGTGACGATAGCCTGCCCCCGTGCGGTAGAACTGCCCTGTGCCATAGGTCCCGACACAGGTATTGCCGTGCTTCCAAGAAGTACGGCTAAGGCAAAGGTAGTGACACTTCGCATGACTGTCTCCTTTAACCATTCGGCGGTTGATATTGCAGTCCTGTTTGCACCCAGGCCAATTGCCGGGATGCACAGTTCTGCCGATACGCATTTTCCCTCGGCCCGTAGGGTTGCACCCCCGATCTCTCTTGGCTCCATCGCCTCCTCTGGATCAGCTCGCTCAACTGGCATTGCTCATATGCTCCTCATCATCATCCTAGTTTTGCCAGGAATGATTGTTCGATCGCCGGGGATTGGTCTGCCATGAGCGGTGGGATTGATCGTATAAGTGTCCGCGTGACTGGCTCGGGTAGCGTTGAGGTGAAATAAACGCTGAATTTCCATTATAGCTGCCACCATATGGCTGCCGATAAAAATCCTCATTTGCCTCAACACAACCGAGCAATCCTAGGCAAGCTAATATAAGAATAGGTACGCTCATTAGGGGGTGCATGCTGGGCTCCTCCGGTATGGCTTATCTGACACGAAACGACTGCTCACTCTAACGCGAGCCCGTTGCGCCGACCGCCTGGTCGACTGCCCGCCCGGCTGCTGTGCCGGGCGGATTACCTGGCATACCATCCGACTGCATTGGATACGCCCCAGAGACATTACTACCCGCCGCACGGTCCCAAGCGCGTGTGGCCGCAGTGCCAGGCGGATTTGCCGGACTTGCTTGGCGTTGCTCGCACGCAGCAGCGAATGTAATCAGGAGCGCGATAGCTGCTCTTTGTAGAATTCGCATAATTCTCACTCCTGAACATGGCGGAACCGCACAAGCTTTTTCACCAAAGAAACTGCTTGGTAGACCTGCGGGTTTCTCACTCGTGTGATTACAATATTTTCGTCCTCTTATTCTTGCGCACACCTCACGCCCTGATCGCAAGAAACTTTTGAGTGATGCAGGCAATTTCGAGTTTTCTGATTCTCATCAAAAAATATCGCCGGAATTTTAAACCTATTGTGACACTGAGATGCATCGCCCCAGGTTTGTCGGTGGCTATGACTTCAAAAGGGAATGAATCTCTTATGAGCAAGACGAAGAGTAAATTCTCTCCTGAGGTCCGTGCCAAGGCTGCGCGGATAGTGCTGGATCACAAGAGGGAATACCCATCTCGTTGGCCTGCGGCGTTATCGATTTGGGTCAAGATTGGCTGTTCGGCGCATCCACTGCTGCACTGAAGAGATCATGTGCCTACCGGGATCGCTGGCATTGCTGACCTGTTCGCCGGCGCGATTGCTAAGACGTCGCGCGTAAGCCGATTTCCGCTCAGGCCCTGGATGTACACCTACGATATCCCCTGACAGTGACCGCATTTGAAGCAGGCGTCAGGCGGCTTTGAGTTTGGCAGTTTTCGTCTGGCCGGTCACCTCCGTGTTGCTGGTTTTTGGCATGCCCTCGGTGAATGCGCGGATGGGCGAGCGCCCATTCATGCCGCGGCCCTGATGGGGCCGCTTGGTGTTGTAGGTCTCGAGGTAATCATCGAGCACTGCCTGCATCTCCTCGATGGTCTCAAACCAAGTGCGCCGCCCCTCGACCCGGAAATGCTCGTCGAGCAGGGTACGATGGAAGCGTTCAAGGATGCCGTTGGATTGCGGGCGCCTCACGCGGGTGGTGCGGTGGGCAATGTCCTCAAGTTGCAGGAATAACTCATAAGGATGCTGGTCGAGCCTGCCGCAGAACTCCCGCCCATTGTCGGAGAGTACGGTCTCGATCTTCGCCTCATGCGCCTCAAAGGTCGGCAGGACATCATTATTCATCAGATGCACCGCGGTGACCGGCAGCTTGGATGGGTAAAGCCTGGCTGACGTGCCCCCCTGAATGTATCCACTCAGACG
>JBIIGZ010000261.1:0-3427 GCA_044236185.1 Roseomonas sp. | reverse complement strand
CGCGGAGCAGGGACAGCATCACCGATGCGCCACGATCCTTGAAGGACCCGGTCGGCATGAACCATTCGCATTTGATCAGCGCTGAGGCGCCCCCGATCACGCGCGGCACCAGAGGGGAACAGCCTTCCCCCATGGTGATGGGGTCATCCGGCAGGAAGGGCAGGGCTGCGCCATAGCGCCAGAGGGAACGATCCTCAGTGCGGATCGCGGCGCGGGTAATACCAGGGAGCGGCGTCAGCATCAGGGGGGCTTGGCCATCGCCACACCAACGTGGCGTGGCAAGCGGATAAGTGGCCCCGCTGCGGGGGTCCAGATAAGTGATCTCGGTCATCGGCGTAGAATGACCCGTTTTGGAGGTTCTTGCCATGGCCATGATGGTGATTTGGCGCCTATCAACTGGTTCGAGGTCTCCATCCTTATTGGAGGGGCATGGGTGCTATTTTGGCAGGAGAAAATTCCGCGCCCAGAAATTCGGTTCAAAATCAAGGAGCTTTATGCCGTCCCAAGCCAGAGACGCCTGAAAATCACAGATATGGAGGATCTTGACGCGCCGAAGCCCATTCACGGCTATTGTTCGCGATCCAAATGAACCCAGCAAATGGGTATCAGAAGCGTCAAAGAACTTTACCCAATCATGGAAATGAACAGCAGCCGCTTCCACCAAATCAGGTTCATAAATGGCGCAGACGACATTTGGCTCAGGGGATTCGACCAGTTCAGAAACGCCAAAGTGGGCGTATCCGCCCTTGGGCTTCTGCTTTCTGTCCCGCATCACTTTTTTAACTTCGCGCCAAATTTCATATTCCATTGACGCAACACCATCGCGCCACGGCGGAAGATAGCGTTTCACCCAAAAGATGTCGCGCTGAGGAGAAACAATCTTCTCGAAGATCACTCTGCCGGGCGGTGGTTTTTCGAGGCTATTTGCATCATCGATAGAGATCAGCCCCTTGTCATCTGGCCAAGTCCCGGGCTTTTTCACGAAAACCTGCGTTATCGAATAATGTTTCAATTCATATGGCCTGCGATAGAGCTTCCAGAGCACACGATGACCCCCGCCCTGTGTGGGATAGCGCAATATCTTGAAACGCCACGCTGCCCCTTGGAACAACGCATCCCACATCTCGGCATCCGAATTCCAATGCTGCCCGATCGCTCTACGCCACCCCCGATCATCCTGTTCGGAAAAAGAACCCAAATCCAGGAATACAAATTCATATCGATCCAACAATTGATCTAGAATTTCTTGCGCCCGCTTTCGCGATGATCTGATCAAATGATGTAGCACATTTAGGATCAAGACGCCGTCGGCTTGCGGCAAGGAAGCAATCTCGATGCTGCGTATATCGCCTTCGATGAATTCGATTTCCGGGCGGTCATGGGTCAATATATTCTCAAGGTCTATTCCATAGACCTTTTTTACAACGCCGCGATCAATCAGGGCAGCAGCAATCGTGCCATCATTGCAGCCGATATCCAGGATTGTGGCTCCTGGTCGGATTGATTGGGCAAGTGCTTCAACCCGAACATCAAGTACATTTGCTGCTGAAGTCAGGCGATAATAGTCGCGCTGGGCTCGCCTTACTTTCCTTGAAGGGTCACCTTTATCGGAAGCTCCCTGAGGCGTAGTCGCGACGGCGACGGCTTGCCCGGCAGCTGAGGAGTTCTGGTTGGGAGCGGCTGACGCGGGGCTCTGTTGGAGCAACTTATCAAGACCGAGCGAACCAAGCCTTTTCCAGAATCTCATCGAAGATTATCCTGCGGTCTGAGTGGCCAGTCACAAGTGACGTGGCGCTCCACCAAATAACCGCTTCTAGGAAATTGATACTTGCGAAGGGCCAAAAAAGCAATCATCGCAACGTGGCCTGTTTCAGGCTTCCCCCCCCTTCACAACCCGCAAGCCGCATCCAAAAACGCCCCACCCAACGTCCCCGGCGCTGCCTCACGGAAGCCGCTTCGGCGCGGGCGTTCCGCATGCACGGGCTGCTGCGCATTGCGTCGCACGAACCACGCCCCTTCCAGCGGGCGCCATAGCCGTTCTGCGCAGCGATATTCGCCAATGAAGCGCACCGAAAGCGCCCGGCCGCCGGTTTCCGGAATGGGGATGGATTCACGCAAATTGAGCATGATCCAGGCCCGACGCACCGGGCCTGAGATGTTCAATTCGCGTTCCTGCACATAGCCGCTTTCGAACATTTCATTGCTGAAGCCAATGGAACGCCAACCAACCAAGCCGGGGCCAGGTGGTTCAGGAATCGGCTGAGGCGCCGGAGGCTTCTGTGCGCAGCCTACCAATCCCAACAACAGCACTGCCGCTGCAAACCACCGCCCCATAACGCCTGCTCCTCTTGGCTCTTGTTTCATCGCATTTTCCGAGCCGCCAAGTGTTGCCACTTGGCTTGAAAATGCTTTGTTTGATCGCATTTTCCGAGTCGCCAAGTGTTGCCACTTGGCTTGAAAATGCTCAACCCATATTCACCATAATGGTCTTCTTATGGGTGAAATGTTCCAGCATGGCTTCCAAGGACGCTTCCTTGCCCAGGCCGGATTGCTTCACGCCACCATAGGAAAGATTGGCCTGCACCACCAGATTCTGGTTGATCTGCACCAGCCCTGCTTCCAGCCGATGCGCCAGATCAAGCCCAACCTTCAGATTATTGGTCCAAAGGCTGGCGGCCAGGCCGTAGACGGAATCATTGGCTTCAGCCAGCACCGCTTCCGGGTCATCAAAGGGCTGAATAACCGTCACCGGGCCAAAGATTTCTTCCTGCACCAGGCGGCTTTCCCGCGTAAGGCCCGTAAAGATCACCGGCTGCAGGAACAGGCCCTTTTTCAGCGCGGGGTCTTCCGGCATGCGGCTGCAGACATGCGCGGTGGCACCGGCGGTGGCCGTGCCCTCCGCTATGAAGCCCTTGACCTTATCGAACTGGCCCTGGCTGATGATGGTGCCGATATCGGTCTTTTCATCCAAGGGATCGCCCATCACCATGCCATTCACCGCATCCTTCATGGCGGTGACGAAGCGGTCAAAAATCGGCCGCTCCACATAAATGCGCGAAGCCGCAGTGCAGCTTTGCCCCTGGCGCGTGAAGCGCATGGACGTCAGCGCGCCAGACACCGTCTTGTCGAAATCGCAATCGGCAAAGACGATCATCGGGCTTTTGCCGCCCAATTCCAGCGTAACAGGGATCAGCTTTTCAGCGGCAGCCCGATAGACAATCTTGCCCGTTTCAACCGAACCGGTGAAGGTCACTTTCTTCACCAAGGGATGCGCCACCAGCGGCGCGCCGCATTCTGGTCCGAAGCCGCTCACCATATTGAACACACCTGGCGGCAGCACGCGGTTCATGATTTCGCAAATGCGCAACACGGCCAGCGGCGCTTCTTCCGCGCTTTTCACCACAACCGCATTGCCCGCCACCAGCGC
>JBIIGZ010000260.1:0-3441 GCA_044236185.1 Roseomonas sp. | reverse complement strand
GCCCCGGCCAGGCGTCCGGCGGTGAGCGATGCGCCAAAGGCGCCAACCATGCCGGTTGGGTGAAAGCCAAGCTGGTGAAAGGCACCCTGTGCCGCCGCACCAATGCGCGATGATGCTTCAATGCCGATGATATAGGCCAGCAGGGCTTCCATGCCGCTGCCGCCATGTTCGCGCGCCATGCCAAGCGCGGTCGGCACGGCGCTGGCTGAGCCATGCACCACGGCATCGGAATGCGTATCGTCAAAATCAAGCCCATGCATCAGCGTGCCATTCAGCATCACCGCATCGCGCAGCGGCAGGCGCATGGCATAGCCAATCACGGGATGCGCACCGGCGCCGGCCAGGCTTTGCAGCGCATTGGCGGTGCGGTGCGCGAAATCAAAACTGGTGGAGGCCAGCGCAATGCCCAGGCAATCCAGCATATGGCGCTTGGCTTGCTCAATCACGTCGGCGGGGATGTCTTCTGCGCGGAGCGTCGCCGCAAAACCAGCCAATTGGGCGGAAATCGGCGTTTGGTTCTTGGTATCGGCATCGGCCAGGGTGCCGGGCAGCGCATCCATCATTGTGTTTCCTCCTGGTTATTTGCGGTATCTCCGCATGACTTGGCTGGGCTGTAAAGCTCTGGTCTCGGGGGCAAGGGGCGCCTATGATTCGGTGTCACGCGTGTAACCTTGCAAGGTAAAGACAGATGAATGCACCCGGTCCTAATCGCAGTTTTCTTTTCGCCCCGGGCGATCATCCGCGGCGGGCGGAAAAGGTGCTGCAGGTCGGCGCCGATGCCGCCATTCTGGATTTGGAAGATGCGGTCGCCATCGCCGCCAAGACAGCGGCGCGTGGGGCGGTCAGGGCCGCTTTGGAAAGGCCGCGCCAATGCCGCGCCTATGTACGCGTGAATGCCTTTGATACGCAATTCTGCTTTGGCGATTTGCATGCCGTGATTGGCGGCAAGCTGGATGGTATTGTGCTGCCCAAGCTGGAAGATACCGGGCAATTGCTCGCGGTGGATTGGATGATCGGCAATCTGGAAGCCGAACGCGGCCTGCCCGCTGGCGGCATTGACCTGATGCCAATTATTGAAACCGCACGCGGGCTGGTCGCGCTCCGCGATCTGGCGCGCGCCGCCGCTGCCCTGCCTTCCGGGCGCGTCCGCCGCCTTGCCTTTGGGGCGGGCGATTACACCACTGATCTGGGCATTACCTGGACGCTGTCTGAGGATGAATTGGCGCCAGCGCGGAGCGAATTCGTGCTCGCCTCCCGCGCGGCGGGGCTTGAGCCCCCGATTGATACGGTATTCATCGAATTGCGCGAAACCGCAGCCTATGAGGCATCCTGTACGCGCGGCGCGGTGCTGGGCTTTCAGGGCCGGCTTTGTATCCACCCCGATCAGATCGCATCCGCCAATGCGGCCTATTCGCCGCCCGAGGTGGAAATCACCCGCGCGAAGCGCATTGTTGAAGCCTTTGCGGAAGCGGAAGCTGGTGGGCTTGCCTCCATTCAGGTGGATGGGCGTTTTGTGGATTACCCAATTGTGCAGAAGGCAGAACGCATTCTGGCGATAGCGGAAAAGATCAAGGCAGCGCGCGGGAGTTGAAAGGGCAGCACTGACCGGCATTAAAGGACCTGTGCTGCGCTTGGCTGAAACCAGGATGCGATGCCAGCCGTCAAGGTCACAATAGTTTGCCCGGCGTCCCCCAGCGGAAAGTTTCCCTTTTCAGGCTGTTTTTGATATCAAGGGGCTTCATGAATTCCCTTTTGAAGCCATGCCTCGCCCTTATTCTGGCCTTGGCGCCCGCTGGGTATTCCCCGGCCGGGGCTGTGGAGGCGATCTATCAGGTCACGCAAACCGGCATCCCCGTGGTGGAAATCACCGCCCAATTCGAAGCCCGGCCCGATGGCTATTGGATGCGCTCAGTCAGCCGGGCGGTTGGCATTGGTCGGGTTTTCGCCGCGCATGACATCCGATCAGAAGTGGAAGGCGCCTGGCGTGCGGAAGGGGTGGCACCGCAGCGCTATCAAGTAGAAGGGAATTGGCGTGGCGATACCAGGCGCACGGTATTGCTCTACCGCGATGGTATGCCCCAGTCGCTGGAACTGGAACCGCCCGAGGGCATTACCAATGAACTCGTGCCGGTGCCTGCCCGGCGGGGCGCGATTGATGGGCTCTCGGCTTTTGCGCTGATGTCGCGCACGGTGACGCAAACCGGGCGTTGTGATGTTGCCGGGCCGATTTTTGATGGCCGACGGCGGCTGGATTGGTCGTCGCGCACCATCGGCGCCGCGCGCATTACCCATGCGGGGCAGGAGATCGAAGCCCTTCAATGCGGTCTGGAAAGCCGTCTGGTCGCCGGGCTGCGCCATGGCGATGACCGCGCCCGCGCCACGCAACCGCGCCCGGCCATGGCTTGGCTTGCCAAGGTGGATCCGCGTCTGCCGCCCATCCCGGTCAGGGTGGAATTCCCGAGCACCATTTTCGGCACCATGCGCATGGAATTGCAGCGCCTGAAGTAGCTGCTTCAGCTGAGCAAAGCCTTGAGAGCCACAACATCCACGGCAATCGGCGCGCCGCCCGCCATATGCTGCGGGCCATAGCCCCAGCCGGCGAAAATCGCGCGCACGCCGGCCCCGCGCGCGGCCAGCATGTCATTGGCGTGATCACCGATCATTACCGCTTCTTCGGGCGCTGCGCCGGCGGCGGCAAGCGTCGCGCGCAGATGCCCCGGATCGGGCTTGCGCATCGGGAAGGAATCTCCGCCACCCAGCGCACTGAAATGGCGATCAAGCCCAAGGCCCGAGAGCAATACCCGCGCCGCCGCTTCCGGCTTATTGGTACAAACCGCCAGCCGCCAGCCAGCATTGCCCAAAGCGCCCAGCAAATCGGGAATGCCCGCAAAGGGCTGGGTCAGCACGGCGGCATTGGCTTCGTAATCCGCCATGAAATACTCAAAACTGGCCTCATCCAGCGTGATGCCACGCGCTGCATGGGCGCGTTCCAACAAAACGCGCACGCCATCGCCGATCATCCCGACAACCTCGGCCCGCGCAAAGCCTGGCAGGCGGCGGCGCGCCATCAGCCGATCAAGCGCAGCATGGATATCGGGCGCGCTATCCACCAGCGTGCCATCCAGATCGAATACCGCGCAGCGCGGGCTGAGATCAGGCATCGGAAGGCGGCACCCAGGGGATGCGAGCAATATCAATCCCTTCTTCGCGCAGCGCCTCAGCCTCATCCTCACTCGCTTCGCCGAAAATGCCGCGGGCTTCAGCTTCGCCGTGGTGGATCTTGCGCGCTTCCTCTGCGAAATCGGCGCCCACATAATCGCAATTCTTTTCGATTTCTGTGCGCATCTGCCGCAGCATGGCGCGCAGCTCCGCCGGCATGGCGGCGAGCGCGGCCGCTGGCAGGGCAGGTGGCGCAGGAGGGGGGGCGGGCGGAGGTGAGGG
>JBIIGZ010000259.1:0-3443 GCA_044236185.1 Roseomonas sp. | reverse complement strand
AGGTCCATGTAAATGAAATCCGTCAGCAGCGAATAACGCTGATAGCGCGCCTCAGCCGCGATCATCGCGGCGAAATTGAGCGCTTCCAGCACGCTGAAACTATCCTTCGTGACATCTGCGGAACCTGCCCCCGCTTGTGCCGGCAGCTGATAACGTAGCGTACCATCAATGGATGGTACCCAGGCGTAAGGCGTGAGTGAAAATTGCCACCCCGGTTCCGCGCGTGGCACTGTTTGCGCTTGGGCCGGGGCGACAAGGCCCGACAACAAAAGCAGGGTCAACGCCCCAACTGCGCCAAACCCAATTCTCCAAGAAGGCCTATGGCGCGACGGCGCAGCAGCAAAGCCATTCTGTTTCAACATTGATCGCATCAGCCTACCCCCGCCAAATTGCCTCATTCTCCGCCCTGCGTCAGCGGGTGATCATCTGTGGCCGCGCCATGAGAAAAACATGGCGCGGCCTATCATGCCAGTTTAATTCGCCGAACCGCGCCGCAGCCTTTCCATCGCATCGCCCAGGCTGAAGCTGCCCGGCCGTTGACGCGGCGGGAAATCCTTGAAGCTTTCAAGGAATCGTCCGACATAGGCCTGCGCTGGCACCAAAGCAAAAGCGCGTTCCACCCGCCAACGATTGTAATTCATGGATTCAGTTGCGCGTTCAAATGGATCCGCGCGCAGATTGAACAGCATGGGCAGGCGGAGCGGCGTGAAGTTCCTCTCCCACACTTCAAGCCCATGATGTTCCTGGATCATGAAATGCAGCTTCCAATAATCGTAGCGGAGCGCGGCCAAATCACCATCATCGGTGAAGTAGAACATCTCCCGCCGCGCGCCGGGGCCAGTGCCGGTCAACAGCGGCAATTGGTTATAGCCATCCAGATGCACCTTGTAGCTGCGCCGCCCTGCCTGATGGCCGGCCAGTAGCTTTTCCTTGATCTGCGGCTCACCCGCAGCGGCCAGAAGTGTGGGCAACCAATCCTGGTGAGAGAAGATATCATTCAACACTTGCCCAGGCTGAATGCGCCCCGGCCAGCGGATCATACTAGGCACGCGGAAGCCACCTTCCCAGGCAGTCGCCTTTTCACCACGGAAGGGCGTGGCGCCGCCATCGGGCCAGGTCATCACCTCGGCGCCATTATCCGTGCTGTAGATCACGATGGTGTTTTGCGTAATGCCGAGATCATCTAGCTTCTTCAGCAATTGCCCGACATGGCCATCATGTTCCACCAGGCCATCAGGATAAACGCCAAGCCCGGTCTTGCCCTGGCTTTCTGCCTTCAGCCGCGTCCAGATATGCATCCGCGTGGAATTGAACCAGGTGAAAAAGGGCTTGCCCGCGCGGTGCTGGCGATCAATGAAATCCAGTGACGCGGCCAGGAATTCCTCATCCACCGTTTCCATGCGCTTCATTGTCAGCGGCCCGGTATTTTCGATCCGCTGCGTGCCATCCGCATTGGCCCAAGTTTTCAAGACGCCACGCGGCGCGAAACGATCACGAAAGCGCGGGTCACGCGGGTAGTCCGGGTTTTCCGGCTCATCTTCCGCGTTCAGGTGATAGAGCGATCCGAAGAATTCATCAAAGCCATGCATGGTAGGCAAATGCTCATCACGATCGCCCAGATGGTTCTTGCCGAATTGTCCGGTAGCATAGCCCATGGCTTTCAACAGCACGGCAATGGTCGGGTCTTCCGCGCGCATGCCTTCTGGCGCGCCGGGCAGGCCCACCTTGGAAAGTCCGGTGCGCAGCGGGCTTTGGCCTGTTATGAAGGCTGAACGGCCGGCGGTACAGGAATTCTCACCATAGGCATCGGTGAAGATTGCACCTTCGCGCGCGATGCGATCAATATTGGGCGTGCGATAGCCCATCATGCCCATGTTGTAGGCCGAGATATTGGACCAGCCGATATCATCCCCGAAAATCACCAGAATATTCGGCTTGCCTTGTGGGGCGGCCGGGCGCACGGGCGCGGCAGGCTGCTGGGCTTGTGCCATCTGCACACCACCCAGCGTACCCACTGCGGCGAGCCCCGCGGCGCCCCCCAGCAGCATGTCGCGGCGTGATGGGCGTTGATTATCCTTGCTCATGTGTTCTGTTTTCCTCTTGGTTGGATCGTGGGCGGCGGATGCAGCGAAAGCCGATATGGCTCATGCCCGTATCCACCATTTGGGCGTGACGCGCGGCGGGCCGATACCGCCGGCAATAGGATGGCGCGCAAAGGAAGGAACCGCCCTTCACGACCTTGCGCGGAATGCGAATGGCGGGCTGCAAGGGATCGAAAGATCCGGCTATATCTGCGCCGCGCGGATTTTCAGCGACGCAACAGGGGCTTTCAGGATCGGCGGCGTGTTTGGCGCCCCACCAATCCTGGGTCCATTCCCAGACATTGCCGCAAACCTCAAACAACCCGTACCCATTGGGTGGGAAGCTTTTCACCGGGCAGGTGCCGGTGTAGCCATCGGCCTCAAAATTGCGCCAGGGGAAGGGGCCCTGCCAGGTATTGGCCAGATGCACATCGCCCGGCGCCAATTCATTACCCCAGGCGAATTCAGCCCCGTCTAACCCGCCACGCGCGGCAAATTCCCATTCCGCTTCGGTCGGCAGTTCCTTGCCGGCCCAGGCGGCATAGGCGCTGGCATCTTCAAACGCGACATGCACCACCGGGTGATCTTCCCTGCCCGTGATGTCGCTGCCTGGGCCTTCCGGGGCGCGCCAATGCGCCCCTTTGGTCCAATGCCACCAATGGCGAATGTCGCGCGTGTCCACCGGGCCATTGGTCATGCGGAACACAAGCGCGCCCGGGGCCAGCATATCGGCCGACGCACCGGGATAGAGCGCCGGGTCAAGCGGGCGTTCAGCCACGGTCCTATATCCCGTGGCCGCGACAAAACGCGCGAAATCCCGATTGGTCACCGCCGTCTGGTCCATCCAGAAACCCGCAACCTTAACGCCATGGCAGGGTCTTTCTTCGGGATAATGCCGATCCGAACCCATCAGGAAGGTACCGCCCGGAATCCAGGCCATGGCTGGCTCTTCACCCCCCTGATCGGGCCTACTTGGCCCTTCCATCATACCAAAACTGCACCCTTGTAGAGTCGACGCCTTCTCAAAGACTGCCATCTTTGCGACAAGTGCGTGCAATACTTTTTCGGCAATCTGTAATTCCACCGGTGGTATATGATTGAGGTTCGAGAATTACGGCTGGTCAAGGCCATTGTTGAAAATGGCAGCCTGGTGCGGGCCGCGCGGGTGCTTGGCATCGCCCAGCCCGCGCTGACGCGGGCGCTGGCGCGGCTGGAGGCCAGGCTGCGCGGCAAGCTGTTTGAACGCAGCCGCCGTGGCGTGATCGCTACTGATCTGGGCCGCGCCATCATCGCCGAAGGAAGCGCCATTCTGGATAGTCTGGAAAGGCTGGAACGGCACCTATCCGAAGCGCGCGGCACGCA
>JBIIGZ010000115.1:0-11201 GCA_044236185.1 Roseomonas sp. | reverse complement strand
AGCATCATAGAATAGCGCGCCACTTGTGCCGTGATAGATGATCCGATGATCCGCGTCGGTCGCTTCGGTACCAGTCGTGAAGGCGCCAGCAGCCAGGATACCCGGTGGTCCAAGCACCGTGAAGACGGCATCATCCAGCAGAATGGTATCGTTCGTTGCGCTGTATCCCCGGATGGCATCCACATTCGTTTCACCCAGCGCTGTATTGAAGATGAATTGGTCATCGCCGGCGCCACCGATCAGGCAGTCATTGCCGGCGCCGCCGGAAAGCGTGTCATTGCCAAAACCGCCACTCAGCGTATCGGCCAAGGCGCCACCCGTCAGGACATTGGCAAGCGAATTGCCGGTGATGGTGAAGGCAAGACCAGCCATGTCGGCCGACACGTTTTCGATATGCTGCCCAGCCAAGCTGATGGCCGCGCGCCGCAGCAGGATCAGATCCGTGCCTTGGTCATATCTTTCCAAAAAGACATCAGCATCACCGATGATGAAAACATCATCGCCGAAACCGCCCCATAGCGTGTCAGCGCCTGCGCCACCATCCAGGCAATCATCGCCAAAACTGCCAATCAGCCAATCATCGCCTGCGCCGCCATTGAGCGTGTCTTCGTTCGAACCGCCATTCAGCGTATCAGCCAGGCCGCCACCTGTCAGGACATTGGCAAGCGAATTGCCGGTGATGGTGAAGGCAAGACCAGCCATGTCGGCCGTCACGTTTTCGATATGCTGCCCAGCCAAGCTGATGGCCGCGCGCCGCAGCAGGATCAGATCCGTGCCTTGCCCAATGCCTTCTGCGAAAACATCACCCTCTCCAACAACAAAGACATCATCGCCATAGCCACCCCACATGGTGTCAGCGTCGGCGCCACCATTCAGCGTATCCTTGCCGGCGCCGCCAAAAAGCGCGTCAGCGCCTGCGCCACCATCCAAGTAATCATCGCCAAAACCGCCGATCAGGCAGTCATTGCCCGCACCGCCTGAAAGCGTGTCGTGATTGGAAGCGCCATCAAGCGTATCGGCCAAGGCGCCACCCGTCAGCACATTCGCAAGCGTATTGCCGGATATCGAAAAGGCGAGCCCCGCCATATCGCCGGTCACGTTTTCGATATGCTGCCCAACCAGGCTGAAGGAAGCACGCCGCAGAAGGATCGTATCCGTACCCTGCCCCCCCGCTTCATAAACCCGGTCACCATCGCCGACAATGAAGACATCATCGCCATTGCCGCCCCACATGATGTCGGCACCATCGCCGCCATCCAGCGTGTCATTGCCAGCACCACCGCTCAGCAGGTCATTGCCCGCGCCGCCCGAAAGCCAATTGGCAAGGCCATCACCAAGCAAGCTGTCATGGCCGGCACCGGTCAGCACATGCTCAATACCGGACAGCGTATCATGCCCGGCCGCGCCAAGGGCTCGGCCCACGGCAAGGTTCACCGAAACTGCCTGGGTCGCTGTAAGTTCCGCATAGCTCGCCAGATCATTACCCAGGCCGCCCTGGATCAAATCATTCCCGCCGCCGCCTGCAAGCGTATCATTGCCACCCAGCCCATCCAGCGTATCCGGGCCATCGGTTCCGTCCAGCCAATCGGCGAATTCCGTCGCCATTGGCGCAATCGTCAACATCGCAGCGATATTGAGCCTGCCGTCACTCGCCACCCTATCTTCCAAGGAGGAGGTGAAGCTGGCACTCAGCAGCAGCGCTTCCCTGATCTGGGCACTTGTGGCGTTCGGAAAGAGCGAGGCATAGAGCGCGACCGCACCAACAACATGCGGGGTCGCCATAGATGTGCCGTTGAAGGCCCCGTACCCCCCGCCACGGATCGTTGACCAGATGGCAGAGCCAGGCGCGGCGATGTCCACCGTAGTGGCGCCGAAATTGGAGAAGGAGGAAAGCGCCCCAGAACTCATCAGTGAAGCGACCGAGATCACAGCCTCATGCCCCGTCACTGGCGCGGTTGAATAACCGGTCGGATAACGCGGCGAAGCGTCATTATCGCGGGCATTATTGCCGGCCGCGGCGATGAACAGGATATCCTGCTGCGCGGCCCGGGTGATGGCATCAAGCAAGGGCTGGAAGAAGGAACCACCGCCCCAGGAATTATTGGTGGCCAGAAAACGCTCGGCAGCATTGGCCCGGGTTGCGGCATTGGTGAAATAATCAATTGACCTGACCGCGTCCGAAGTCCAGCCGGAACCTGACGCCGACAGGAATTTGAGCGGCATCATCTGGATATTCCAATTGACACCCGCAACACCAATGCCATTGCCGCCCAAAGCGCCAATTGTCCCACCCACATGCGACCCGTGGTTATTGTCGTCATAGGGATCATTGTCTCTATTGGCGAAATCCCACCCGATCAGATCATCCAGAAAACCATTGCCATCCTCATCAACGCCATTCTCCCATCTGGCGTCATTGAGAAGATCACCGGCATCAATACGGCCATTGCCATTGACATCCTGCACATAAGCCGCGTTTGTGCCGGCATTCAGATCCCGAAAGGTAATCAGACCATCGAAATCAACATCGGATAGGCTGGCGCGCAGGCTTGTCGGAATTTCGCGCTGATTGAGCCAGATATTCAGATAAAGTTCGGGATGGGTATAATCGATGCCAGTATCAATCACGCCAACCACATTGGCCATGGACCCAATATGGCCCTGCGCCCAGGCACGCGCCGCCTGACTGCCGAATTGGTTGGCCGCGCCGGTATTTTCGCCGTGCATGCCCCAAAGGCTGCCATTGACGAAAAACGCATCATTTGACGCGCCGGAGACCGAAATCTTCCAATCTTCGATAAGTGGTGACACCACCATCAACTTTTCGCCTGCGGAATTGTCGTGAGCGTGGGGAAATTATTGACCCCTGAACACCCTCATAATGAAGCATTAATAGCCCGAATGTCTAGAATTTTTCATGGAAATTCGGCAAATAACGCGCCCGGGGTAACGCCGGGCGACCCCAAGCCGCGTCACCTCAGGGGCGCAAGTTCAGCCGAGCGAAACCTCAAACCCGCGTTTCGTCGCCGGCCGCGCCATCATCGCCTCATACCAGCGCTTCACATTGGGCAAGCCCACCAAATCCACCTGATGGCGTTCATGCCGCCAGGCCCAGCCCAGAATGGCGAAATCGGCGATTGAAGGCTCGTCGCTGGTCGCGACGAAATCGCGCCCTTCCAGGCGGCGGTCCAGAACGCCATACAGCCGCTTGGTCTCATCATGATAGCGCTTGAAGCCGTAATCCCGCGCCGGGCCTTCGGGTTGCATCAGAAAGTGATGCACCTGCCCCGGCATGGGGCCAAATCCGCCCATTTGCCACATCAGCCATTCATAGACCGGCACGCGCGCGCGCAAATCGCGCGGCAGGAAGCGCCCGGTTTTCTCAGCCAAATAAAGCAAGATCGCGCCGCTTTCGAACACCGTGATCGGCTTGCCATCGGGCCCATCAGGGTCCTGGATGGCGGGGATGCGGTTATTAGGGCTGAAGGCCAGGAATTCAGGGTTGAATTGCTCGCCCTTGCTGATGTTCACGGGCCGCACCGTATAGGCCAGCCCCATTTCCTCAAGGGCGACACTGATCTTCCGCCCATTCGGCGTATTCCAGGTCCAGAAGGTGATGCTCATGGGCGGCAATCCTTGGGGTCGGCCGACGCGCCCCCAACAGGGACGCGCCGGGCATTCAGATCAAAGCGCGGCCAGAACCGCTTCGGCCTTGCTCACTTCAAAGGCGCCGGGGGCTTCCACGGCCACATGGGTCACCTTGCCGTCCTTCGCCACCAGGGCGAAGCGCTGGCAGCGCACGCCAAGGCCGCGCGCCGTCAGGTCAAATTCCAGCCCCATCGCCTTGGTGAAGGCGGCTGCGCCATCGGCAATCATCGTCACCTGGTCGGTGATGCCCTGATCCTTGGCCCAGGCGCCCATCACAAAGGCGTCATTCACCGCCATGCAGGCAACGGCATCTACGCCCTTGGCCTTCAGCGCCGCGGCATGTTCCACAAAACCCGGCAAATGCTTGGCCGAACACGTCGGCGTGAAGGCGCCCGGCACGCCGAAAAGCACAACCGTGCGGCCCTTGAAGAATTCCGCCGTATCAAGCTCCTTCGGGCCATCAGAGGTGCCCTGCATGACCTTCATCGCGGGAATATTATCGCCTGTCTTGATCGTCATGGTCTTCTCCTTGTTACCGGCCTCGATTTACCCCCGCGCCCGGCGCCTGTCACCTGCCCAGACTACGGTATCAAGCCACCCCACTCGCCCGGTGGTTGAATTCTTAACCATTTCGCGTCTAGAACCCCTGAGCCATGCGCGCGTTCCCCCCCATGGCCCGAAGCGGCACCCTGCCTTTGCTGGTATTGGTGCTGGCGTCTTTCTGGCCTGGAACCCCCATTCCGGCCGCGGCGCAAAGGGCCAATCAGACCGCAGCCTTGCCCACGCCCCAGCTGCGTGTTTCGGCCAGCACAAACATGCCTTTGGCGGCGGCAGATAAGCTTGCCCTGCAAAACATCTTTGCTTTGCACGTCAGCAAGGATTGGGCAGCAGCAGAACAGGCGGCGGCGCAGCTTTCGGACAGCCGGCTGGAAGGCCACATCCTTGCCGATCGGTGGCTAAGCCCTGGGGCACCGCGGCCGGATCAGGAAGCGCTGCGCGATTGGCTCGCGCGCTTTGCCGACCATCCGGATGCCCCCGCCATCCATGCCTTGCTGCGGCGCACGGCGCCACGTGGCGCGGCGCTGCCCGCCGCCCCCGCCCTGAATAGCCTGGCCGAGGATGCCGGGATCATCCCGGAAGAACGTGAAGCCCCGGAGCAGGGTTTTGTCCGCAATCCGACCCTGGACCGCGCGCTGCGTGACCTGGTGCGGGATGGCAATGTGGACGCTGCGCTAAGGCAGATGGAAGCCACGCGGGGCATGACCGCCCCCTATGCCGCCGCGCTCCGGGCTGATTTCGCCCTGATCCTGTTCCGCCGCGGGGAAGATGAGCGTGCCTTCGAACTCGCCTCCACAGCAACGCGCAGCCGGGCCGAACCCAGCGGGCGGGCCGCCTTTGCCGCCGGGCTCGCGGCCTGGGGGCTAGGGCATTTCGATGTAGCCTTGCCCTATTTTGAAGTGGCGGCACGTGCCCCGGCGGCATCGGCCGCCAATCGCGCCGCAGCCGCTTATTGGGCCAGCCGTGCCGCCATTCGCGCCCGACATCCGGGGATGCATGTACCCTGGCTTTTGCAGGCGGCCCAGGAACCGCGCACCTTTTACGGGCTGATGGCCCGCCGCGCCCTTGGCCTCACCCCTGGCTTTGCCTGGCATGCCGAAGCCGGCGGGGAAGAAGGCATGGCGGCGCTGATGGAAACCGCCGGAGGCTGGCGCGCACTCGCTTTGTTGCAAATCGAGCAGACCGCGCGGGCGGAGGCGGAATTGCGCGCCTTGTGGCCATTGGCGCGCGGCAATCTGCCGCTATTGCGGGCGATGCTGGCGCTGGCTTCCCAGGCCGGCCTGACGCATCTTTCGGCGCAGCTGGCCGAATTGGCGCAAGCTGCCGATGGCCGCCCGCGCGATTTGGCGCGCTTTCCCCTGCCGCGCCTGACGCCGGCGCAGGGTTTTCGCGTGGAACCGGCGCTGATCTATGCGCTGGCGCGTCAGGAATCGAATTTCGATTCGGCGGCCGTCTCCCCCGCCGGGGCGCGCGGCATTTTGCAGGTGATGCCGGCGACCGCCGCCTATCTTGCCAATGACCCATCCTTTATCGGCGAAGGTGCGGAAAGATTGCATAACCCCGGCCTGTCCTTGGAATTGGGCCAACGCTACCTGCATTACCTCGCGCGGACTGAGGCGGTGGGGAATGATCTGATCCGCATGCTCGCCGCCTATAATGCGGGGCCAGGGAACCTCGCCAAATGGCTGCCCGCGGCGCGGCACCGCGATGATCCGCTGCTGTTCATCGAAGCGATCCCCTTTGATGAAACCCGCGCCCATGTGCAGCGCGTGCTCGCCTATTCCTGGATCTATGCCTCAAGGCTTGGCCTGCCGGCGCCAAGCCTTGATCAATTGGTGCAGGGCGAATTCCCGCGCTTCCTGTCAACGCAGGAAGTCGTCGCCATGTTGGGCGGAGCGCCGGCGCGGCTGCGCTGACCGCGCATCACGGCGCGCTAAGCCCGCGCGCCGGTTGCCAGAATGCCTTATGGCCTTTCAAATCGCCTTTGCGGTGCGCAGGGCAGCGATTTCCTCGGCCGTGAAGCCAAACTCGCCCAGAACCTGATCGGTATGCTGACCACGTTCCGGCGTTGGATTGCGCGCGCAGGTCACACCCGCGATTTGCATAGGTGCGCGCACCAGCGCGATTTCACCAAGCGCGGGGTGCGCCACCGGCATCGCCATGCCCAGATGCTTCACCTGTGTATCGGCGAAAACCTGGTCCATGGAATAGACAGGCCCGCTCGGCACGCCGGCCTTGTTCAGCCCTTCCACCCATTCGGCGGTGGTTTTTTCGATCAGACGCGATTGCAGCAGCGCATTCGTTTTGTCGCGATTGGCGTGGCGCGACTTGTCGGTGGCGAAGGCTGGATCCTTGGCTTCTTCGGTAATGCCAAGCGTGGCCACGATGCGGTCCCACATTTGCTGCCCGCCGCCAGCCAGGTTCATCAGCCCATCCTTGGTGCGGAACAGGCCGGTGGGCGTTGTGGTCGGGTGGTCATTGCCGGCCTGGCCCGGGATATCGCCCTTCATGGTCCACCGCGTCGCCTGGAAATCCATCATGGCAATCATGGCTTCCAGCAGGCTGGTATGCACCCAGCGGCCTTTGCCAGTGGTTTCGCGTTCCAGCAGCGCCACCAGAATGCCAATCGCCGTGTAAAGCCCCGCCGTCAGGTCAGCCACCGGAATGCCCGCCCGCACGGGGCCCTGGCCGGGCATGCCAGTCACACTCATGATGCCACCCATGCCCTGGGCGATTTGGTCGAAGCCCGGCCGCTTGGCATAGGGCCCATCCTGGCCGAAGCCGGAAATCGAGCCCAGCACAATGCGCGGATTGACCGCAGAGAGCGCGGCGAAATCAATCCCCAAACGTTCCTTCACATCCGGGCGGTAATTCTCCACGACAACATCGGCCTTGGCGACAAGGCGGCGAAAGGCGGCCAGCCCCTCGGGCGCCTTCAAATTCAGCGTAATGCCGCGCTTGTTGCGGTGCGTATTCTGGAAATCCGGCCCATGACGCTCCCCGCCCAGACCCTTGCCGGTATCAACCTCATCGGTTGCTTCCACCTTGATGACATTGGCACCCCAATCCGCAAGCTGGCGCACACAAGTGGGGCCGGAACGGACACGCGTGAGGTCAAGCACGGTAAAGCGGGAAAGCGGCATCATGGCGGTGTCTCCAAGAAAATTCGGCGCCTTGTTGGCATTGCCGCCGCCCCCGGGCAAGAGACCGGGTTGACGCCTCCGCGCCGCGCGCTACCCATGCGCCCACCAAAACCCAAGGATATGACCATGAGCGAAGATCTGCTGCACGAAATCCGCGAAGGCGGCATTGCCTGGACCACTTTCAACCGCCCGCAAGCGCGCAATGCCATGACCTTCGCCATGTATGCGCGCCTGGCCGAATTGGCCGATGAGATCAGCGCCGATCCCGCTATCCGCGTATGGGTGATCATGGGTGCGGGCGGCAAGGCGTTTGCGTCCGGCACCGATATCTCCCAATTCCGCGAATTTCGCACCGCCGAGGATGCGCTGAATTACGAAGCGCGCATTGATAAGGTGCTTGGCGCGCTCGAGCGCTGCACCAAGCCCGTGATCGCGGCCATTACCGGGGCTTGCACTGGCGGCGGGCTTGGCATTGCCGGATGCTGCGATATCCGCATTGCCGATAAGGGTGCCCGCTTCGGTCTGCCGATTGCGAAGACGCTCGGCAATATCCTGAACATGCACAATTTCGCGCGCTTCTATGCGCTGGTTGGCCCCGCTGCCGTCACTGAAATGATCATGACCGCGCGGCTGTTTTCCGCTGATGAGGCGAAGCATATCGGCCTGATTTCCGAAATGCTGGAAACACCCGATGATGTGTCGGCGCGCGCCATGGAATTGGCGACCAATATCTCGGGCTTGGCACCGCTGACGCTGCGCGCCACCAAGGAAGCGATCCGCCGGCTGCGCAAGGCCACCAGCGAGGTTGAGGGTGATGATCTGGTGACCATGTGCTTCACCAGCGCCGATTTCCAGGAAGGGGTCAGCGCCTTCCTGAACAAGCGCGCGCCGCAATTTACCGGGCGCTGATGGCGCTTAACCGCCAGCGATAGCGCCGCTTGCCTGCGCTATCCTGGCGAGGTTTTTTTACGCATCATTGGATAGTATCGCCGGCGCAAGTGCGGCGGATTTGGCAGAAGGGTGGGATGGGTTGCGGAAACGCAGCTCCCCACCCGCCACCGAATCAGGTGGCGCCAAGCCGAAAAGCTCAGCGCGTGAGGAACAGGCAGCGGCCACCACGCGCCGCGCCGCATGGCCCGCCAGGAAGCGGCGCACCGCCCCTTCAAGCGCCAATTCATCGCGCAGGCTCCGCCATTCCGCGCGGTCCATATCCTCGATAAAAACCGAGACTATGCCAGGCTTGGCTCCAGATAGCCGTTCTGCCGCCGCCCCTGCCATGCGGGCTGCGACGGCATCGGAAATGCTGTTTTCCTGACCAGCACGCGCAGCCAAGACAAACACCGATCCGCCGGCGGGATCGCCGGTCACGGCCAGATGCGCCTCTGGCCCGAATTGCTGACGTAGCCTGCCAGGAAGCGGATCGGCCTGCGCGCCAGCCAGCACCAGCGGGTCAAGCTTCAGCACCGCATCGGCGCTGCTATCCTGGCGCTTTTCGGCGGCCAGCATGGCCATGATGCGCCTTTGCAATTCCACTGTCTTATCCGGGCCGGAAAGCCCATCCGGCAGGGTCATGCGCAGCACATAGCGGCCAGGATGCGCGGCAAGCCAGGTTTGCAATTCGGGATTGACGCTATCCATCAGCGCATACCAATGCCCGCGCTGCACCGGGCGGCCTTCTTCGGCGGAGATGGTTTCGCACACCACTTCCGCGACAGCACCACCGCGGCTGATGGTAAGATCATGCGCGCTGTCTTCCGCAAGGCCAGTGAAGCGCACCTCAAAACCCTGCGCGCGATAAAGGGCGGCGCTCCGCAGCAAATGGAACAACGGGATCAGCGTTGCCTCACCGGAAAGCCCCTGGGTGATGGCGGCGCGCAGCTTCTCTCGCCGCGCTGTGGGCAAGCCATTGGCCAAACGGACCGCTTCTGCTGCGAAGCCCAGCGCGCGGCGTTCCGCGCTGCCCTGCGCTGTGCCGCGTGCTGCACGCGCCAAGGCAAATTCCAAGGCATGGCGATGTTGCGTGGCGCGGCCAAGGAAAGCGCCGGCTTGCGCCCGCCGCCCCAGATCCGCGAGTCGCTTTGCCCAAAGCTCAGCCCCAACCAGCCGCAGAAAATCCGGCATGGCCTTTGGATCGGCAGAGGTTTCGGCAAGCGGCATGATAGGACCCTTTGGGGGCGCAAAGCCTGAAAGCTGGCCTCACGCAGAAATGCGTTCACAAAGCCAAGCCAGCCTCAATTTGCGCCAGCGCCTACGCGCTGGGTCCGGTCTTTATGCCGATATCGTCCAGATAGCCCGCTGCCCCCGGGGGGCGTCAAGCATTATGGTCAAGGCGCGCCGATTTGGCGCAGCACCATGGCCTCGGTCAGCACTTCGGGAAGGATGACTGCCTCCCCCCCGCCCGGCGGCCAGAACAGGTAAAGTGGCACGCCTTCCCGGCCATGGGCGCGGAGTAGCGCCGCGATGGCGGGATCGCCCCGCGTCCAATCCGCCTTCAAATAGAAAATGCCGCGCGCGGCCATGGCGGACTGCACGGCATCCCGGCGAAGCGCGATTCGTTCATTCACCTGGCAGGTGATGCACCAGGCGGCGGTGACATTGAGGAACACGCCCTTGCCCTCCGCGCGCAGCGCCTCCACCCGCGCGGGGGTCCAGCTTTCGGCGGTCTCGGCAGCGGCGGGGGGTGGCGGGGCGGCGGTCAGGCCAAAGGGTAGCGCCAAAACCAGGGCCAGCGCGGCAAGCACAGCGCCAAGCTGAAGGCCGCGTCGGCCATCGCGCTGCGCCCGGCCGAGCACCCAGGCGGCGAGGCCGAGGCCAAGCCCGCCCGCCAGCGCCAGGGCCACGCCGGGCCAGCCGCTTTGCGCCCAAAGCACCCAAACCAGCCACAGCGCGGCGCCATACATGGGAAAGGCCATGATGTGCTTCAGCTTCTCCATCCAGGGGCCAGGCCGCGGCAGCTTGCGCGCAAGGCCCGGCGCCAGCGCCAGGATCAGCGTGGGTGCCGCAAGCCCAAGACCAAGCGCGGCAAAGACCGCAAGCGTCGCCGGCGCCGGCATGATCAAGGCCGCGCCAATCGCCGCCGCCATGAAGGGCGCCGTGCAGGGGCTGGCCACCAGCACAGCCAGCGCCCCGGTCGCGAAACTGCCCAAGAACCCGCCGCGCGCCGCGATATGCCCGCCCGCGCCAATCGGCCCGCCAAGTGCGAAAACGCCCGAAAGGTTCAGCCCGACCGCCAGCATCAGCCAGGCAATCGCCAGCACAAAAACCGGCGAGGTGAATTGAAAGCCCCAGCCCAGCGCCATCCCCGCATTGCGCAGCACCAGCAACAGCCCGGCAAGGGCCACAAAGCTTACCACCGCGCCGGCGGTGTAAGCGGCCGCTTCAAGGCGCACCGCACCCCGCGCTGCGCCGCCCAGCCGCGCCAAGGCCATGGCCTTCATGGCGAGTACGGGAAAGACGCAGGGCATCAGGTTCAGGATGACCCCGCCCAGCAGCGCAAAAATCAGCGCCTGCCACAGCGGCAGGAAGGCGGCACCCGGCAGCAGGGGGGTGGCGATCTCATAGCCAAGCCGCCGGCCGCCCTGATCGGTCACCAGCAGCACGCCTTCAAGTTGCGCGAGGTTTTCCGAGCGTTCGGCGCGTTTGAGCGTCAATTCCAGCCAATCCGGCCCTTGGGTCAGTTTTTGCGGCGCAGGGTGATCCAAAAGCCCGCCAAGGCCCGGAATGAAAAGCGCTTCCTTCAGGCTTTCGCGACCAAGCCCCGGGCCGGTCAGGCGCAGCCGCAGCGCATCGCCCTGGACGGATGCGCTGGCCTGCCAGGGGGAGGGCCTTGGCAGAGCAGCGGCAGCAGCAGCG
>JBIIGZ010000114.1:0-11285 GCA_044236185.1 Roseomonas sp. | reverse complement strand
GTAATTGGAAACGCCAGCCTGCTTGGCGGCCACCACGTTTTCGGTCTTGCTTTCGGCGGTAATCATGATGAACGGCATGTTCTTGAGACGCTGATCCGCCCGCACTTCCTTGAGCAGGTCAAGCCCAGTCATGGGCGCCATGTTCCAATCGCTGATCACGAGCCCAAAATTGCCCGCGCGCAGCTTGGCCAAGGCTTCCTGCCCATCCACAGCTTCATCAACATTGTTGAATTCAAGCTGCTTCAGAAGGTTGCGGATGATGCGCAGCATCGTCCGATAGTCGTCCACAATCAGGACATTGATGTTCTTATCCATGGTTCTCCACCGTTTGCCGACCGGATCATTCGGCCTACTCGCTTCCCGGCCGATTGGCCCGGTGTCTCGCCAATTCGGCGGTGAGAACCCGGGCTTTTTCAGGCCGCATCGCACCGATCACCGGTGCCATTTTCCGTTCGCCCATGCGGTCCAGGATCTGGATCGCGACAGGCAATTCCAATTCCTCGAAAATCGCGGCGGCATCGCGCGGCCGCATATTTTCGTAGGTACGTACAAGGCCGCGCCAACCCGCTTCTTCGCGTTCGCCACGGCTGCGCTCCATGCCCTCAAGCCGCTGCTGAAGCTGGGTCAGTTCTTCGATGCGCTGGCCCAGGCGGCGTTCCGCCGCCGCCAGGACCAATTCGCGGGAGGCGATGGTCTGTTCCCGTGCTTCCAACTCAGTACGCCTGGCGCGCAATTGTTCCAGCAAGGCGCGTTCCGCCTGAGAGATCGGGTTGGGCGCATCAGCCAGCCCCTCCTGCGGCCTGTCACCAAGCCGCTGAAAGCCACCTGTTGGCCGCTGCGAATCGGGGGCGACGGCAAGCGGGGGGGCAATATCTGCCGCCCGCGCTGGCGCCATGGCAGGCGCGGAAGCCGGTTCGCCGCGCAGCAGCGGGCGGATGACATTTTCTGATTTTACAAGGAATAAGCCACCCATGGCGATGATCGCCAAGGGTAAAAGGCGCGGTTTGAACATCAGCGGGCCCCCTTTCCGGTACCGATGGAAAGGGCACGCAGCAAATCGCGTTCCGCTTGACTGCGAAGCGGACCGGCATCGCTTGGCGGCTCACGAGTTGGGCGGGCTGCCGCCGGGGCCGGGGGCGTTTCATGTCCGGCCATCGGGCGGCCAGCACGCACGAGGGATTCCAGCCGATCCGCAAGTGTCTCCGCGCGTTCGATCAGGAAGCGCAAATCATCGCGCAGCGGTTCCGCTGTGGTCACACGTTCCTGCACCTGCCGGCCGGCCAGTTCAGCGGTGGCGCGCAGGCGCAGAATGGCCGATTCCGCCGCCCCCGCCGCCTCCGAAAGACCCTGGGCGCTGGTTTCCATGGCCGCACGGTCTTTGCGGATTTCACGCAACGCCCGTTCCAGGCGAATGGCGAAGGGGATGGCCGCGCCAAGCAACACCAGCACGGCCAATTGCAGGCCCCATTCCAGCCAAGAGAGCGACATCATGACGAAGCCCCCTTCCGACGTTCAATCTCGCGATCAATCTTGACCGCGAGCCGTTGGCCCTTGCGACCCATTTCGCCTTCAAAAAGCGGCACATCGCCGCAACGCAGCCTGACGGGCGCCCCCGGCGGGACCCCAAGCGCGATCTGGTCCCCCACCTTGAGGTTCAGCACCGAAGACAGCGGCATCATCTGTTCATCCAGCACCACATCCAGGCCAATATCGGTGTGGCGCAATTCCTCGGCCAAATGGGTTTCCCAAATGCTGTCGCGGCCGAATTTTTCGCCCATGAATTGCTGCAACAGCAATTCGCGCACTGGTTCCAAAGTGGCATAAGGCAGCAGGATTTCGAGCTTCCCGCCACGATCTTCCATATCCACGCGCAGCCGTACCAGCACACAGGCATTGGATGGCCGGCTGATCACGGCAAAGCGCGGATTCACTTCAAGCCGTTCAAAGCGGAAATTGACCGGGCAGAGCGGTTCAAAGGCGGATGTCAAATCATCCAGTACCACACTGACCAGACGCTCAACCAAGGTGCGTTCGATGGTGGTATAGGGCCGGCCTTCAATACGCATCGCGGCCGTGCCACGCCGCCCGCCCAAAAGCACGTCCACCACCGAATAGATCAGCGCCGAATCGACCACCGCCAGGCCGTAATTGTCCCATTCATCGGCCCGTGTGACGCCGAGCATGGCAGGCAGCGGCACTGAATTCAGGTAATCCCCGAAACGCAGCGACACAATGCCGTCAATCGAGACATCCACATTGTCTGAGGTGAAATTACGCAGCGTTGTCGACATCAGCCTGACCAGCCGGTCAAACACGATCTCCAGCATCGGCAGGCGTTCATAGGAAATCAGGCCAGAGGAGATGATCCTTTGGATGCCGCTTTCCTCGGCTTCGCGCGAGGGGCCGACGCCAAATCCCAAAAGACTGTCAATTTCAGCCTGGTTCAAAACGCGCGCCGCATCCGCGGCAACGGCGGGTGCCGCCGGCGCTTCAGTGGCCCCTTCCTCCTCAAGCGCGGCCCCCCAGGCCGCAGCGAGGTCTTCCTCTTCGCCCGTGCCGCTCATTGGACCAGAATCTCCAGGAACAACACGTCATTGACACGGATCTGTTGCGCATCACCGCGGCCGGCCTGGGCCACCGCGATATTGGCGCGGGCCACCAATTCTTCCCGCAGGCGCTGCGTACCAGCCGAGCCGCGCAATTCCTCTGGCCGGACCTCACGAAGGTAGGTCTGAAACAGATCAAGCAGGCGCGGCATGGAAGCTTGAACCACCGCGCCATCCTCAGGCCGCGCCAATTCAAGCTTGCTGCGGAGTTTCACATAAACCGCCCGCCGCCCCGGTGCGTTGAGGTTGGTAACAATCTCCGGCATGTCGAGGAACGAAACGGTACGCGGCCCGGGTTCGCGGCTTTCTGCCGATTGAGGGGGCTGACCCATACCGAGTAGTGGCGGCAGGATGCCTCCAAACCAAAGCCCGGCCCCGATCGCGACCAGCAGCACAGGCGCGCCCAAAAGGATGAGAAGCTTCTTGCGCCCCCCGCCCTTCTTGACCTCCTGTACTTCCTCACTGGCCTCAATTTGCCCTGACATCCATGTCTCCTTCACGACGCATTGTGACAGGCTCCGATTAAGGAAGCCTTGCGGCAGGGCTTGCCGGGCGAAAAAGGTTTTGATCGGCAAGTTCTGCCCTGAAACACCACTATAAAGGATGGCACGCCGGTTGCACCAAGGTTTTTCGGAACCGGCCAAATGCGTCGGTTCCTTGGTTTTTTGCACTGGCAAGGGTCCCTGGTGCAGGACCCGATTGAGGGAGCCTTTATGGATTCGCCCAGCTACATCCTGCTGTCGCGCTTGTCGCTTCAGGACCGGTCCACCCAGGCTTTGGCCCATAATATTGCCAATGCGGATACGCCGGGCTTCCGGGCCATGCGGCCGGTCTTTGGCCAAGTCATGGTGAACCTGCGCGGTGCCGGCGGACTCCCGGGCGATTCTTCCATGTCCTTCCCCCAGGACCGCGCGACCTGGCGCGATATGTCCCAGGGCCCCCTGCAAACCACCGGCAACAAGCTGGATGTGGCGATTGATGGGGAAGGGTTCTTTGTCCTCGAAACCCCGCAGGGTGAGCGCTATACGCGCGCCGGGCGGTTTTCCATCGGTGCCAATGGCCGGCTGGTCGATCAGGAAGGCAATGCAGTGCTGAATAATCGGAACCGCCCGATCGCCTTTTCTGCCCAGGACACCCAGATCGAGATCACCAAGTCGGGCGTCATTCAAAGCGAGAATGGCGAAATCGGGCGCCTGAAGCTGGTGCGCTTCGACAATCCGCAGAACCTGATGGCCGAGGGCAACCGCCTATTCGATGCCAAGAATGAGGCGCCGGTTCCGGTTGAACGCCCCAAGGTGGTGCAGGGTGCGCTGGAAGGCAGCAATATTTCACCGGTGTTGGAAATGACGCGCCTGACTGCCGAAATGCGCGAATTCCAATACGCCAGCATGTTCACCGAACGCGAAGGTGAACGCATTACCAATGCGGTGGAGCGCATCATGCGCCGCCGGTCTTCATAAGCCAGAATAGGAAATTCCCACATGCGTTCCTTGCAAATCGCCGCCACGGGCATGCAGGCCCAACAGAACAATATCGAAGTCATTTCGAACAATATCGCCAATATCTCGACCACGGGCTTCAAGCGGCGGCGGGCCGAATTCCAGGACCTGATCTATCAGAATTTGCGCCGCACCGGATCCCAAAGCGCCGATACGGGCACGCTGCTGCCTTCCGGCGCGCAGCTTGGTCTTGGTGTGCGCACGGCGGCGATTTACCGCATCAGCGAACAGGGCAATCTGCAACAGACCGAAAACCGCTTCGACATCGCGATCCGCGGCAATGGCTATTTCCAGGTGCAGATGCCTTCCGGTGAAACCGCCTATACGCGCGATGGCACTTTCGGGCTTTCAGCGGAGGGCACCATCGTCACCGCAGAAGGCTTCACGGTACAGCCCGCCATCACCGTCCCGCCAGCGGCGCGTGATGTCACCATCAATGCGACCGGCGAAGTGCTGGCCAAGATTGATGGCCAGATTCAACCGCAGAATGTCGGCCAGATCCAGCTTGCGATCTTCGCCAATGAAGGCGGCTTGGAAGCCATTGGTGAAAACCTGTTCCTGGCCACTCCCGGTTCGGGTGATGCGCAGCAGGGTGTGCCGGGTGCGGCGGGTTATGGCCAAGTGCTGCAGGGCTTCATCGAAACCTCCAACGTCAATGTCGTGCAGGAAATCACGGCGCTTATCACGGCGCAGCGCGCCTATGAGATGAATTCGCGCGTCATTTCCGCGAGCGATGAAATGCTCTCAACGCTGACAAGGCTACGCTGATGGATAGGCGGTTCTTCCTTCTCCTGCCGGCGGGGCTGCTGGCGCTGCCCCGCAAGGCGCGTGCACAGGTGGTGGTGGTGCGGTCCCACACCCTTGTGGACGATCAGGTCATTCGCGTTTCCGATATTTTCGAGGGAACGGCGCGCGGCGACGTTGTTGTTGGTGCTGCCCCCAATCCAGGCCAGCGCTTTGTCATTGAAGCAGCACAACTTGCCGGCATTGCGCGGCGGTTCAATGTGGATTGGCGCCCGACCTCAGGGGCGGAACGCACGGTGCTTGAACGCCCGGGCCGGGCCCTATCGCGTGAGGCGGCGATTGAGGTTTTGCGTGAGGAGCTGCTTGGCCTTGGCCTGCCCGCCGATGCGGAGCTTGAGCTTGCCGCTTTTTCACCCCCCATCCTGCCGCTGAGCGCGATTCCTCGGCTTTCTGCCGAAGGTGGCAATTACGAAACGGCTTCCAATCGCTTTGCAGCCACCTTGATTGTGATGGCCGATGGCATGCCAAGCATTCGCATGCGTGTCGCAGGCCGCGCCATCGCGACAGTGCCGGCGGTTGTTGCCACAAGGCGGCTTTCAGTCGGTGAGGTTGTGAAGCCCGAAGATGCCAAGCTGGTGCAGCTGCGCGCTGAACGTGTGCGCCCCGGCACGACGCAGCGCCTGGAAGATGTGGTGGGGATGCAATTGCGCCGCCCTATCAGTACCGATCTGCCCTTCATGGGTGCGGATCTGATGCAGGCCCATATCATCGCCAAGAATGAAATCGTGACGATGGTTGTCGAAGGCCCAGGGCTTTCCCTCACCACCCAAGGCCGCGCCATGGAAGCAGCGCCTCGCGGGGGGCGGCTCAGTGTGATGAACATCTCTTCCCGCAATGTGGTGGAGGCTGAAGCGATTGGACCGGGCCGCGTGCGGGTGAGCCTTGGTGCTGGCCCGATCCGCGCGGCGCAAAGGAGTTGATGATGCGTTTGCCCATTCTTCTGCTGGCGGCTGCCAGCCTTTCCGCTTGCAGTTCCGCCGAGCGGCTTTCGCGTCTTGGTCAGGGCCCGGAATTGGCAGGAATTGAAAACCCGACTTCCGATCCGCGCTGGCGCCCAGTGACGATGCCAATGCCAAACCCGAGCGATCCGCCGTTGCAGAATAATAGCCTTTGGCGCCAGGGCAGCCGGACCTTTTTGCGTGACCAGCGCGCCGCATCGGTTGGTGATCTTGTGACCATTCTGGTGTCCATCCAGGATGAGGCGGATATGGAAAATTCAACCAAGCGCAATCGCGACAATAGCGAAAGCATGGGGATACCCAATCTGCTCGGCCTGGAATCATCTTTTGGCAGGCTTTTCCCAACCGGCTTTGATCCTTCAAGGGCGGTGTCCGCCAGTTCCGCCAGTGATGTGAATGGCGCCGGCACGCTCAAGCGTTCCGAACAGATCAATATGCGGGTCGCCGCCACGGTTTCCCAGGTATTGCCCAATGGCAATCTGGTAGTGGTTGGGCGCCAGCAGGTACGTGTCAATCAGGAATTGCGCGACTTGCAGGTGGGTGGAATCATCAGGCCACAGGATATTGGTTCCGACAACACGGTGAAGCATGACCGGCTGGCGGAAGCGCGCATAACCTATGGCGGGCGGGGTACGATCAGCGATGTCCAGCGGCCACGCTATGGGCAGGAATTGATGGATATCCTGCTGCCGTTCTGACCCTGTTGTGGCGTGAACCTCAGAGCAGATCGCGTTCAGATGGAAAATCTGAACGCGTGAAGATGCTCGAAAAATAGAGCTATAGAGCGGGTTTCGTGAACCCGTGTGAACGCAGTACGCCCTAGAGACGGATCACGCCATATGCTTACCGATCAGCGTGCTTGCGTTCATAATGCTTGCGGTATTTCTGCGTAACCAGATCGGTCTTCACCACGACTGATACATCGGTGGTGTTGAATTGTTCATCCAAGACCGCACCATCGCCGACAAAACCACCAAGCCGCAAATAGCCCTTCACCAAAGGTGGCAAGGCAGCGAGGGTGGCGCGCTTGTCAATGCTGGCCGGGTCCTTGCGGCGCATTTCCACAAAGCGCTCCGGCAGCGCGCGGGGGCGCAATTCTTCTGGCGCCAGATGGAAGGCATGCAAATAGGTCAATTGATCGGCCAGCGCATCCAAATCAGTGCCAGGCAGAGAAGCGCAGCCGAACATCAGCGCAATATCATGGCGGAAGACGTAGGCCGCAATGCCATCCCACAATAATTGCAGCGTGCCGCGGCTGCGATAGGCCGCGTCCACGCAAGACCGTCCCAATTCCAGCACCGGCGCGGGATAGGCCACCAGGCGCGAGACATCATATTCGCTTTCGGAATACCAACGCCCGAGCTTTTCCGCCCCTTCGCGCCGAATCAGACGATAGGTGCCGACAACCGATTCCGGCCCCTCACCCCGGTCATGATCCACCACCAGCAAATGATCGGCGATGGCGTCAAAATCATCGCGGTCACGATGGCTGGCGGCGGTAGCGGCATCGGCCCGGGCGCCCATTTCCTGATAGAAAACGCGGTAACGCAGCGCCTGCACCGCATCGATTTCCTCAGTCGTCACCGCCAAGCGTACGCCCAGATTGCCGGCGCGCAATTCTTCAAACCCGGCTTCGGGCCTTGCAACTTCATCGCGCTTGATTGGCATCAGCAATCCCGTCCCAGGGCGGCCCCATTCCGGGATAGCCCCAGGGTCACCAACCGTTGGGTCCCTTATAGAATAGTTTATCTGATCGCCAAATCAGGCCGGGGCGCAGGAAATCGCAGCGCCGCAGCATGGGTTTGCCTTATGCGTCCCGCAGCAGGCGCGCGGTCTCTGCCTCAATCTGCGTCTCAAGCGCTTCCATCAGCGGCTTGCGCGCCAAGCCTGCCGGCAAGGGCGGCAGGATGGAAATGGCAATCACCCCCGGCATCTTGTGAAAGGCGCGCCTTCCCCAATGCCGCCCGCTATTGGTCGCCACCGGATAGCAAGGCACGCCGCTGCCCATGACCAACGCGGCAACGCCCGGTTGATAGGGTACAATTTCCCCAGGGGCAGAGCGTGTACCTTCAGGGAAGATCACCAAGGGCCGATCTTCTTCCAACACGCGCTTCGCATCACGCACCATGGCGCGCAGTGCCGCGCCCCCGCCATCCCGATCCACCGCCACCGCCCCGCTATGCCGCGCGACGCGCCCCCAAAAGGGCAGGTTCAGCAATTCGCGCTTCAGCACATAACTTGGCTGATCCAACAAGGCGGGCCAGACAAAGGTATCAAAGGCGGATTGATGTTTGGAGGCGATGATCGCAGCCCCCGGCGCGATATTTTCCCGACCGGTCACTTCGACACGAATATTGCAGATGATGCGCAGCAGCCAGATGATCAAGCGCGCCCAAAGCTGGATGAAGCGCCGGATGAAACGCGGATGAAAAGGCAGCAAGACCATTGCGATCATGGCGGCAAAGGCCGTGATGGTCATGAACAGCAGGTTGAAGATGCAGGAACGCAACCAGATCATATCCGCCTACCACCGAAGATCGCCGAAAGCCCAAGCTCGGCACCGAGGAACTTCATATATTCATCAAGCAAAAGGCTCCAATTGCGGGGTTGCCAAAAGGCGCCTTCCGCGCGCAACCGGGCCGGCGTGACGGGATGCGCCTGCACCTGCAAGCGCGGCATGGCGCGGCGCAATTCCGTGCGTGCGCGTGGCATGTGATAGCCCGCCGTCACCAGCCGGATTGAGGCAACATCGCGCTGCTTCGCCCATGCCGTGATTTCCACCGCATTGCCGCGTGTGGAGGCCGCGGCATGGCCAAGTTCCACCCGGCCTGCAAGCTTCGCGGGATCCACCCCCGCACCGCGCGCCAGATCAGCCAAGCGCGAATCAGGATGCACGCCCGAGACAAAAAGCCGCGGCGCGGCGCCTTCTTCCAGCAGGCGAAAGCCGGTCTCGACACGCTCAGTCCCGCCGGTCAGCACGACAATGGCGTCTGTGGTGCTGCCGTCCGCAGCACTTTCCTGCACGGCACGCAGGAACCAGATGAAGCCGCCGAGCCAAAGCAGCAGCACCGCCAAGGCCGATAACCAAAGCTGCCGCAGCATCATGGCAAGCGCCGCAACCATAATAGAATGCTCGCCATGGTCGCGGCCCAGGCGATCAAGGCAGCACTAAGCGGTATAGCGGCAAGGGCGAGCCACGGCAGGTCCTGCGAGCCGATGTCAGGCAGGATCGGCCCGGCGAGTTGCAGCAGCGCCCAAACCAGGCCGGCCGCCAAAGCCACCCCCAGGATTGCGCCCAACAGGGCAAGCCAGGCGGTGCGGCGCGCGAAGCGCCCGGCAATATCGCGGTCCGGCGCGCCCAGCATATGCAGCACCATCACGGAATCCCGCCGCGCCGCAATGCCTGCGCGCACCGCAAGCACCACGACCGAAGCCCCCACCACCGCCACCAGCAGCAGCGCCGCCAAGGCGGCGGCCGAAAGTGCGCGCGCCACCGCGGCAAGCCTGGCGACAAAAACCCCATGCGCTTCCGTCACCGCGCCTGGCACGGCCTCCGCTACCCTATCGCCAATCAGCACCGGGTCCGCCGCCAGATCCGCCAGACGCAATTCAATCACGCCGGGCAGCGGCAACCCCGCCACATCACCCAACCAGGGGCGCAGCAATTCCGCCATGCGCGCCGTATCCACCGCCTGCGCTTCGCCCACCGCGGGCAGGGCGCGCAGCACTTCCAGTGCCGCTTCCATGCGTGCGGGCGTGGGGTTTGGAATTTGCACCGTGACGGCAGCATTCGCCCCCTGCTGCCAGCGCTTGGCGAGTTGGCTGACAGCCTCATGCCCCGCCACCGCACAGGTCGCGAAAAGCGCCATCGCGGCAATCAGCGCCACCAGCAGCCGATCCGCCAGCGCGCCGCGCAGGCCAATCGGGTCCCCCCTGCCGCCTGCTTCACGGCGCATCAATGACGCGGCCTTCTGCCAGGGTGATGACGCGCGCCGGGTGACGCGCGGGCAAATCCTCGGAATGGGTCGCTACCACTATTGCGGTGCCAAGCCGGTTCATTTCCACAAACAGTGCAATCAAGCGGCGGGCTTCAAACACATCCAATTCGGATGTCGGTTCATCGGCAATCAGCAGGGCGGGACGCGTGATGATGGCGCGTGCAATGGCGATGCGCTGCTGTTCGCCGCCGGAAAGTTCCGCCGGCGCACGCCCGGCTTTTGCCGCCAAGCCCAGCCAATCGAGGATTTCATTGACATCCTGCTTGACCGCGCCTTCTGCCCGGCCCGCGAGGCGCAGCGGCAGTGCCACATTATCCCAGGCGGAAAGATGGCCCAGCAGGCGGAATTCCTGATGCACCACGCCGATCTTGCGCCTTAGCGCCGGCAGGGCTGCCCGTTCCGCCTGCCCGATATCGGTGCCCAGCACCGAAACCACGCCGCTTGTTGGCCTGATGGCGGCATGCATCAGCCTTAGGATTGAACTTTTCCCCGCCCCGGAAGGCCCGAGCAGCCAGGTAAAGCTACCCTCCCCCAGCGCGAAGGAGACATCGCGCAGCGCGGCCTGCCCCGGTTCACCCTGGGGGTTTGGATAGGCCAGCCCGACGCGCCCGAATCTCACCATCATGCTTGTTTCGCATGGTAGGGGTGGGGGGCTCAATCTTTCGCTTGCCGAGACGCCGTTGCTGGCGGAAAATAGCCGGATGCTGATTGAATGCCCGAAATGCGAAGCTGGGTTTGATGTGCCGGAGCGCCTGATGCGCGACCGCACGCGCCCCTTGCGCTGCGGCCAATGCGGGACAGTGTTCCCCATGCCGGAACCGCCCGCGCCTGAACCGGAACCTGTCGCCTTCCACGCACCGGAGCCCCCACCCCCGGCCCTGGTGGTGGAAGAGCCCCGCCCTGAACCGGCCGCATTGGCCGAGGAACCTCGCCCCGAGCCCTCGGCAGCAGCCGATAGCCCACCCGAGGCCGCGAATGAAGCTTCATCGCGCGCCCTGCGCGCCGCCTGGGTGGCATCCGTTGCGCTAGTATTGGGTGGCGGGCTTGCCGCGATCATCAAGCGCGATGCGGTGATGGAAGCCTGGCCGCCGGCGGCCCGGTTATTCGCGGCACTTGGCTTGGGGTGAACAGCAGAAAGAAAAGGAAAGCGCCATGACCCGTGAAGAATTTGAAGCCGAGTTGAAGCGCGATGGCTACGGCGTGTTTTACGGTGGCTTTCGCGCCAATGAGGAAAACACCGAACATGGCCATGATTGGGATGCAAGGCTGATGGTGATTGGCGGTGAGATCACGATCACGCGCGATGGCAAGGCCGAGACCTTCCGCCAGGGTGATACCTGCGCCGTGCCGGCGAATTACCCGCATGCTGAGAAGGTTGGGCCACAGGGTGTTGCGCTGATTGCGGGGCGGAAGGCTGTT
>JBIIGZ010000258.1:0-3497 GCA_044236185.1 Roseomonas sp. | reverse complement strand
GTATGGACCCCATAGCGCTCCGCCGGAGTGAGGATTCCTTCGTGGATGAACTCTTTGGCGCTGCCCCCGCCCATGGCGCGCCGCTGATCGCGGCTTCCTTTCCGCGCGTCTGGTGCGATGTGAACAGGGAAGCCTGGGAATTGGACCCGGCCATGTTCACCGAACCCCTGCCGCCCTGGGTGAATAGCGCGAGCCCCAGGGTGGGCGCTGGGCTTGGCACGCTCGCGCGGATCGTCACCGGGGGGGAGCAAATCTACCGCCGCAAACTGAGCTTTGCCGAGGCCGAGGCGCGCATCCGCGCGTGTTGGGAGCCTTATCACGCGGCCTTGGCGGCGCTGCTGGCTGAAACCCGTGCGCGGTTCGGCTTTTGCCTGCTGATTGATTGCCATTCCATGCCGGCGCACCCCGCGCATTTGGCGAACCCCCCCCATTTTGTGTTGGGGGACGCCCATGGCACAGCCTGTACGCCGCGCGCGACCCGCCTGGTGGAGGAAGCGCTGATGGGCCTTGGCTATAAGGTCCGGCGCAATGACCCTTATGCGGGGGGCTTTGTCACCCGCCATTATGGTCGCCCCCGGGAAGCGACTCATGCGCTACAAATTGAGCTGGCGCGGAACCTTTATATGGATGAGACCCGGATTGAGCGCCTGCCGGGCTTTGGACCACTCCGGCGGGACATGACCAGCCTGATTGAAAGCCTGACGCGGGTGGATTGGGATTTCCTCTCCCCAGCTTAGCAAGGCGGCTAAAAAAAGGGCGGTGCCCGAGGGCACCGCCAAGTTTAGGGAGGAAACGTCCAAGAATGTGCAGCGGAAACCGCCGCACGCGCCGCATATAGGTACCCCTATCCCGCATTGCAAGATAATTTTTTTGCAGCGCAGCAAAATGGCCTTTTGCAATACCAACCAGAGGTTTTCTTGTGTCGCTTCTGGTCGAGATTGGTAAATCTGGCACGCTGCTTGCGCTGAGCGCGTCATGCTTCTGGCCCTTTCCTTCATCCCAAAGCTTTCGCGCATGCTGGCGCTGCTTGGCGCTGCGCTGCTTGGCTTGGCGCTTTGGCCATTGACGGCAATGGCGCAATTGATGCCTGCCAGGGGCTTCAGCGAAGGGCATTTGTGCCGCGCTGCCATCTCTGAGGCCGAGCGCAGTGCCAACCTGCCGCGCGGGCTTTTGCAGGCTATTGGCCGGGTTGAATCCGGCCGGCGTGACCCGGAAACCGGTCAATTCGCCCCCTGGCCCTGGACCATCAACGCGGAGGGGGAAGGCAAATATTTCCCAACGCGAGAGGCAGCCATTGCCCATGTGCGGCAATTGCAGGCCCGGGGCGTGCGCATCATTGATGTCGGCTGCATGCAGATCAACCTGCATCACCACCCCAATGCCTTTGCCTCGCTTGAGCAGGCCTTCGACCCGCTGACCAATGCCCGCTACGCGGCGCGTTTCCTCTCGGAACTCAATGGCGGGCGGGCGGATTGGCGCCAGGCGGCGGGGCATTACCATTCGCAAACACCCGAAAGGGCGGGGCCATACCGGGAAAAAGTGCTGGCTGCCTGGGAAAAGGAAGCGCGCAATGCCGGGGATAGCTCGGCCGAGGCCATGGCGCTGGCGCGGCTGCGCGCCGGCTGGGGCAGTGTGGCGCTGGCGAGTGCCGGCGGGATTTCGCTCAGCAACCGGGCGGAACGCGCGCAGATCATTCCACTGCCTGGCGGCGGGGGTGGCGGGTTGGCTGGTGGGGGCTCACCGGGGCGGGGGCTTGATGCCTATCGTTCGGCGC
Organism: Roseomonas sp.; assembly: GCA_044236185.1. Lineage (GTDB taxonomy): Bacteria > Pseudomonadota > Alphaproteobacteria > Acetobacterales > Acetobacteraceae > Neoroseomonas. The sequence continues at coordinate 1,723 of JBIIGZ010000258.1, read as the reverse complement.
CGATCCGAGCGCTCAGCCGGCCGGTTGCGGTGGCGCAGGCTGGGCCTGGGCGGATGCTCAGATAGGTTTTTTTAAGTGTCCCGTAAGGTCACGATCAGCGGGGTGTGGTCCGAAGGCTGCGCCTCGGCGCGCGGGGCCACATCAACCTCGCAGGCTTCCAGACGCTCGGCCAATTCGGGGCTGAGCAGCGCGTGGTCAATGCGCAGGCCGCGATTGGCCTCAAAGGCCGCGCCGTAATCCCAATAGGTGTAGAGTGTTTCGCTGGGGTGCAGTGCGCGGAGCGCATCTGTCATGCCCAAATGCAAAAGCGCGCGAAAGCGTGCCCGGCTTTCGGGATGGACCAGCGCATCGGTCGCCGGCAGGGCGCCGAGCGCCAGGTCGGCCTCGGTTGGGCAGACATTATAATCGCCCAGCACCGCGAAGGGCTGGAAAGCATCAAGCCGGGCCTGCACCAGCGCGCGCAGCCGGTCCATCCAGGCAAGCTTATAGGCAAAGCCGGCCTCGCCGCCTGAATTGCCATTGGGCAGGTAAATCCCCGCGGCGCGCAGCCCCGCCGCCGCCACTTCAATATAGCGGGCCTGGGTATCTTCGGCATCGCCGGGCAGGGCTCCGGCCAGAACCTCAAAGGGAATGCGCGACAGCACGGCAACACCATTCCGCCCGCCTGCCTGGCCCACCGCATGGGTCTTATAGCCAAGGCCCGTGAATTCCATGGCGGGGACTTGCTCCGCCGTGCAGCGGGTTTCCTGCAAAAACACCAGATCAGGCTGCTGGCGTTCCAGAAAGCGCGCGACATGGGCCGCGCGCGCGCGGATGGAATTGACGTTGAAGGTGCAAAGACGAAGCAGGGGGATCAGCCGATCGCGAAGGAAGAACCGCAGCCGCAGCCGGAACTCGCCTGCGGGTTGTTGATGGCGAAATGTGCGCCGATCAGCGCTTCGGCCCAATCAAGTTCCGCCCCGGCCAGCAGATCGAGCGAAACGGGGTCAATGAAAACCCGGCCCTTGCCTTCGCCAATCACCAGATCATCGGGCGCGGGCGCGTCTTCCAGGCCGAATTTGTACTGAAAGCCCGAACAGCCACCCGCTTCCACAGCAAGCCTAAGCCCCGCATCGGGCCTGCCTTCGCGCGCGGCGATATCGGCCACCTGCGCGGCGGCGCTGGCGGTGACGCGAAACTGGGCGGGGTTGGTGGTGCCATCCGGCATGGTGTGGACTCCTTGAAGGACAACATAGGCATTTTGGGCGCCGCTTCCAATCACCAAAGATTGCGGGGGCTGTGCGGCGGGTGTTACAGCGCCTCATCACGCGATTTTTCACGGAAACCACCATTTCCATGCGAGCCCTGGCCAAAACCGCAACAATTGAGCCCAAAGGGCAGGGGGCCACATGACGCTTGCCCCCTATGCGGTGCTGCCGGAGACTTCGCTCGGGCGCTTGTACCCGGAGCCGGGTGGCGATGCGCGGTCGCCCTTTCAGCGCGACCGGGACCGGATCATCCACGCCACTGCCTTTCGCCGTCTGCAATACAAGACGCAGGTCTTCATCTATCATGAGGGCGATCATTTCCGTACGCGCCTGACCCATTCGATTGAAGTCGCGCAAATCGCGCGGTCCATCGCGCGGTTGCTGAGGCTAGATGAGGATTTGGCCGAGGCTTTGGCGCTGGCGCATGATCTGGGACATCCGCCCTTCGGCCATGCCGGGGAAGATGCGCTGAATGC
>JBIIGZ010000257.1:0-3506 GCA_044236185.1 Roseomonas sp. | reverse complement strand
CCCTCCGCCTTGTGGTGATCCAGCACCACAACATCGGCGCGGCCTTCCGCCGCCGCCAAAGCGACACCCGCCGCAATGCCGCAATCCACGCAAATGATCAGTGAAGCGCCGGCATCGCAAAGGGCTGCAATCGCCGGCGCATTTGGCCCATAGCCTTCCCGGATGCGATCAGGGACATAGGGTGTGACTTGGCAGCCCAGATCACGCAGAAACCGTGTCATCAGCGCGCCAGCACAAGCGCCATCCACATCATAATCGCCGAATACCGCGACATGTTCACCGCTGCGCACCGCAACCGCAATGCGATCCGCCGCCGCCTCCATATCCGCAAGCCGCGCTGGGTCCGGCATTAGCGCACGCAGCTTCGGCTCCAGGAAATCCGCCGCATCATCAAGGCCGATGCCGCGCGCGGCGAGCAAGCGCCCCAGCATCTCAGGCAATTCCAAACGCTGCGCGATGCCAAGCCCAATCCGCGCATCGCCCGCGCGCCATTGCCAGCTGCGGCCAGTGACGCTGCGCGTGACACCCAATACGGGACCTGTCAGCGCGCGATCATCCATGAAATAGGCGCGCCCTGATCAAGCGATGAAGGCGCTGGGCTTGCGCGCGAAATTATGGTGCCCTTCCACATAACGCACTGTGCCGGATTTGGACCGCATGACGATGGAATGGGTATAAGCCCCCCCGGCAAAGCGCCGCACACCGCGCAGCATGGCGCCGCTTGTCACCCCCGTCGCGGCAAACATCACATCGCCCTTGGCCATTTCCTCGACACTGTATTTGCGATTGGGATCGGTAATGCCCATGGACCGTGCGCGCGCGATCTGTTCCTCATTCTCGAACATCAGCCGGCCTTGCATCTGCCCACCAATGCAACGCAAAGCCGCCGCTGCCAGCACGCCTTCCGGCGCACCGCCCGAGCCCATGTAGATATCGACGCCCGCTTCGGGTTGGCTGACGGCAATAACGCCTGAGACATCGCCATCACCGAGCAGCATGATGCGCGCGCCGGCAGCGCGGCAGGCGCGGATCATTTCCTTATGCCGGTCGCGATCCAGCGTGCAGACCATCAGATCGCCAATGTCGCATTTCTTGGCGCGCGCCAATTCGCGGAGGTTTTCCTCAGGCTTCGCATCCAGATCCACAATGCCGTCCGGCAGGCCGGGCCCGACCGCGAGCTTGTCCATGTAGATATCCGGCGCATGCAAAAAGCCGCCCTTTTCCGCGAGTGCCACCGTCGCAATCGCATTCGGCCCGCCCTTGGCGGTGATGGAGGTTCCCTCCAGCGGATCAACCGCAATATCCACTTCCGGCCCACCGCCAGCCTTGGCGTAAAGCCCGACCTTTTCGCCGATATAGAGCATCGGCGCCTCATCCATCTCACCCTCGCCGATCACCACCGTGCCGGTGATGGCGACCGTATCAAAGGCCTTGCGCATGGCTTCCACCGCGGCGCCATCGGCGGCGTTCTTGTCACCCCGGCCAATCCAGCGAGAGGCCGCGAGCGCCGCGGCTTCCGTCACACGCACCAATTCAAGCGCGAGGTTGCGGTCAACCACCAGGCCGGGCGAGGGGGCGGGTTTGGACATGGGTAAGGCGTCTCCGATTCGTTCAAACAGGATTTAGCATGGCGTGGGGCAAAACGCGGCGTCAGGCAGATACTTCCACCAGAAAGCCCTGCACCGCCTGAAACAGCGCGCCGCGATTGCGTTCCATCACAATGGTATGCGTGCCATCGCCGAGCACCACCAAGCGCTTGCCGGGGCTATTCGTCAGCAGCGGGAAGATCGCGAGTGCCATGCTGGGCGGCGTATCGCGGTCCCATTCTGCCACCACCAGCAGGGTGGGCGCCGTGACCTTGGCGGGGTCCCAGAAGGGCCGGCCGGCTTGCGCATATTCCCGGCTATCCAGCAGCACGCCATTGGGCGCACGGAGCGTCTGAGGGTTCCGCCGCATGCCTTCCGGATCGGTCGCCCAGGTGACGCCGGCCCAATGTTCAAACCAGCCAGGCGGAATCAGGCCGGCGCGCTTGCCTTCCGGCACACCTGTCATCCAGCGTTCCCGCGCCTGCGCCTGCGTCACGGTGCGATAGGCGCCAAGCGTGGCCGGTGCGGCACCGCCAGCGAGGCTTGGCCCATCGCGCAACCAGGGCGGCGCAAACAGCACCAGCCGTTCCACCAAAGCGGGGTTATCGGCGGCGAAGCGGCCCATCAGCGTGCTGCCCCAGGACCAGCCGATATGCACCAGCTTCGCGACATTCCGCCTTTCGCGGATGAAAGCGGCAGCGGTGGCAATATCCTTCACCGCCGTCTCACCGCGCACGATGGGCGGATTGGCCTCTGGCGGTTGGTTCATTTCCGCAGGGCGCGTGCTGCGGCCATAGCCGCGAATATCCAGGCACCAAACGTCAAAGCCTTGGCCGGCGATGTAATCCATCCAGGACAGGCCGCCCAAGGGCAGGTCAAAGGCCGTATGCGCGGGATAGGTCGCGCCATGGACAAAGATCACTGTCCGCGCCGGGGAGAAACTGGTCAGGTTTTCCGGGCGTTTGTTGCGCAAAAACAGCTCAATCCCCGCATCGCCGGCGGGGATCATGAATTCCTCGGTCACCAGCGCGGCCTGGGCCTGGGCGGTAGTGGTGGCGGCGAGCAATGGCGCGGCCAAGGGCGCGGCCAACATGGTGCGTCTATTCATCGGAAACCTCTTTTGTCTTTCCGCCCATATAACGCACCATGCCGCGTAAATCAGCCCGCCCGATCAATCAGAGTCAGGCGGGATGACATTGGTATTCAGCCCCTCCACTAGCACATCGCGCATGGTCTCGGCACTTTTCAGGCGAATATCATCCCAGGCTTGCGGCGTATGGAAGGCAATATGCGGCGTGATGATCAGCCGGCCCGCCAGCCATTCTTCCTTGTTGCGATAGGCTTGCAGCAGCGATGGCACGGGCTCCACCGGCGGTTCCACCGGGATCACATCCAGCCCCGCCGCCGCCACATGCCCATCGCGCAACACACGCTCCAATGCATCAATATCCAGAATGGGGCCACGCGCCGTATTCACCACGACGGCATCCTTCGGCAGCAGGCGCAATTCACGTTCGCCAATCAAACCCCGCGTTTTGCGCGTGAGGGGGCAATGGATCGAAAGCACATCGGCCTGCGCCAACATCTCATCCATCGTGCGGCAGCGCGTGACGCCAATGGCGCGGTCCGATCCATTGGGCAAAGCCGGATCGTAAAACACCACACGATAGCCCAGCGCCTTGGCGCGCAAGGCAGCGGCCGTGCCGATGCGCCCGAGGCCCAGAATGCCGAAGGTTTGCACTTCCTGCCGCCGCACCGCCGGATGCGGCATCACCGCCCATTTCGCGGGCATCGGGCCACGCTGCGTATCATGATACAGCGTCAGGCCGCGCCGCAGCCCAAGCGCCATCAGCACGGCGAATTCCGCCACTTCCTGCGTGCCGTAATCCGGCACATTGCACACCTTGATGCCGCGCGAAA
>JBIIGZ010000113.1:0-11396 GCA_044236185.1 Roseomonas sp. | reverse complement strand
GGGGGCGGGCAAGCGCTTTTCTTTAGCTTCCGACCCGCTAAATTAAGGTCCATGAAGCGTTTCTGGGAAGCGGCCCTGGCCGTGCCAAGGCTTGAAGGCGGCTATGGGGTGGTGCTGGATGGACGCCCACTTCGGCTGCCGGGCGGCAGCATCCTCACCACCGAAAGCCGCCCCTTGGCTGAGGCCATTGCCGAGGAATGGCACAAGGCTGGCGGCACCAAGGGCGGCGAAATGCGCCAGGACGATGTGCCCCTGACCCGGGTTTTGGCCTCGGCCCAGGAACGGATCGCGCCAGACCCAAAGCCCATGGTGGAAGGGATAACGAGATATGGTGAGACGGATCTGCTCTGCTACCGGGCAGAGGATCACCGCCTTGCCGCGCGGCAGGCCGAGGCCTGGCAGCCCGTGCTGGAATGGGCCGCGCTGGCGCTGGATGCGCCGCTCAATACCACCCAGGGGCTGATGCCAGTGGCGCAAGCCCCGGCAAGCCTGGCCGCGCTTCAGGCCGCCGTGGCGCGGCATGATGCGGCAGGGCTCGCCGCGCTTGGCGTGGCTGTGCCAGCGCTGGGCAGCCTGGTGCTTGGCTTGGCGCTCAGCCATGGCCGGCTGGATGCCGAAGCAGCGCACGGCCTGGCCATCATAGATGAGCTGTTTCAGGAAGAATTCTGGGGCAGCGATCCCGAAACCGAGGCGCGGCGCGCTGATCGGCTGAATGAGGTAAGGCTGGCGGCGCGCTTCATGGCGCTGATGGCGAGTTGAGGCTTTTGCGTTAGGCTGATCGGTGACTGATCGAGTCGGACGCGTCCTCTCAACCGACTTTGCCGGTGGAGCCCCCACATGAGACAATTCATCCTTCGCAAGCTGTGCCAGATGCTGCCGATGCTGATCATCGTGCTGCCGATCCTGCCGGCGCAGGGTGAGACAGAGCCCTTAATGGAAGACCCCTTCGGCATCATCGGCGTGGCCCCCACCCCTGGGGGTGGCCAGACATTGAGCCTTGGCCTTGGCTATTCACGCGCACGGGATGGCGCAAACCGAGATCTTTACGGCGGCGCGTTGGAAGCCGAGGCGGGGCTGGTGCGCGGGCTTGATCTGCGCGTGGCGCAGACAGCGGAATACGGCCCCGCAGCGCCTTACCCGGCGGATGATGCGAAGCGGCTTTGGGGTGGGCTGTCCCAGCTTGGGCTGCGTTGGCAAATCCTGGAAGAAGATGGCTGGCGCCCGGCGCTTGGCGTTTTCGGCGCCCTGCGCACCGCCTATGGGGAGACAAGCGGCCCATCACAAAGCGGGCAGGTTGTTGGCCTGCTGAGCAAGACCCTGATTGAAGGCCCGCGCCCGCTGGCGTTTTCCTTCAATGCCGGCTGGTCGGAATTATTCAATGCCGCCCCAGGCGAAAGGGCAGGGCGGTATGAATTCGCCGCCGGTCTCACGCAGAACATTGCCCAAGATACATCACTTGGCGTCAGCTATTTGCGCAATCAGCAGGATCGTGGCGAGAAGGACCTGAACCTTATCGCTGCTGGACTTTGGCATCGGCTGGGTCGGTCCGGCCCCATCATGGCGGCAGGGGTTGGCGCAGGCATAGGCGATGATTCTCCAAGCTTTCTGGTCTTCGCCTCGCTCAAATGGTTGTTCGGCGCAGCGGCGCCCTGATGCTGTTGCGCGCTATGCCTCTATCGCCTGATAGGTCAGCATATTGATCAGGCGGCGATAGCGCTGGCGCAATTCGCCGGGCGCATGGGCCATGAAGACAACGCTCAGCCGTTCCGCCGGATCGGCCCAGAAATAGGTGCCCCAAACGCCAGACCAGCCAAAGGCGCCGGGCGCACCCATGAGGCCCGAGCCACCACGCGAAAGCCGAACGGCAACGGTCAGGCCGAAGCCATAACCATGCAAAGCGGCGTCCATGGAGGACACGCGATTTTCAATGCCCTGCAAATGATCCGATGCCATCCAGGCGACCGTTTGCGGCGCCAGCACGCGCACGCCATTCAAGATGCCTCCGGCGCGCAGCATTTCGGCAAAGCGCAGATAATCGGAAGCGGTCGAAACCAAACCAGCGCCGCCGGTTTCCATTTTTGGCGCACGCAGCGGCGCTTCCACGGATTGCGGGGCGCCGGTGATCGGGTCCTTCGCAAAGGGCCGGGCAAAGCGCGCCAGTTTTTCCTGGGGCAACACATAGCCGGTTTCCGTCATGCCAAGCGGCGCAAAAACACGCTCCCGCATCAGCGCGCCAAGCGAGGCACCACCCGCGCGTTCCGCAACGCCGCCCAGCACATCGGTGGAAAGCCCATATTCCCAAACCGTGCCGGGATGATGGCGGAGCGGCAGACCGCAAAGGGTCTGCGCAAAGCTCTCCGTATCCATGTTTTCCGCGACCCAGAAAGAGCCGGGCGGCGCCACGGCATGCACCGCCGAACCATCACGCCCGCCATAGACCAGGCCCGTGGTGTGGCGCATCGCATCCTGCACCGTCATGGGGCGGATCGCCGCTTCGGTTTCAATCGGGCCTTTGCCAGACAGCATCGCCGGCGTTGGCTTCGCCACCTGCATCTGCATGAGCGGCGGCAACCAGGCACCGACCGGGTCCGTCACCAGCATCCGGCCTTCTTCAATGAGCGAAAGTGCCACCACGCCGGTGACGGGCTTGGTCATGGAGGCGATGGAGAACATCGCATCAGCCTGCATTGGCGCGCCACTTTCGGGATCGCGATGGCCAATCGCTTCCAGATGCACAAGCTTGCCATCACGTGCGATGGCAACAACACAGCCCGGCAGCCTTCCCGCCGCCATTTCGCGTTCCATCGCCGGGCGAATACGCGCAAGCCGCGTGGCGGACATGCCAACCAGTTCCGGTCGTGTCACCGGTAGCGGCGGTGTATCGGTTTCAATCACCGGGCTCATTTGGCGTTTTCTCCGACAAAGGGATTGCTCTGCCGTTCCGCACCAAAGCTCGATGCCGGCCCATGGCCGCAAAGGAATTGGATGTGATCGCCAAGCGGAAAAAGTTTTGTGCGAATGGCATTCAGCAAGGCCGCGGTATCGCCATAGGGGAAATCCGTGCGCCCAATTGAACCCTGAAACAACACATCGCCCACAATCGCAATGCCCATATCCGGATTCACAAAAACCACATGCCCTGGCGTATGGCCCGGGCAATGCAGCACATCAAAGGCGATGCCGGCGATCTCCACGTGTTCGCCCTCTTCAAGCCAGCGATTGGGCGTGACAGTGCGGCATGTGAGGCCGTATTTGGCGCCCTGTTCCACCAGGCCGTCCAGAAGGAAGGCATCAGCGCGATGCGGGCCTTCAATGGGGACATTGCCCAGCGCCTCGGCCAATTCCGCCGCACCTCCCGCATGGTCCATATGGCCATGCGTCAACAGAATGCGGTCAATGGTGATCCCGGCTTCGGCAATGGCGCCTTCGATCTGCGCGACATCGCCGCCTGGGTCTATCACTACGCCGTGCTTGGTGTCCTGATCCCAGATCAGGGCGCAGTTTTGCTGAAAGGGTGTCACGGGGATGATGGCGGCGGCGAGGGTCATGGGGCAAAGGCTGGCCTGAATGGACAGAAAGGTAAAGGCGCTCAGGCGCTGCCAGGAGCAGACGAGCCCCGATATGTTGAAGCAAGGGGCAATGTCAGCCCATCACACCCAACAACCAATGGCCCGGCGTAATGGGCGCACACCGCATCCACCCAATGCTGTTCCGTCACCAGTGGATCATCTGCCGGCACCAGATGATTAAGCGCGAGCAGCCCGATGCCGGCCTCTGCCGCGATGCGCCCCACATCCTCCGCAAGTGTATGGCTATCCAGCAGATGCTGCTTCAATCGCGCGCCATTGCCAACACGCGCCACCAGCCGATCCACGCCTGGCCCGTAAATCGCTTCATGCACAAGAATATCAGCACCCCGCGCGAATGCCGCAAGCGGCGGGAAATAGGTGGTATCGGCTGAGAAAACCACCGAACCCGCCGCATGGTCAAAGCGCAGCGCGAAACAATCTGTCACCGGGGGATGTTCTACCCTTAATGCGGAAACCCTAACGCGAGTATCAGTGAAGACATCGCCATCGGCATATTCCAGCACCTCCACCATGGCAGCCAAATCTGGCCGGCCTTCATCTTCGATGCGGATCGCGATGTCATAAGACAGGGATGCAAGAAACCCTTGCCAGACCGCGCGCGTTCCAGCCGGCCCATGCACCAGGATTTTTTCCTTCAGGCCTGCGGTCCAGGCGGTATGGATTAGCGGCCCCATTTCCAGCACATGATCCGAATGCAAATGCGTAATGATGATATTCCGCAGTTCTGGCAACGCCATTCCGGCTTCCACCAGACCACGCGTCACGCCAAGCCCGCAATCAATCACATAGGGATGGCCGCCAATCACCAGCAAATGCGCGGTTGGTGAAGGCCCACCCTTGCGAATGGCAGGCCCCCCCTTGGTGCCGAGCAGCACAAGCCGGTCCTGATTGGGTTGCAACACATTCATTTCATTTAGACCGCCAGCGCGTTCATTGATGTTTCGGTGTTCGGTATTGTCCGGCTCCCGCCCACATCATTCAACCTTGGCGCCGGAAATCCGCACCAGCTCTGCTACCCGCGGCATTTCGGCCGCGAAAAAATTGGTGAATTCCTCGGGCGTGCTGCCGATTGGCTCATAGCCCAGGGATAGTACGCGTTCGCGTATCTGCGGGTCTTTCAGCCCGGCGGCCAAGGCTTGTGACATGCGCTGCACCGCGGCTGGCGGCGTGCCCGTGGGGGCGAAGGCACCAAGCCAGGATGAAAATTCGTAGCCCGGCACCACCTCCGCAACCGCCGGCACATCCGGAAATTCCGGCGAGCGCTGAGCGCGCGTAATGGCCAGGACCCGAACCTGCTCGCCACGGATTTGCTGCACGGTTTCCACGATGGGCGAAAATACAATATCCACACGCCCAGCAACCAGATCCGTCATGGCCGGTGCGCCGCCACGATAATTGATATGGGTGAATTGCACCTTCGCCAAATGCTCAAACAGAGCTGCGGCGAAATGCTGCGAAGACCCCGCCCCGGCCGTGCCAACATTCACTCGGCCCGGATTGGCGCGCGCAAAGGCCACAAGGTCAGCAAGGCTGCGTGCCTGAAAACCCGGATGCGCCACCAGCATATTGGAACTTTTCACAAACAGCGATACTGCCGTGAAATCCTTCACCGGATCAAAGGGCAGGTTGCGATAAAGCGCCGCATTCACTGCCTGAGACCCCATGGAGGCGACGACCAGCGTATGCCCATCCGGCGCGCTCCGCGCCACATGCTCGGTCGCGATATTCCCAGCGGCGCCCACGCGATTTTCCACGACGGCGGGATGCGGCAGGGCCGCCGAAAGCGCCTGCGCCATCAGCCGGCCGGTGGTATCCGTTGACCCGCCGGCGGCGAAACCCACCACCAGACGAATGGGCCGGCTTGGCACCCAATCAGCGCCTTGCGCGGCAGCACCGCGCATCAGAAGCGGCGTGGCCGCCATACCGGTCATCAAGGCCCGACGATTGATCATGCTTCCTCTCCCCTGCGCCTCCGCGCCTTCCCGAGGATGAGAGGACCAGCCGCAAGGCACGTCAAGCGGAATCACCACATGGACAGGTGCATCAGGAGCTTACGCGATGCGCAGATGAAAAGCGGCCGCGCGCTTGTATCCCGCCCGCGCCCGCGCCAAGCTGATCGCATGATCCCTGATATCCCCGCGCCTGGTCAGGCCGCGACGCTCCGGCCCGGCTTGCGTTGGCTGCGCTTTCCGCTCCCCTTCCCACCAAGCCATGTGAATGTCTGGCTATTGGAAGATGGGCATGGTTGGCTCGCGATTGATTGTTCCATCGCCAATGATGCCTCGCGCGATTTATGGCGGCAGGCATTGGCCGGCGATGCCTTTGCCGGGCGGCCACTGCACCGGCTGCTGGTGACGCATTTTCACCCGGATCATGCCGGGCTGATGGGCTGGCTTGCGGAAGGGCATGGGCTGGTTCCGCTGATGACCAAGATCGAATGGCTGCAAGCCCGCGCGCTATTCTTCGACACGGGCGCAGATATGGTGGAACATCAGGCGCGCTTCGCCGAAGCCGCGGGCGCACCCGCCGAATATGCCGATTTCATCCGTGCCCGCGGGCCGCTTTATGTGAAATCCGTGGCACCCTTGCCACGCGTTTTCGAAGCCATTGCCGATGGGCAGGATATCACCATTGGCGGGCGCCCCTGGCACGTGATGACCGGCCAGGGCCATGCGCCGGATATGGCCTGCCTGTTCAATGCTGAAGACCGTGTGCTGATCGCGGCTGATCAGATATTGCCGCGGATCTCACCCTATATCGGGCTGCATGCCGGTGAGCCCGCCGCCGATCCACTCGGCGCCTTTCTGGCATCGCTGAAGCGCTTTCGTGCGCTGCCGCAGGATACCCTGGTGCTGCCCTCCCATGGCGAACCCTTTCATGGGTTGCATGCGCGGCTTGATTGGCTGGCCGCGCATCATGCGGAACGGCTTGCGCTGCTGATGGACGCCATGGCGGATAGCAGCGCGCATGATCTGCTGCCGGTGCTGTTTCGCAGGCCGCTCGATTTGCGTAATCTTGGCTTCGGGCTTGGTGAGACACTGGCCCATTTGCGCCGCTTGCAGGTAATGGGCGAAGCGGTGGCGGAACCGGATGGCGCCGGCGTCATGCGCTGGCGCCGCGCGTAAGGAGGATGTGATGACCCCAGACGAGACCATTGCCGCCATTCGCGCCGATGCGCGCTTTGCCGCTGCCACCGCCAAACTCGCCGCTGATCATGCACGCATGGTGGAAGATTGCATCACGCTCACGCAAATCCCAGCGCCACCTTTTGCCGAAGAAGAACGCGCGGCCGCCTATCTTGCCATGCTGCGCGATCATGGGCTTGAGGAAGTGGAACAGGATGAGATCGGCAATGTCATGGGGCTGCGCCGTGGTTTCGGCAATGGCGATATTCTGGTGGTGGCCGCGCATCTGGACACTGTCTTTCCTGCCGGCACGGATGTGCGCGTCAGGCGCGAAGGCACCAGGCTTTTCGCACCAGGGGTGAGTGACGATACCTGGTCGCTCGCGGTCAATCTCGGCTTTTTGCGCGCCTTGGATGCGGCCGGCATTCGCACGCGGCATGATCTGCTGTTTGTGGGGGATGTGGGGGAAGAGGGCCTCGGCGATTTGCGCGGTATTCGTCATCTTTTCACCAAGGGACGGCATCGCGCGCGCATTCGTGGTTTTCTGACCGTGGATAGCCCGCAGGTCGAAGGCATTGTCAGCGGCGGTGTGGGTTCCAAGCGCTATCGCGTGACCTTCCAGGGGCCGGGCGGGCATTCCTACGCCGCTTTCGGCCTGGTGAACCCCATGTATGCCATGGCGGAATGCGCGCGTGGCCTTGCTGCGGTCAAGGTGCCCGATAGCCCGCCCACCACGCATTGCGTGAGTGTGGTCTCGGGCGGCACCTCCATCAATGCCATCGCCAATCGTGTGGTGATTGAGGTTGATTTGCGCTCCGCCTCGGCTACCGAACTGGCCAAGTTGGATCAGGCATTTCTGGAAATTGTTGATCTTGCAATCGCCACCGAAAACGCCGCACGGTCCACCGCCAATGGCGCGATCACGGCCGAGATCACACCGGTCGGTGATCGCCCCGCCGGGGAAACACCAGCGGGGCAGCCGATCCGCGCCTTGGCGGCAGCGGCGGTTTCGTCGGAAGGTTATCGCCCGAGCTTTGAATGGTCTTCGACGGATGCGAATATTCCGATGTCACTTGGCATTCCGGCGCTGAAGATTGGTGCCGGCGGGCGTGGCGGGCGGGCGCATTCGCTGGATGAATGGCTGGATGTGGAACCCACCGAAGCGCTACGCGGCATGCGTTCCAGCCTTGCGGCGATCCTGGCAATCGCGGGCATGGAAGGCATTGGATAACACCGCGCGCCGCCATTCGTGATGGCCGCCCTGCGCCAAAGCAAGGGCGAAGGCTAGTCCGGCGCCCTATCTAGGGCGGCATGGAAACGCCGCTCAACATCGCCTTTCGCGATACCGAAGCCTCACCCGCGCTGGAAGCGCGCATCAGGCATGAAGCCGAACACCTCGCGCGCCGTGCACCGCGCCTCACGCGCTGCGATGTGGTGCTGGAAGCGCCGCATCGGCACAAGCATCAGGGCATGCTGTGGCGTGTGCATATCCGCCTTGCCTTGCCAGGGGGTGAAGTGATGGTAACGCATGAAAGCCCGCGTGATCACGCACATGAAAGCGCCGCAGTCGCCTTGCGCGATGCATTTCGCGCGGCGGAACGTCAGGTGGAAAAGCATCGCGAAAAGCAGGAAGGCGATGTGAAGGCGCATGTCGCCCCCCCTGCGGGCCGCGTGACGCGCCTGGTGCCCAAGGCCGATCATGGTTTCATCACCTTGGATGACGGGCAGGAAGTTTATTTCCACCGCCATAGCGTCGCCGCGGATGGCTTCGATGCGCTCCGTATCGGTGATGCCGTGACCCTGATCATGAGCGAGGGTGAGGAAGGCCCGCAGGCCAGTCTGGTGCGCCACTCCGGTCAGGGTCCGGGGGCGTAACCCATGTCCGGTCAGGTCACCGCCGCCGAGATCCGCGCCATTCTGGGCCATGTGGATGAGGTGCTTTTGGTCGAAATCACCCGCACCGGCGCGACAGCGGCAGATGTTCTGGAAGCCTTCACCCGGCTTGAAGGGGAAGAAGCCCGGCGCGGCGCCAGTGATACTGTATGCGCCGTGATGGCCCTGCTATTGGCCACCGAGCAGCCCACGCAGGACCGGGAATAGCGCCAAGTCCAGGCGGCGGCCGGGGTGAGGGGCAGCACCCATTCTTTTTCCGTCTTCACAAGCCCGGCCCGCCGGGCCATCAGTTTCCCATCATGACCGCTGCCGCCCCCCTTCTCCCCCCCGAACGCGCTGCCCAGCTTGCCGCCGAATTCGGCCTGAAGCCCGATGAGTATGAACGGGTGCTCGCCATCCTTGGCCGCACGCCGCGTTTGGCGGAACTTGGCCTGTTCAGCGTGATGTGGTCGGAGCATTGCTCCTATAAGTCATCGCGCGTTTGGTTGAAGGAACTGCCCACCAAGGCGCCCTGGGTGATCCAGGGACCTGGCGAGAATGCCGGCGTGATTGATATCGGCGAAGGCTTGGCCGCAGTTTTCAAAATGGAAAGCCACAATCACCCATCCTACATCGAACCCTATAATGGCGCGGCGACAGGTGTGGGCGGCATTTTGCGCGATGTCTTCACCATGGGCGCGCGGCCGATTGCGAATTTGAATGCGCTCCGTTTCGGCGCGCCAGATGCGCCGCGCATGAAGCGCATCATTGATGGTGTGGTGCGCGGCATTGGCGGCTACGGTAATTGTGTAGGCGTACCGACCGTGGGTGGGGAGGTGAATTTCCACCCGCGCTATAATGGCAACCCCTTGGTGAATGCCATGACGGTTGGCATTGCGCGGGCTGATCGCATTTTCACCGCCAAGGCGACCGGCATTGGCAATTCCGTGGTCTATGTGGGCTCCAAAACCGGGCGCGATGGCATCCACGGCGCCACCATGGCGAGTGCGGAATTCAGCGCCGATTCGGAAGAAAAGCGCCCCACTGTGCAAATTGGCGATCCCTTCGCCGAAAAGCTGCTGATCGAAGCCTGCATGGAATTGATGGCAACGGATGCGATTGTCGCCATTCAGGATATGGGTGCGGCGGGTCTGACGAGTTCCAGTGTTGAGATGGCCGGCAAGGGCGGCATGGGCATTGAACTTGAAATGGAAGCCGTGCCGCAGCGCGAAGAAGGCATGTCTGCCTATGAGATGATGCTCTCCGAAAGCCAGGAACGCATGCTGATGATCCTAAAGCCGGGGCGTGAGGCCGAGGCCGAGGCGATTTTCCGCAAATGGGAATTGGATTTCGCGGTGATCGGCAAGCTCACTGATACGGGCCGCATCGTGATCCGCCATAAGGGCGTCCTGGAAGCGGATATTCCACTGGCGCCATTGGAATCCGAAGCGCCGCTGTATCGGCGCCCAACGGCGGAAACGCCGAAGCAGCCGGTGCTTGCGGCGTCTGCCATTCCTGATCCGGTGGGGCTTGGGCCAGCGCTGTTGCAGCTTGTTGCCTGCCCTGATCTTTGTTCGCGCCGCTGGATTTGGGATCAATATGACAGCCTGGTGAACGGCCAGACGGTGCAGCGCCCGGGTGGCGCGGATGCGGCTGTGGTCAGGATTGAAGATCATGACCGGGCGCTTGCCATGACCACGGATTGCACGCCGCGCTATTGCCTGGCGGACCCAGAGGAAGGCGGCAAGCAGGCGGTGGCCGAAGCCTGGCGGAATATCACCGCCGTTGGCGCTTTGCCTTTGGCGATCACCGACAATATGAATTTCGGCAATCCGGAAAAGCCGGAAATCATGGGGCAGTTTGCCTCAGCTGTGCGGGGTATGGCGGCGGCGTGCATCGCGCTCGATTTCCCGGTCGTCTCGGGCAATGTGTCGCTTTACAATGAAACCGAAGGCCGCGCGATTTTGCCCACTCCGGCGATTGGCGGTGTGGGCGTGCTGGAAAAGGCCGCGCAGGCGGTGGGGCTGGCCATGCCTTCCAAGGGCGATCTGGTGCTGATTGGCGATACGCAAGGCTGGCTTGGCCAATCGCTTTGGCTGCGGGAAATCGCGAGCCGCGAAGAAGGCGCGCCACCTTGCGTTGATCTGGCGGCAGAACGGCGGAACGGCGATTTTGTCCGCGCGCGCATCCTGGCCAGGGAGGTGCTGGCGAGCCATGATTGCGCCGATGGCGGCCTGCTGGTCGCTGTGGCCGAAATGGCGATGGGCAGTGGCATTGGCGCCAAGCTCACCTCAACGCCGGAGGGTATACCCCCCCATGGCTTCTGGTTCGGCGAGGATCAGGCCCGCTACGTGCTGGCGGTGGCCGATGGCGCGGCGCTGATCGCCAAGGCAAAGGCAGCGGGGGTTCCGGCCCGGCTGATCGGCGCGGCCGGCGGGGGGGACTTGGTTCTGCCCGATGGCACCGCCATATCGGTCTCATCGCTGGCGGCGGCCCATGAGGCGACGCTGCCGGCACTGATGGGGGAGAGTTAGCAGCCATGGGCATGCAGGCCGCGGAAATTGAGGCGCTGATCAAGACAGCGCTGCCGGATGCAGAAGTGACAATCGAGGATTTGGCCGGAGATGGCGATCATTATGCCGCCAAGGTCGTGTCCTCGGCCTTTAAGGGCTTGCCCCGCGTGCGCCAACATCAGATTGTCTATGCTGCGCTACAGGGCCGCATGGGGGGTGTTCTTCATGCGCTGGCCCTGCAAACCTCTGCCCCGGAATAGGAACCAAGAACATGAGCAACCCGACCTTTGAGCGTA
>JBIIGZ010000256.1:0-3524 GCA_044236185.1 Roseomonas sp. | reverse complement strand
CCAAAGCCGATCACAAGCGGCGGAATGACCGAGATATAAAGCCTGGAATCGCGAAAGCGCAGCTTGAAGGGCAGCCCATGCAGCCAGGTATGTTCATGGAGCTTGCGCCGCGGTGCCGTGCCGCGCCGGCGTCGGAGCAATGCCGTCACGCTCTCGCGCACCATTAACGCGCCCACAATGCCAAGGATGACAACGTAAAAAAGTGAGACCGCAACATCCACCTGGCCCCAGCGCTTGAGAAGCGCGAAAATCTGAACGCCAAGCGCCGAGCCCAAAAGCCCGCCCGCGAAAAGCGTAAGCCCCATGCGCCAATCCACATTGCCGCGCCGCCATTGTGCAATAAGGCCTGAGATCGAAGCACCAAGGGTTTGATTGGCACCAGACGCCACTGCCACGGCAGATGGAATGCCAATCAGCATCAAAAGTGGTGTCAGCAGAAAACCGCCGCCCACGCCAAACAAGCCTGAAAGCCAGCCCACGCCAAAGCCGATGCCAAGCAGGAGCAGGGCATCCACACTCATTTCAGCGATGGGCAGGTAGACCTGCATCGCGATTCCAATCAGTCCAAACGTGAGCCTTGCGCGAAGCTTCTACCTTGCGGCGGAACCCCGCAAGGGGTTTATCGGCGCGTTACAAGGCAGGAATGCGGCAGGGCATCATCGTCTGGTCGCCAAAGCGACCAGCGCCAGAAAAACCAATCCCAAAAGCGCGAAGCCGGCAATGGCAAAGGGCGGCCCGATACCATCCGCCAGCGCCCCCAGCACCAAAACGCCGAGCGGCCCTGTACCGATGCAGGTGGTCGTCAGACCCAGAATGCGTGATCGCGCCTCCACCGGAGCCTCCATCATCACAATGCCGGTTTGCAGGCTGGCAAAAGCCGCGGTGCCGAAGCCGCCCAGCATCAAGAGCAGCGCTGCAAGCCAGAGTGAGGGGGCGAGTGCAGCCAGCGCCAGCACGGCCAGAAAGGCAGTTGAGCCGAGCAGGAATAGCCGCCGCCCCGCCTGAGGCCCGCGCCGCAGCGCCAGCGCCAAGCCAGAGATCAGCGCGCCGAGGGGCTCGGCTGCTGCCAATAGGCCAATTTCAATTGCGCCAGCGCCAAAGGCACGATCCCCAAAGGCCGGCAGGATGGAGTTGTAGGAAAACCCGAAAATATTCATCACCAGCGTTACGCCCAAAACAGCACGGAGCGCGGGATGGGCAAGCGCAATCCGCAACGCCTCCGCCACCTCAGCGAAAAGGCGGCGCGGCACCAAGGCGCGGCGCGGCTGGGCATACTCCACGGTCGAGACCAGGCCCAAGGCAATCAGGTAGAGCAGGGAGGCGATGGCATAGGCTGCGGTGACGCCAATGGTCTCGTAAAATAGCCCCCCCAGCATGGGGCCGATCATGCGGGTTGTGCTGCCCGTGGTGGTGTCAAAAGCCACAGCGGGGACAATGCGCTCCGGCCCCGCGGTCTCCGCCACCATGCGCCGGCGTGTAGCGAGTTCATTGGTCCACACCAGGCCACCGATCAGCCCATTGACCCAAAGATGCCACAGCGAGAGCCAGCCCAAGGCCGAAAGCGTGGCGATGGCAATGGCGCCAAAGGCGGTCAAAGCCTGACCGGCCATGAGCAGATATTTGCGATTGAGGCTTTCCGCCACCGCGCCCGAAAGCGCGCCCATCAGCAGCATCGGCAGTGCGCGCGCCATCAGTACCAGCGATACAGCGAAGGCAGAACGCGTCAGTTCATAGGCGTAAAGCCCGCTGACCAGCATTTCCACCCAGCGCATGGAATTGGTAAGCCCTCCCGCGCCCCAAAGTTTCAGAAAGGCGCGGTCGGAAAGCAGAACCCTGAGCGGCGCTGGATCAGCCATAACGCCGCGCCATACTACACCTTATCAATAACCCGAATCACCCAGATGCAGCAGCGGGAAGGCGCTGAAGACATGCGGCGCATTGGTTGCCAATGCCCCCGAATGGATGAAGCTTGGGTTGAGTTCGCTGAATTTGGTGGCGCCGAGCAAACCCATGGTGGTGTAGATCTCGGTTTCCATGATTTCGAGCATGCGCTGCACGCCAGCCGCGCCGTCAGCCGCCAGCGCATAGCAGTAAAGCCGCCCAAGCCCGACCAGATCAGCGCCGAGGCAAAGCGCCTTCACCACATCCGTACCGCGCGAAAACCCGCCATCAATCCAAACCTTGGCGCGGCCACCGACCGCTTGCACCACTTCCGGCAGCACATCCATCGCCCCCCGGCCATGATCCAATTGCCGCCCGCCATGATTGGAAACATACACCACATCTACGCCATGTTCGCAGGCGAGCTTGGCGTCCTCGGCGGTCGCGATGCCTTTCAGGATCACGGGCATTTTGTACTTGGCCTTGAAGCGATCCACCTGCTTCCAGGAAAGCGCGGCCTGGAATTCGATGCCCTGCACCCGCGCGCGCCAGGGCTTGGCGAAGCGGCGCGCGATATCGCGTTCGCGTCGGCTATAAACCGCTGTATCCACCGTAAAACAGAAGGCATCATAGCCGGCCGCCACCGAACGATCCGCGTAATCATCAATGAAGCTGTCATCGCCGCGCACGTAAAGCTGAAAGATCTTGGGGCCAGGCGTATTGGCCGCGGTTTCCTCAAGCCCTGGCTTGGTGACGGAAGAAACAATCAGCGGCACGCCAAACGCCGAAGCCCCCTGCCCCGCTGTCGCCGCACCATTGGCGCCGAAGCTTTCCAAGCCCCCCACCGGCGCCAAGGCAACCGGCAGGCGGAGCTTCTTGCCGAACATCTCGGAAGTGGTGTCGATGGTCGAGACATCCCGCAGCACGCGCGGGCGAAACGCGAGCGTATCCAGCGCCAGCCGGTTGCGGCGCATGGTGGTTTCGGTTTCCGTAGCCCCCGTCAGGTAATCCCAGATATTGGCATCGAGCCGGTTTTTCGCCGCCTTGGCGAATTCGTGCATCGTCAGGAATTTGCCTTCAGTTTCACTCAACATCTTCTGTTTTCCTCAATGATCAACCGGCCAAAAAATCACGCGTCCAACGCGCATAATCATCCTCACGCATGGCGGCCTTCATCAGCGCCGCATCTGCAAGCCCGGGCAGTTTTCCGGGCGGTGTGCCATCGCGCAAGGCCTTGAGTGTCGCATGCACGGCCGCCATGGCAGCGAAGCTTGGCGCATGGCCCTGGAGCGCGATGCGCACGCCATGCGCCGCAAGCTTCTCCTTATCGGCCAAGGCAGGCGGCGTGCCGCCCAGCATCAGCGGTACGCCATTGGCGGCAGCTTGAAGGGCGGCGAGCTGCCCCCAATCGGTCACACCGGTATAAAACAGCGCATCGGCACCGGTTCTGGCATAGGCACGGGTGCGCGCCACGGCTTCCTCCAGGCTAACCAAATTCACCGCGCTGGTGCGCGCGACAATCACGAGTGAAGGGTCTTCGCGGGCGGCAAGTGCCGCATGGATTTTACCAAGCCCGGCATCCAGGCTGAGCAAGCCAGGCTCCCCGCCGCCATGGGCGCGTGGCAGGTCCGTGTCTTCAATGG
>JBIIGZ010000112.1:0-11433 GCA_044236185.1 Roseomonas sp. | reverse complement strand
TTCCTTGCCGGTCTCGCCTTTACTTACGCCAGCTCCCGTAGGGTTTTCATGCTTATAGCGGCGCCCGTCCTTATCCACATGCCGATAATGCTTGGCCAAATAATCTTCGTCGTACTGATGAAATCCACCTTTCCAGAAATACTGCTCTGACTTCGAGAAAAAGAAAATGACGTCGTGCGAGCGACCATAGCGTCGCGCGCTGTTGTGAGCGTGCCCGCGCTTCCAAATAATCTCATTGCGAAAATTCTCCGCCCCAAAAACCCCATCGAGCAAAATTTTCAAGTAATGGCTCGCGGTCGGGTCGCAGTGTAGGTAGAGCGATCCGGTGGGTTTCAGCACGCGGTGTAATTCAATCAGCCGCACCGCCATCATCGCCAGATAGGCGGTCATGTCATTCTTGCCGAGTGCGCTGACAATGCCGCGCAGCAGAACGGACGCATCGGTATAGACGCCCTGGGTGATCACATCTTCATAGGCAGCGGCGGCGGCGTCGCCCCAGTGCCAGCTATCTTCGAAGGCTTCCAATTGGCTGTCGCTCATTTTGCCATCGGGGGCGCGGAACAGCACGTTATAGGTTGCGGCTGAATTGAAGGGGGGGTCCAGGTAGATCAGGTCAATGCTTTCATCCGGGATCAGCGGCTTGCCATCCGCATCCCGCCCGCGCAGCACTGCCAGATTATCCCCGTAGAACAGCCTGTTCTTCATTCGCGTTCTTTACCCAGCCTTGATTACTGTCACCATGCCCTTGTTGCGCCGCGTTTCGCAATCTCCTGGCTTCGTTCTGGCGGGGTCCGGGGTGGCACGGCCACCCCGGTGGGGGCTCCGGGGGCAAAGCCCCCGGCCTCACCCCTTCCCATTCGCCTCAGCCACCGCCAGCGCGGTCAGGTTCAGAATGCCCCGCGCGGTCACGCTTGGCACCAGCACGTGTACGGGTTTTTTCATGCCGAGCAGAAGCGGGCCCAATTGCAGCCCATCGGTAGCGGCCTTGGCCAGGTTGAAGGCGATATTGGCGGCGTCAATGCCAGGCATCACCAGCAGATTGGCCGCGCCGGTCAGTTTGCCATCGGGCACGGCGCGGTCGCGGATGGCTGGCACCAGCGCGGCATCGGCGTGCATTTCGCCATCCACTTCCAAGGCGGGGTCGCGTGCCTGGATCAGCTTCAGGGCTTCGCGCATGCGCCGGGCTGAGGGTGCGTGGGAAGCGCCGAAGGAAGAATGCGACAGCAATGCGACTTTCGGCTGCAGGCCAAAGCCGCGCACCTGTTCGGCGGCGAGCAAAGTCATTTCCGCGATCTGCGCGGCAGAGGGTTCCACGCAAAGATGCGTGTCCACCACGAACATATGCTCGCCATTGCGGGTGATGAGGCCGGATACGGCATAAACGCGCCCGACATCATCGCGCTTGCCGATAATGTCCAGCACGTGATGCCATTGATCCATCCAATCCTGCGTGCCGCCGCACAGCGCGGCATCCACCAGGCCGGCTTCGAGCAATAGCGAAGCCGCAACGGCATTGCGTGTTGCCACGCGTCGCCCGGCGGCATCGGGTGGCACGCCGCGACGAGAGACTTTTGTGCGGTACAGTTCCACCAGCGGGCCGAAGATTTCTGTGTCGCGCGCCGGGTCCAAAACCTTCACGCTTTCGCCAACGGACATGCGCAAGCCCAAAGCCTCGCAGCGCGCGGCAATCACATCGGCGCGGCCGATCAGGAAGGGCTCGGCAATGCCTTCATCCAATACGGTCTGCACGGCGCGGAGCGTGCGTTCATCCTCACCTTCCGCATAGGCAATGCGGCGCGGGCGTTTGCGCGCGGCCTCGAACACCGGGCGCATGAGGTTGCCGGAACGAAACACATTGCGTTCCAGCCGGCGGCGATAGGCGGCGAAATCCTCAATCGGGCGTGTCGCGACACCGCTTGCCATGGCAGCGCGCGCAACGGCAGGCGCCACTTCCAAAATCAGGCGCGGATCAAAGGGTTTCGGGATGATGTAATCCGCCCCGAAAATCGGTGCCTGCCCTCCATAGGCAGCCGCCACCACTTCGGATGCCTCAACGCGCGCGAGTGCGGCAATGGCATCTGCTGCCGCCACCTTCATGTCTTCATTGATGGTGGTCGCACCCACATCCAGCGCACCACGGAAGATGAAGGGAAAGCACAGAACATTATTGACCTGGTTTGGATAATCCGTCCGCCCCGTTGCCACAATCGCATCCGGGCGCGCGGCGCGCACCGCTTCGGGCAGGATTTCTGGCTCGGGATTCGCCAGCGCCAAGACCAAGGGGTTCGGCGCCAGCAGTTTCAGCCATTCCGGCTTCAGCACGCGCGGCGCGGAAAGGCCAAGGAAGATATCCGCGCCGGGCAGGGCATCTTGCAGGGTGCGGGCGTTCGTCTCGATCGCCCATTTGGCCTTGTAGGGGTCCAGGTCCTCGCGCCCCTTATGCACCACGCCGCCAATATCGCAGATGGTGACGTTTTCGCGCTTGAGTCCCATGGTGACCAGCAGATCAAGGCAGGCCAAGGCCGCCGCGCCGCCGCCAGTATTGACCAGGCGCACATCCTCAAGCCGCTTGCCTTGCAGCAACAACCCGTTGCGCACGGCAGCCGCGACAATAATCGCCGTGCCATGCTGATCATCGTGAAAGACCGGAATGCGCATGCGTTCGCGCAAGCGGCGTTCAACCTCAAAGCATTCGGGCGCCTTGATGTCTTCAAGGTTGATGGCGCCGAAGGAAGGCTCCAGCGCGGCGATCACATCGATCAGCTTGTCGGGGTCGCGTTCGTCAATTTCGATATCAATCGAATCAATGCCGGCGAATTTCTGGAATAGAACCGCCTTGCCTTCCATGACGGGTTTGGACGCGAGCGCGCCAATGGCGCCAAGGCCAAGTACCGCCGTGCCATTGGAAATCACCGCCACCAGATTGCCGCGCGCGGTATAGTCGAAGGCAGCGCTTGGGTCGGCGGCTATCGCCTCACAGGCCGCAGCCACGCCTGGCGAATAAGCCAGGCCAAGGTCGCGTTGGGTTTCCATCCGCTTGGTTGGCGTGATGGAAAGCTTCCCGGGGCGGGGCAGCCGGTGGTAATCCAGCGCGGCTTTGCGGAAATCATCATCCATGAGGGAAACCTTACCCGGCAGCGCCCGAAAAAGGGGTGAATGGTGCGGCCAAGAAGATTCGAACTTCCACGGGGTTTCCCCCACCAGCACCTCAAGCTGGCGCGTCTACCATTCCGCCATGGCCGCAAACCAGGTAGAAGGCGGGCGCTATAGCCGATGAATGCGCAGCCATCAACGCCCGCCCTTGAATGGGAAACCCTGCCGGGCCTGACCCCTTATGCCGAGACACTCTCGCGCATGGAAAGCCGCGCCGCGGCCATTCGTGCCGGCACGGCGGCTGAGGCGGTGTGGCTGGTGGAACACCCGCCAAGCTATACTGCTGGTACGTCGGCCCGCGCCGAGGATTTGCGCGATGCCCGCTTTCCGGTGTTTGAGGCCGGGCGCGGCGGGCAATGGACCTATCACGGGCCGGGCCAGCGCACCGGCTATGTGATGCTGGATCTGCATCGCCCCCATGGCGGCATCCCGGCGCGCGATGTGCGTGCCTTTGTCGCTGGGTTGGAAGATTGGATGATCCGCACCTTGGCGCATTTCGGCGTGCAGGGCGAAAGGCGCGAAGGCCGGGTGGGGATTTGGGTGGCGGATCGCGCGACCGGGCAGGAAGCCAAGATCGGCGCCATTGGGGTGCGCGTGACGCGCTGGGTGTCCTGGCATGGCGTGGCCCTGAATGTGGCGCCTGATCTTGGCCATTTCGGCGGTATCGTGCCCTGCGGGATAGCGGAACATGGCGTGACCAGCCTGCATGCCTTGGGCATTCCGGCCAGCATGGCGCAGGTAGATCAGGCGCTGCGAAACGCCTGGGGCCAGGTTTTCGGCTGAACACCAGGCTGCGAATCGTGCGGATTTACGGTAAGCGGGCTTCTCCCGGCCAATGGAGCCCCTTGCCATGCCTATCCCCATCGCCTCTGACCATGCCGGCCTGCCGCTGAAACAGGCGTTGAAGGCCGCTTTGGAAGCCGAGGGGTTGAGCTTTGACGATCTTGGCACGCATGGCCCAGAATCGGTGGATTACCCGGATTTCGCCCATGCGGTTTGCGAATGCGTGGCGGGGACTGACGGCTTCGGCATTCTGGTCTGCGGCACCGGGATTGGCATGGCGATGGCCGCCAATCGCCACCCCGGCATTCGCGCAGCCGTCTTGCATAACGCGACCGAAGCGCGGCTGACGCGCGCCCATAACAACGCCAATATCGCCTGCCTCGGCGCTCGCATGGTGGGGATTGAGGTTGCGCTGGATGCCATCCGCGCCTTTCTGGCCTCACCTTTCGAAGGTGGGCGGCATGTCGGGCGGGTACAAAAGCTCGATCCGGCGCTTGCCAAGCAGGGCGCGGCGGGCGCAAAAACAAGGTCATGAAAACCCCCCTCCCCGCCCTGGTCCGTGCGCCGGAAGGCCTCGGCGCCGCCCCACCCCCCGCTGGCTTCTTCACCGCGAGCCTCGCTGCATCCGATCCAGAAATTGCCGCCGCCGTGGCGCAGGAATTGGAACGCGAACAGGATGGGATTGAACTGATCGCGTCAGAAAACATCGTCTCCCGCGCTGTGATGGAAGCGCAGGGGTCGGTGATGACGAATAAATACGCTGAGGGTTATCCAGGCCGGCGCTATTACGGCGGGTGTGAGGCGGTGGATATCGCCGAACGTCTGGCCATTGAACGCGCCTGCAAGCTGTTTGATTGCGGCTTCGCCAATGTGCAGCCGCATTCGGGCGCGCAGGCCAATCAGGCAGTGTTCCTGGCGCTATTGCAGCCGGGTGATTGCTTCATGGGGCTTGATCTGGCCGCGGGTGGGCATTTGACGCATGGGTCGCTCGCCAATCTCTCCGGCAAATGGTTCAAGCCGGTGCCCTATACGGTGCGGCGCGAAGACCAGCAGATTGATATGGCGGAAGTGGCGCGCATTGCGCGTGAAGCGAAGCCAAAGCTGATCATTGCCGGCGGCAGCGCCTATGCCCGCATTTGGGATTTCGCTGCCTTCCGCGCCATTGCCGATGAAGTCGGTGCCCTTTTCATGGTGGATATGGCGCATTTCGCGGGGCTGGTGGCGGGTGGCGCGCATCCCTCGCCCTTCCCGCATGCGCATGTGGCGACCACCACCACGCATAAAACGCTACGTGGCCCGCGTGGCGGCATGATTTTGACGAATGACGAAGCGCTCGCGAAGAAATTCAACAGCGCTGTTTTCCCCGGCCTGCAAGGCGGGCCGCTGATGCATGTAATCGCGGCCAAGGCCGTTGCCTTTGGGGAAGCGCTGCGGCCGGAATTCCGTACCTATTCGCGCCAGATTGTCGCCAATGCGAAGGCGCTGGCGGGTGAATTGCAGGCACAAGGCTTGGATCTGGTGACGGGCGGCACCGACAATCATCTGTTGCTGGTTGATCTGCGGCCCAAGAAGCTGACCGGGAAAGTGGCGGAAGCGGCACTCAATCGCGCGCATCTGACCTGCAACAAGAACGCCATTCCCTTTGATCCCGAAAAGCCGATGGTGACATCGGGTGTGCGCCTTGGCACGCCCGCCGGCACCACGCGTGGCTTTGGTGAGGCGGAATTCCGCCAGATTGGCAAGCTGATCGGCGAAGTGCTGGATGGCGCGGCGCGGGCCAATGATGAAGCCGGCAATGGCGCGGTGGAAGCTTCGGTGAAGGCGCGGGTGATGGAACTCTGCCATCGCTTCCCGATCTATCCGGCATGAAGTGCCCCTTCTGCGGATTTGAAGATACGCAGGTCAAGGATAGCCGCCCGGCGGAAGACAGCGCGGCCATTCGCCGCCGCCGCGCCTGCACAGAATGCGGCGCGCGTTTCACGACTTTTGAGCGTGTGCAGCTGCGTGAGATTACCATCATCAAGACCGATGGGCGGCGTGTGCCTTTCGAACGTGAAAAGCTCGCGCGGTCCATCCGCGTTGCCTTGCGCAAGCGCCCGGTGGATGAGGACCGGATCGAAAAGCTGGTCAATTCCATCCAGCGTCGGCTGGAAACTGAAGGCGAAAGCGATATCCCCTCCAACAAGATCGGGGAGATTGTGATGGAAACGCTGAAGGAATTGGATCAGGTGGCCTATGTGCGCTTTGCCAGCGTCTATCGCAATTTTGGCGAGGCGAAGGATTTTCAGGCTTTTCTCGGTGAATTGGGGCGGAAGGAATAGAGCATTTTCAAGCCAAGTGGACTCACTTGGCGACTCGGAAAATGCGATCAAACAAGGGCCTAGAGCATGTCTGATGAGCCATTGCGAAACGGACATGCTCCTAGCGCCTGCGCGGCGCTGACCTAGATGATGCCGCGATGATGGATGATCTGCTTCATATGCGCGCCGCACTTGCCCTGGCGCGGCGCGGCTTGGGTAATGCCTGGCCGAACCCTGCCGTAGGCTGCGTGCTGGTGAAGGATGGGCGCGTGATTGGCCGCGGCTGGACCCAGCCCGGCGGCAGGCCCCATGCGGAAACCGAAGCGCTGCGCCGTGCCGGCGATGCGGCGCGCGGTGCGACCGCTTACGTGACGCTCGAGCCCTGTTCCCATCACGGCCGCACGCCACCCTGCTGTGAAGCCCTGGCCGAGGCCGGCATTGCCCGCGTGGTGATGGCGATGCGCGATCCTGACCCGCGCGTGAATGGCCGCGGCCTTGCCATGCTGCGCGGCGCCGGGATTGTCGTTGAAGAAGGGCTTTTGGAAGCCGAAGCCCGTGCCTTGAACGCCGGTTTTTTCCGCCGCATTCAGGCGGGCATGCCGGTGGTGACGCTGAAGCTTGCCTCCACACTTGATGGCCGCATCGCGACGGCCTCCGGCGAAAGCCGCTGGATCACGGGCACGGCGGCGCGGCGCGAAGTGCATGCGCTGCGCGCGCGGCATGATGCGATTCTGGTTGGTTCCGGCACGGTGCTGGCCGATGACCCGGACCTGACCTGCCGCATTCCGGGGATGGAACGCGTACCCATGCTCCGCGTGGTGGCTGATGCCAGGCTGCGCACGCCTCCCACTGCCCGGCTGGTGCAGGGTGCTCAGGTGGCGCCGGTCCTGATCATCACCGCGCCCGGCCATGCGCCAGCGGCGCAAGCGCCCTTCATCGCCGCCGGGGCGGATATTGTGACCGTGCCGGCCCATGCGTCTGGCGGGCTTGATCTGCCGTCCTTGCTGCGCGCCCTTGGCCGGCGTGGCGTCACGCGCGTGCTGGCCGAAGGCGGCGCAGGGCTGGCGGCGGCGCTGCTCCGCCAGGGGCTCGTGGATCGGCTGGCCTGGTTCCATGCGCCCGCCGTGATGGGCGGTGATGGGCATCCGGCAACTGAGGGCTTGCGTCTTGCCGCGCTCAGCGCCATGCCTCGTTTTCGTCGCACGGCGCAAAGGGCGCTGGGTGATGATATGCTCTCTGAATTCGAACGGATCGAGGATTAGCGCCATGTTCACCGGTATCGTCACGGCCCTTGGCACGGTCAGAGAGGTGCAGCCGATCGGCGGCGGGCATGATCTGCGCCTGGTGATGGGTGTGGCCCCCGATTTTCTGCTGCACCCAACACCGGCTGTGCTTGGCGCTTCCATTTGCTGTTCGGGCGTGTGCCTGACGGTGGTGCAGTTGTCAGCGGATTCCTTCAGCGTGGATGCCTCGGCCGAAACAGTTGCCAAAACCACTTTGGGCGGCTGGAAGAAAGGCTCCAAGGTCAATCTGGAACGCGCACTGCGCCTTGGCGATGAATTGGGCGGGCATTTGGTATCCGGCCATGTTGATGGCGTGGCGGAGGTGATTTCGGCGACACCGGAAAATGCCTCGGTCCGCTGGCGCTTCCGCGCGCCGCAGGCGCTGGCGCCCTTCATCGCACCGAAAGGTTCGGTCGCCCTTGATGGCGTTTCACTGACAGTGAATGAGGTTGACGGCGCGACCTTTGGCGTCAACATCATCCCCCATACCGCCGCGATGACAGGCTTTGGTACCTTGCAGCCCGGTGATCGCGTCAATATCGAAATAGACACGCTGGCCCGTTACGTCGCCCGCATGATGGAGTTCAGGGCATGACTTCCCAAATAGCGGAAACCGCCATCCGTACATCCTTCGCCGAATTCATCTCACCGACTGAGGAATTGCTGGAAGAAGCGCGCCGCGGGCGCATGTTCATTCTGGTGGATGATGAAGACCGCGAGAATGAGGGCGATCTGGTGATCCCCGCGCAATTCGCGACGCCGGATGCGATCAATTTCATGGCGCGTTATGCACGCGGCCTGATCTGCCTTTCCATGACGCGCGCGCGCGTGGATCAGCTGGGCCTGCCGCTGATGGCGCAATCCAATGGCACGCGGCACCAAACTGCCTTCACCGTTTCCATCGAAGCGCGTGATGGCGTGACCACGGGGATTTCGGCGGCGGATCGCGCGCGCACGGTCGCGGTTGCGATCAATCCTGAATTGGGGCGTGAGCATATCGTGACGCCGGGCCACGTCTTTCCGCTGGTGGCGCGCGAAGGCGGCACGCTTGTGCGTGCGGGCCATACCGAAGCGGCCGTGGATTTCGCGCGGCTCGCGGGGCTTAATCCCTCCGGCGTCATTTGTGAGATCATGAATGATGATGGCACCATGGCGCGCATGCCGGATCTGGTGGCCTTTGCGCAGCATCATGGGCTGAAGCTTGGCACCATTGCCGATCTGATCGCGCATCGTCGCCGGACGGAAAAGCTGGTGCGCCGCGTGCAGGAAGGTGAGGTTGAACAGGCCATCGGCGGCACCTGGCGCGCCATTGTCTATGAAAGCACGGCGGCACCAGGGGAGCATTTGGCGTTGGTGAAGGGTGATGTCAGCACCGATGCGCCGGTACTGGTGCGCATGCATGCGGCGTCCCTGTTCCGCGAAATCATCTCGGGCCGCGGGCTTGGCGATTTGCATGCGGCGATGCGCATGATTGATGCGGCCGGGCGCGGTGTGGTGGTGCTGCTGCGTGATCCGCGCCCGGATGCGCTTTCCATTCGCTTGAAGCGCGGCGCCACGAATGCGATTGCGCCGGAAATTCGCGATTACGGCATTGGCGCGCAAATCCTGGATGATCTTGGCGTGAAGCGCATCATTCGGCTTTCGAATAATCCGCGCCCGCTGATCGGGCTTGAAGGCTATGGGTTGCAAGTGTTGGAAACCCGGCCCCTCCCTTCGGAGAAAACACCATGAGCACGATTGATGCCCCGACCCGTGGCCGCGCGCATCTGGCCGGCGACGCGCCGCGCATTCTGGTGATCCAGGCGCCCTATTACCGCAATGTTGTCGAAGGCATGCGGCTTGGCGCCATGGCAGTGTTTCAGGATTTGAAGGCCGAGGTGGAAACCGTGGATGTCGCGGGCGGCTTTGAATTGCCCGCCGCGCTGCGGATGGCCATGAAGGCTAGGCGCCGCTGGGATGGCTATTTGCTGTTGGGCTGCGTGGTGAAGGGTGAGACGGATCACTACACCTTCATCTGTGATGCCATCTGCAAGGGTGTGATGGATATCGCGGTGGAAAGCGGTGCGCCGATTGGCTTTGGCTTGCTGACGGTGGACAGTCTGGCGCAGGCGGAGGCGCGTTCGCGCCCTGATCGCATGAATAAGGGCATTGAAGCCGCGCATGCGCTTATCGCGCAAATCGCCGTGGCGCGAGGTTGGGGGCTGGCATGAAAGCCGAAAGGCGCGCACCTGCGCGCCCACGTACCGGCGCCCGCGTTGCCGCGGTGCAGGCGCTATTCCAAAGTGAGCATACGGGTGAGAGTGTTGAAGCCGTTGCGGATCAATTCATCCGCCATCGTATCGGCGCGCCTAGCGGCCCGATTGAATTCGAAGAAGGCGGCGTGCCAGAAGCATATATTCCGCTGTTCCAGGCGATCCTGAAGCAGGTGGCGGATAACGCCGAAGCCGCTGATGCCGCGATCAGGGATTGCCTGCAAAAGGGTTGGACTCTGGACCGGCTTGATCCTGTATTGCGCGCGTTGTTGCGCGCGGCGACCGGCGAATTGATGCAGGCGCATGAACCGCCGGCGCGGGTCGTGATCAATGAATATCTGGATATCGCGGCGGGTTTTCTGGATGAGGAAGCCACCCGCTACGCCAATGGCATGCTGGATACGCTGGCGCATCGGCTACGCCCGGCGGATTTCGCACCAGGCGCCTGAAGCGCGCCATGGGCCTGCCCCGCGAATTTGCCCTGATCGCGCGGCATTTCCGCCCACTCGCGGGTGATGGCGCGCTTGATCTGAGTGACGATGCTGCGCTGCTGACGCCGCCCGCAGGGCAGCAATTGGTGCTGGCCGCTGATGCTCTGGTGGAAGGCGTGCATTTCTTGCCCGATGATCCGCCCGGCATGATCGCGCGCAAATTACTGCGGGTGAATCTATCCGACCTTGCAGCGATGGGCGCGGCGCCGCTCGGTTATCTGATGACCACGGCATTTACGCGCGGTACGGCGGATAGCTGGATTGCAGATTTCGTCGCGGGCCTCGCGGAAGATCAGCAGCGTTACGGCATTGCGGTGCTGGGCGGCGATACGGTGGCCACACCGGGCCCTGCATGCTTTTCACTGACGATTTTGGGCCAAGTGCCGCCGGGGCTGGCTTTGCATCGGCGCGGTGCGCGTATCGGCGATGAGATTTGGGTCTCTGGCAGTATTGGCGATGCCGCGCTGGGATTGCGTGTGCTGCAAGGCAAACTCCCTGCCGATGCGGAAGGGCATTTGGCACGGCGCTACCGGTTGCCGGAACCACGCTTGGCCTTGGGGCAGGCTTTGCGCGGCGTGGCGCGGGCGGCGATGGATGTCTCGGATGGGTTGGTTCAGGATTTGGGGCATCTCTGCCGCGCGGCGGGGTTAGGGGCAGAGATTATCGCTGATGCTGTACCGCTTTCCCCCGCTGCGCGCGCCGCGCTTGCCGCCGATCCAGCGCTGCTGCCGCTGATCCTGACCGGCGGCGATGATTATGAATTGCTTTTCGTCGCCGCGCCGGAAGATACGAAAGCCGTGCAGGCCGCCAGCATCAAGGCCGGCGTGCCGGTGGCGCGGCTTGGGCGCTTCATTGCAGGTGAAGGCGTTGTGGTGCGTGATGCCTCCGGTGCCGCCATCACGCTACCGCAAGGCGGCTGGAGCCATTTCTGACTTGAACTACTTATCCTTCTGCCCCGGCGCATAACCGCCGCCATCGGTCGGGCGCAGCGCTTCGAACATTTCCGTCACCGCCGCGTAATCGCGATAGCCGCAGCGTGCGAGTGGTTGCGCCTTGGCCGTATCAAACCGGCCATTGGTGATGAACGCCTCGTCTATATGCACGCCGACAACCTGGCCGATAATGATCCAGCCCTTGAGTGGCGCGCCATTCACGTCCTGCAACTGCATGG
>JBIIGZ010000255.1:0-3534 GCA_044236185.1 Roseomonas sp. | reverse complement strand
GAACCGATGCCCTCTCTCGGGATGGGCGGGACATAGACAGGCCGTTCTGGCGCTGCGGTAGTATTGGCCAGGCGTATTGCCGCCATTTCCAGACGCTCCACGGCTCGCTGCATGCCGCT
Organism: Roseomonas sp.; assembly: GCA_044236185.1. Taxonomy (GTDB): domain Bacteria; phylum Pseudomonadota; class Alphaproteobacteria; order Acetobacterales; family Acetobacteraceae; genus Neoroseomonas. The sequence goes on along the minus strand of JBIIGZ010000255.1, from coordinate 3,415 downwards.
CAGCGTCGCATTCATCGCGGCATTGATGCCGCCGGGGATGATTTTCGTCATGAAGCTAATCTAGCCGAGATTCGTAAATAAAGTTCTGAAGAATAGACACCTCTGGTGGAAATCTGCGGCTACCCCTCACTTTTTTTGGTTCACTCCGCCGCCGCGCGCCGATCAAGATGTTGGCGCAGCCTTGGCATCACTTCCTGCGCCAAACGCGCCATGCTCTCAGCCTCCCAAGCCGCATTGGGGCCGGACCAATCAAGCCCGGCCATCAGCACATGGCCATAGGGGCCGGCTTCTTCACGAAGCGCAATCAGCTTGTCCAAAACGGTGCGCGGGCTGCCGGCAATCACGCAGGCGTCAATCATATCCTCGGCCGTTGCGGTGTTATGGTCCATGTCTTCGCGCGGCGTCATGGTGGCGGCGAGGCCGGCGCGTTTCGCCAAGCTGCCGAGGTATTCAAAATAATAACGCGTCGCCCCTTCCGGGGCGGTGGCGCGGGCGCGGGCTTCGGCATCGGTCGCGGCAATCACGAAATTCCGCGCCATGCGCCAGCGCGCGCCATCCGGCGTCTGGCCGGATTCGCGCAGCCCGGCGGCGAAGCTTTGCCAATGGCCGGCGAGAATCCGGTGCGCGACAAAATTGGCGCTGATCACGCCCCAGCCGCGCTTGGCCGCCAGCGCCACGCCCTGCGAGTCCTTGGATCGGGCCGAGATATGAATGGAAGGCCCGCCCGGCTGAAAGGGCTTCGGCATGAAGCCAACCCCATATTGCGGCAGCACATTGCGCGAAATCTTCACCGGCCAGGTTTCGCCAGCGACATCATAAGGTGGGTCGGCCGCCCAGATGCGCTGGATGGTCTCAATCGATTCGACCATGCGCTTGCCGCGTTCCTTGGGTTCGATATCGCCAAACAGCTCAAAATCCGAAGAAAGCCCGCCCGCGCCAATCCCCATCATGAAGCGGCCCTGCGCCATATGATCGAATTGCGCGACTTCCGCCGCCACAATGGCCGGGTGGTGGTTGGGCAGGTTGATCACGCCGGTGCCGAAAGTCAGGCTCGTGCGATGCACCAGCCCCGCCATGAACATCAAAGGTGAGGCAATGGGTTCAGAGGTGGCAGAAAAATGCTCTCCCACCCAGACTTCCTGAAAGCCCAGGCGGTCCGCGAGCAGGGATTTTTCCGTATCCTCTGCCAGGGTTTCATGCATGGGCCGCCCCGGTGGATGGAGCGGCATCATGAACAGGCCAAGATGCATGCGGCGCTTCCTCAAGTCGTTTTGGGCGATGTGCCTCGCCGTTTCGCAGATCAGCCTAAAACAAGGCAGTGCGAAAGGTGAAGGGGGGTGGCCCTTGCCAGGGGGCGCTTCTGCCCTGATGCTTCCCCAGTGACCCCTTCCGCCAGACTTGCCGCGGCGATCGAGCTGCTCAGCGCGCTCGAAGCCCAATGCTTTGCCCCTGATACCCGCCGCCGCCCCGCTGATGCGGTGGCGAGTGATTTTTTCCGCGCCCGACGCTTTATCGGCGGGGGGGATCGGCGCAGCGTCAGCGAATGGGTCTGGGGGGTGGTGCGGCAAAGGCTGCGGCTGGATTGGAATTTGGCGCGCCTGCCGGCCGAACCCACGCCGCGCCTATTGCTCATGGCCTATCTGGTACTGGTAGCGCGCTGGACGGAAGCCGATATCGGCCGGGGCTTTTCCGGCGAACGTTATGGTGCGGCCCCACCCAATGCCGCCGAAGCGCGCGCCGTGCGAATCATGGCTGGGCGGGATTTGCTGCATCCGGATATGCCGGAAGCGGTGCGCTTCAACCTGCCGGAATGGCTACTGCCCGATTTCAAGGCGCGTTTCGGCGCGGATTTGGCTGCCGAAGCGGCTGCCATGGAAGAACCGGCGGCACTTGATCTGCGCGCCAATCTGCTGCGCGGTTCGCGGGCGGAAGCTGCTGCCGCCTTGGCGACTGAGGGCATCGCCACTGAAGCAACACCTTTTTCCCCCTGGGGGCTGCGCGTTCCATCTCGCCGGCCAGTGACGGGCACGGCCGCCTTCAAATCCGGCTTGATTGAAGTGCAGGATGAAGGCAGCCAATTGATCGCGCTTTTGGCCGATGCCCGCCCCGGGATGCGGGTTGCCGATTACTGTGCCGGCGCTGGGGGCAAGACACTCGCCATGGCGGCCACCATGGAAAATCGGGGCAAGATCACCGCCTGTGATACCTCGGCGCCCCGGCTGGAAGGGGCGGCTTTGCGCTTCCGCCGCGCCGGGGTGGATAATGCCGAACGCCATTTGCTGACCGCCGGGGATCGCTGGGCCAAGCGCCGCGCCGGCAGTTTTGACCGCGTTTTGGTGGATGCGCCCTGCACCGGCACCGGCACCTGGCGGCGCAACCCGGATGCCCGGCTGCGCACCCGCCCGGTCGATTTGGCCGAGCTTGTTGCAGTGCAAAACGACATTCTGGAAAGGGCAAGAGAATTAGTGCGTCCGGGCGGCAGATTGGTCTACGCTACCTGTTCCGTATTGCCCGCGGAGAACGAGGACCGGATGAAAAGCTTCCTGGCAAGCAACCCGGATTTCGCGCCAATGGCGCTTGAAGCGCTCTGGCCCAGGCTGTGCCCTGATGTGGCGCAGCCTTGCGCCGGGCCATGGTTGCGCCTTTCCCCGGGCGCACAAGGCACGGATGGATTCTTCTGCGCTGTACTGGAAAGAAAGCCATGATCGCGATCCGCCGCGCCCGTGCCAGCGATGCCGCCGCGATTGGCGCGCTGCATGTCGCGGTATGGCGCAGCGCCTATGCCGGCATTCTGCCAGATGCCTATCTGGCCGGGCTTTCCGCGACTCGTCTGGCCGCTGCCTATCAGCGTGACATGTTCGACCGGCGCGGCGGCTATGCCGTGTTTGTCGCGGTGGCGTCTGGCGATGACGCGCCGGAAGGCAGCGCGCCGGATGAGGCGACGATTATCGGCTTTGCCTCTGGCGGGCGGTCCCGTCGCGAGGGGCTGGCAGATGGGGAGATCAATACGCTCTATTTGAATGAGGATTACCGAGACCGTGGCACCGGGCGGCGGCTGATGCGCGCGGCGGCGGCGCATTTGCGCGTGGTGGGGTGCCGTTCGGCCATGGTTTGGGTGCTGCGCGACAACCCCACCCAATGGTTCTATCGCCATCTGGGCGGGCGGGTGGTGGCGCGCGGCCAAACCCGCGTGGGCGGCCAGCCGGTGGAGCAGGTGGCGATGCTGTGGGAGCCGATTGATACGCTTCTGGCGGCCACCGCGGCAGCGCCGGAGGCTTGAGCATTTTCAAGCCAAGTGGACCCACTTGGCGACTCGGAAAATGCGATCAAACAAGGGAGCATTTTCAAGCCAAGTGGACCCACTTGGCGACTCGGAAAATGCGATCAAACAAGGGAGCATTTTCAAGCCAAGTGG
>JBIIGZ010000254.1:0-3550 GCA_044236185.1 Roseomonas sp. | reverse complement strand
ATCCCACCCATATAGGGCCGCAATACTTCTGGAATGGCGATGCTGCCATCTTCCTGCTGATGGGTTTCCAGCACGGCTATCAACGCGCGCCCCACCGCCACGCCCGATCCGTTCAGCGTATGCAGGAGATTCGTTCCCTTGGCGTCCTTGGCGCGGTAGCGCGCCCCCATGCGGCGCGCCTGGAAATCCCGGCAATTGGAACAGGATGAAATCTCTCGCCAGGCGCCCTGGCCGGGCAGCCAGACTTCCAAATCATAGGTGCGCGCGGCGCCAAAGCCCGTATCGCCGGCGCAAAGAATAATCCGCCGCCAGACCAGGCCCAATTCGGTCAGCACGCGTTCGGCGCAGCGCGTCATGCGTTCATGTTCGCCGTCGCTATCTTCGGGCTTCACGATGGAAACGAGTTCCACCTTCGCGAATTGATGCTGGCGCAGCATGCCGCGCGTATCGCGCCCGGCACTGCCGGCTTCAGACCGGAAGCAGGGCGAAAGCGCGGTCAGGCGCAAGGGCAGATCGGCTTCCGCCATGATTTCCTGCGCGGCGAAATTGGTCAGCGGCACTTCCGCGGTTGGGATCAGCCAGCGGCCATCCGTGGTGCGGAACAAATCCTCGGCGAATTTCGGCAATTGGCCGGTGCCATACATGGTGGCGTCATTCACCAAAAGCGGCACGGCGCTTTCGGTGTAGCCATGCGCCTCGGTATGCAGGTTGAGCATCCATTGACCGAGCGCCCGTTCGAGGCGCGCAATCGCGCCTTTCAGCACCGTGAAGCGCGCGCCGGCAAGCTTGGCCGCGGTTGTGAAATCCATCAGCCGAAGTGCTTCGCCCAATTCGAAATGCTGCTTGGGGGTGAAGGGAAATTCCGGTGGTGTGCCATGCTGATGCTGCACCAGATTGGCGCTTTCATCGCGCCCTTCGGGCACTTCGGCATCCAAGATATTGGGGAGGGTTTCCAAAACGGCTTGTTGCGCGGCCTCAGCCTTTTGGGCTTCGGCTTCAAGGGCTGCCATGTCATCGCGCAGTTGCACGGCTTCGGCTTCCAGCGCGGCGGTATCCGCACCCTGGCGCTTGGCGATCCCGATATCCTTGGAAAGCGCATTGCGCCGCGCCTGCTTTTCCTGGAGCGCGGTTTGTGCCGCGCGGCGCGCTTCATCATGTGCCAGAATGCCCACCGCCGCTGGGGCCAGGCCGCGCCGCGCCAAAGCCACATCGAAAGCGGCCGGGTCGGCGCGCAATTGCCTTATGTCATGCATCTTCGGGACCCTTCGACGGGATCGTTACGTCTTGCTGCTGTCGGCCTCGGGCTTCGGTGCCATCCACCGCGCTGCCAGGATGGAGATTTCATAAAGCAGGATCAGCGGCACCGCCAAGCCGATCTGGCTGATCACATCGGGCGGCGTCAGGATGGCAGCCGCCACGAACATGCCAACAATGGCGTAGCGCCGGCCTTTTCTCAGGCTTTCCACATTCAGAATACCAACCCGACACAAAAGCGTGAGCAGCACCGGCAATTGAAACGCAATGCCAAAAGCCAGGATCATATGCATGACCAGCGACAGATATTCGCCAACCTTGGCTTCCAACTGCACCGGAATGCCTTCTGATCCCGGTGGCGTTTCGAAGGAGATGAAGAATTGCCAGGCCAGAGGGAAGATGAAGTAATAGGCCAACGCCGCACCCGCCAAAAACAGAAAGGGTGACGCGACCAGAAAGGGCATGATGGCCCGCTTTTCGCTGCGATAAAGCCCCGGCGCCACAAACAGCCAAAGCTGCGTCGCCCACATCGGGAAGGAAAAGAACAGCGCGCCGAAAAACGCCACCTTCAAATAGGTGAAGAAGGCTTCATAAAGCGCAGTGAAGATCATCCGCCGATCGCCACCGCCCTGCTTCATCAGGATATCGGCCAGGGGCTGCGCCAGAAACGCGTAGATCTGCGGTGAAAAATAATAGCAGACCGCAAAAGCCGCCGCGAAACCGCCGACCGACCAGAGCAGCCGCGCACGCAGCTCCTTCAAATGGTCCATGAGCGGCATGGCTTTGTCGTTTATCTGATCGTCATCCCGGGTGGTGGACACGGAAATTCCTCAAGCGCTGGCGGCGGGTGGGGTGGATGACGAAGCAGGCGGGGCCGGCGCGGGTTCAGGCGCGGGCGGCAAAGGGGCTGCGAAGCGCGCAACGGTCGGCGGTACGAAGGAAGGGGCGTCTGGCGCTGGAGGCAATTCTGGCGGCACATAGGGCGCGGGCGGAGGGGGCATGAAAGTGTCGCGCAGCGGGTCATCGGCCATGGTCTTTTGCAGCGTGCCATCCGCATCCACGGCCTTTTCGATTTCGCCCTTGATGTCGAAACTGCGAATATCGTTGATGGTGCTTTTCATTTCCTGGATGGAATTGCGTACATCATCAAGCTTGGCTTCGCGTACAAGTTCATCGGCCTGCTGCTGGAATTCGCCGGCCATGCGGCGCAGTTTCTGGACGCCCTTCGCGACACCGCGAATGGCCTCCGGCAGATCCTTCGGACCGATAATCACAACGGCCACCACCGCAATCACGGCGATTTCTGACCAGGCGAGGTCGAGCATGTTCCCCTTTGTCCGCGCGCTTTAATCCGGCGGCGCCATCCCGTTAGCAGGAAGCCGGATGCGCGCCAACCGCCCAGATATGGCGCGCCCGGGCTTTGAATGAAAGCACCGTCATGCTTCGGCGCGCGGAAAGACAAAGGCGCGTTCGGGGTCGAGCGCCACGGCGATTCGCTCCCCGCGGCTCAGGCGCCGCCCCGGAGGCAGCCTGGCATGCAGATGCAAAAGCCCGCCCGTGCCATCCGGCAGGGCAAGATGCGCCAGGGTAGTGGAGCCGAGCAGGCGGAAGGCCTCTACCTCCACCACCGGGCCTTCGGCGCCAAGCCTGAGGCCTTCGGGGCGGACCAGCACATCCACTTCGGCCCCCTCAGTGAAGCCCGGGGCTGGCAAGGCGCCCAAGGCTGTTTCCGCCTGGCCGGCGGCGATGCGGGCGGGCAAGCTATTCACCTCACCCAAAAAGCTAGCCACATAGCGATCCGAGGGCGCCAAATAGAGCACTTCCGGCACGCCCACCTGTAAAATCCGGCCCTGCCGCATCAGGGCGATGCGGTCCCCCATGAACATGGCTTCTTCGGCATCATGCGTCACCAGCAGCGTTGCGATGCCGGCTTCCTGCAGCACATGCAGCGTGTCATCGCGCACTTTCTCGCGCAGCCGCGCATCCAGGCTGGCGAAAGCCTCATCCAACAGCAGCACCGTGGGGCGCGGCGCCAGCGCGCGGGCCAGCGCCACGCGCTGCTGCTGCCCGCCCGAGAGCATATGGGGGAAAGCATTCTGGAAAGCTTCGAGCCCCACGCGCGCCAGCGCATCCATCACGCGCCAGCCCCTTTCGCCACGCGGCGCGAAGCGCAGCCCGAAGGCGACATTTTCGGCGACGGTCAGATGCGGAAACAGCGCGTAATCCTGAAACACAAAGCCGATATGCCGTGCTTCGGGCGGCACTTCCCGCCCTGCTTCGGCAATCAGCCGCCCGC
>JBIIGZ010000253.1:0-3552 GCA_044236185.1 Roseomonas sp. | reverse complement strand
GGCGCCAAAGGTCTGCATGGCCTGGTCCAGGATATCCTGCGCCATTTCCGTGCCCTCCACCTTCAGCATGGAAGCTTCCATGCGCACATCTGCGCCAGCATCAAGCTTGGCGGCCAGGTCGGCCACCATCAGCTTGCAGGCATGCATGCGTGTCGCGGCTTCCGCCACCCACCATTGAATGGCCTGGCGGTCAGCCAAGCGCACGCCAAAGGTCACGCGATTGCGCGCCTGATCGGCCATCATGTCCAAAGCGCGACGCGTCATGCCAACGCAACGCGCGCCCATTTGCAGGCGGCGGACATTCAGCCGCAATTGCATCGGCGCATAGCCGCGGCCCAATTCGCCGAGCACTTGGCTTTCCGGCACGCGGCAATCTTCAAACACCAATTCATAGGTCTTGCGCCCGCCAATCATGGAAATTTCGCGTTCAATGATGAAGCCAGGCGTGCCCTTTTCCACGATGAAGGCGGTGACACCTTCCTGGCGCTTGCCGTCACCCGTGCGCGCCATCAGGATGATGAAATCCGCGCGCGGCACATTGCTCACCCAAATCTTGCGGCCATTGATGACCCAATCATTGCCATCCTTCACCGCGCGGGTCGTCATGCCGGCGGGGTCACCGCCTGCGCCGGGTTCTGAGATCGCCATGGCGGAACGCGCCTTGCCTTCAGCATAGGGCGCCAGATACCGCTCCCGCTGCATGGAATTGGCGACCGAAAGCATCATGTGCAGATTGGGGCTATCGGGCGGGATGACGAAGGGGACGCAGGCGCGGCCCAGTTCTTCCTCGGCTGCCGCAAGCGCGCTGAGTGATAGATTGGCGCCGCCGAATTCCTCCGGCACATCAAGCCCCCAAAGGCCCAATTCCTTGCAGCGCGCGAGCAGGCGCGTTTCTTCTTCTTCCGAAAGCTTAAAGCCCTTGCCTTCGGCTTCCCGCTTCAGAATCGCAGGCTCCAGCGGGATAAGTTCCTTATCCACGAAGCGCGCGACAAGGTCCTGCAACATGCGCGTTTCTTCGGTGGGGGCGAATGGCAAGGGGTTATGGTCCATGGTGACTGATCCTTCCTTATGCGTCCAAAGCATCACCCATGGGGCGATGCGTCAAGGCGGGAAGTTCAGAATATCGCGCTGAAGGGCAATACCGCCACGTGATCCCCAGGGCTCACCGCCGTAATCTCCTCGCCCAATTCCGCAAAGGCATCGGATTGCGTCAGCGATGTCAGCAAGCCCGCCCCTTCACGCGCGAATTTCTGTGCGCGCGGCAGGCCAGCAGTGCCATGCAGGCTGACGCGGACATATTCGCGCCGCCCGGCCTTTTTGCGGTAGCTGAAATCAGCCTCTGCCACAAAGCGCGGCAGGGCTTCCGGCAGGGCGCCGGCCAGGCGCAGCACCAGGGGCCGCGCCAGATGCAGAAACGTCACCACCGCCGCCACAGGATTGCCCGGCAGGCCCAGCACCGGCGTACCGCCCACCAGCCCCATCGCGGCGGGGCGACCCGGCTTTACGGCCAGGCGCCAAAACACCAGCCGCCCGCCGGCTTCAATTGCGGCGCGCACATGATCTTCCTCGCCGGTGGAAACCCCGCCGCTGGTCAGCAGCAGATCGTGGCTCGCGGCGGCGTCATGCAAAGCAGCTTCGGTGGCGGCGCGGTCATCGGGCAGGATGCCAAGGTCATGCGCCTCCACCGGCAGCGCCGCCAGAAGCGCCAGCAGGGTGAAGCGGTTGCTGTCATAGCTTTGCGCGGGGCCGAGAACGTCCCCGGGGCTTGTCAATTCATCCCCGGTGGAAAACACGCCGACCTTGAGGCGCGGGCGCACCGCAAGCCGCGCCTGACCCAAGGCCGCGGCCAGCCCAATCTCGGCTGGGCCAAGAATTTTGCCCTCGGGCAGCGCCAGCGCGCCGGCGGCGATATCCTCACCAGCGGGCCGTGCATTGGCGCCAAGTTTCAGGCCGGGGGGGACGAAAATCGCTGTACCGTCGCGGCGGACATCTTCCTGCATCACGGCGGTATCGGCGCCGGGGGGCATGGGGGCGCCGGTGAAGACCCGCATGGCCTCACCTCCAGCAATACCGCGCGACGGGGCCTCACCAGCAGCGATGCGGCCAACCTCGGTCAAGGCGGTTTCGGCACCGGGCGTGAGGTCCGCATGGCGAAAGGCCCAGCCATCGACGGCGGCGTTGAAGAAGGGTGGCAAGGGCAAGGGCGCCAGCAGGGGGGCGGCCAGCACGCGCCCGCGCGCGGCGGCTAGTGCCACCATCTCAGTGCCTGTGGCCGGCGGGATGCGTTCCAGGATCAGCGCCTGGGCTTCTTCCACTGCCATCAGCGCGCCGCCAAAGGCGAAGCAATCATCCGAAAGCTGCGCCATTACCCCTCCGTCCAGGGAATGTCCTTGATCTCTCGCGCATGGGCCAGCACCAGATCGGCGATGGCTTCCACCTGATCGAGCCCCGCGCGGGGCAGATCATAAGGGGGCGGCGTGTCAGATGCTACCGCGACAATGCCGGGCATATCCGGGTGCATCCAGGGCTTGGCATTGGCGGCGCGATGCACTTCCAGCTTGGGGTGCGCGTCGCGCTTAAAGCCTTCCACAATCACCAGATCAACAGCGTCCATGCGCGCGATCAATTCCGGCAGGCGCGGTTCGGCGGCATTGCGGAGTTCCGTCATCAGCGCCCAACGCGCGCCGGATGCCACCATCACCTGCTGCGCGCCGGCCTGGCGGTGCTGCCAGGAATCCTTCCCCGGCACATCGACATCAAAGCGGTGATGCGCATGTTTCAGGGTAGAAACGCCAATCCCCCGCCCGATCAGGCAGGGGATCAGTTTCACCATCAGGGTGGTTTTGCCGGCCCCGCTCCAGCCGGCGAGGCCGATCACGCGCATGGGGCGATCAGAGCAGATCACGTTCAGATGGAATCATCTGAACGTGTGAAGATGCTCGAAAAACAACGAGGTAGAGCGGGTGGCGTGAACACATGTGAACGCAACACGCTCTAATCTGCGCCGGAGGCCTTGGCACCGGGCGGGGGTTCCGCCGTGCGGCCTTTGGCCAGTTCTTCCTGCACCCAAAGCCCGTGATGCTGCTTGGCCCAGTTCAGATCAACCTGACCCGTGCCCATCGCATCAAAAGCGCCATCCATGCCGACAGAGCCGATATAGATATGCGCCAGCATCGCCGCGATCATCAGCACGGACAGCAGGCTATGGATGATGTGGCTAAGCTGCATGCCCGCGACATCGGTGAAGAAGAAGGGGAAAACCAGCAGATAGCCGGACACCGCCACCACCGCGCCACCCAGCACCGTGATCCAGAAGACCATCTTCTGCCCGCCATTGAAGCGGCCGGCTTCAGGATGTTCATTCCCAATCAGCCCGCCACCCGCCTTGAACCAGGCGATGTCGCGCGCATTTGGGATGTTATCCTTCACCCAAATCAGCAGCATGATCACCAAGCCAAGCGTGAAGGGGAAGGCCAGGAAGTTATGCGCGTATTTGCCCCATTGGCTGATGGCGGTGAAAGCCTCAGGCCCCACAATCGGCAACAGGATATG
>JBIIGZ010000111.1:0-11506 GCA_044236185.1 Roseomonas sp. | reverse complement strand
CGGGCACCACGGCACCCGCTTGGCGCAGCAGGGCAATCCCGGCAGCCATGGTGCCGCCGGTGGCCAGCAGGTCATCCAAGACCACCACGCGCTGGCCGGGGCTTACGGCATCGGCCTGCATTTCAATCCGGTCCGTGCCGTATTCCAGCGCGTAATCCAGGCCGATGCGCTCACCGGGTAGCTTGCCGCGCTTGCGGAGCATGATGAAGCCAAGGCCCAGTTCCAGGGCGAGTGGTGCGGCGACCAAAAAGCCGCGGCTTTCTATGCCGGCCAGAAGGTCGGGCTTATGCGGGCGGATCGCGTGTGCCATGCGCGCCATGGCGGTGCGCCAGGCGGGGCCGTGCCGAAGCAAGGTTGAAATGTCATAGAAAAGAATGCCCGGCTTTGGAAAATCCGGGATGCCGCGAATATGAGCCTTCAGGTCCAATTGGTCGGTTTGGTCTGTCACGTTCCGTCGCTGTCTTGTTGGTGCCGCGCCCGACAAATTGGCGGGGCGGGCCGGCTGAGCCTTTCCGCAGCGATCATAACAACGTGACAGTCTTAATGTCTAGTGAAGTTGACAGTGCTGGCAAAATTTACCGCCCGCCCCTATCTGCGGGCGATGTCAAAACCAATGCTCGCCGGGATCATCGGCGTTATCGGCTTCCTGCTCTACGTGGCGGTGGTTATTATCCTTGCGGATCATGTACTTGGCACGCATTGGACCCTGGAATTCATCTATTTCGCGCTGGCCGGCATTGTCTGGGTGTGGCCCGCCAAGGCGCTGATCATCTGGGCAGCGCGATGAAGGATTTGGTCGGAGTGAGAGGATTCGAACCTCCGGCCCCTGCGTCCCGAACACAGTGCTCTACCAGGCTGAGCTACACTCCGAGGCCGACCGCAACGTCTGCGCGGCTATAGCGGGCGGGGCAGAAGGCCGCAAGCGGGTGGGGGGGTGTGGAGAATGCCAGGGCGTTGCCAAGACATGAAATTGCGTCTTCGCTAATATCCTCGACCCCCTTTGAACCTTGCCGGAGAAAGACATGAAGTTTCTACAAAGCACCGTGATCTTGGCTTCCCTGATCGCCATGACCGCCCCCGCCTTGGCCCAGGGAGACGTCATTGCTGCGCGACGGGATGGGCTGAAGGGCGTTGCACGTCAGATGGAAGGCATCAAGGCTGTGGTGGATCAGCGCGGAGACCCGCGCGGTACCGTCGCCGCGATTGCGGACATGACCCGTTTTTTTGAAGGCTTCCCAGCGCGTTTCCCGGCCGGGAGTGGTTCAGGCGATACCCGTGCCCTGCCCAGCATTTGGACCGATCGCGCCGGCTTTGAGGCGGCCAATGGAAATATGGTGACGCAGCTGCGTGCCTTCCAATCGGCAGCCAATGCGGGCGATCAGGCTGCCTTCGCCGCAGCTTTCCAGCAGACCGGCGCCACCTGTGGTGCCTGCCATCGCCCTTATCGCGGCCCGGCGCGCTAATTGGGCCAAACGGGCAGTCGGCGGCGCTTTCCTAAAAAAAGCGGATAAAGAGGAAAACCGCTGCACCTGCCAAAACCAGCAAGCCAAGCGCCAGCCGCCCGGATGCCAGGCGCGGCGCCTTGGCGCCTTCGGGCAGCAGCTTTTCCCCGGTCAACATGGGCATGACCAATTCATGCCCTTTGACCAGCTTGTAGAGCATGATCGCCAGCACATGCAGCGCTATGGCGAAGACCAGATAGCGCTGCCCCGCCAAATGCCAGGCGGAAAGCGATTCTTGGGTCACCTCGCCGACCTTCAAGGCCAGCGGGCCATGTTGTGAATAGCTGAAACCGGGATCGTGATTGGCGAAAAGTCCGCTGAAAGCCTGGGCAAGAAGCAGCGCCAGGAGCACCACGACCATCCAGCCACCGGCCGGGTTATGGCTGGTTTCCGTGTCTCGATCCCGCTTGGCTAGCCGCGCCAATTGCCGAAGCGCTGCCAGGGGCGATTTCAGGAAATGGACGAAGCGCGCATTCTCGGACCCGAAAATCCCCCAAAGGATGCGAAACAGCACCAAGGTCAGGATGGCGTAGCCAGAGACATAATGCAGCCCCCAGGCGCCGCTTTTGCCGCTGGCATAAGACAGCGCGACAAGCAGGATCAGGGTCCAATGGAATAGCCTGACGGGGCGGTCCCAAATGCGGATTCGGGTGATATGCGCGCTCATGGTCACCTGTTGTTTGAAGCCGGCACGATGGGGCTTGTTGCAGGCCAATGACAAGACACTTAGAAGCAACGCTCAAATTCCAAACCCTGGGCGGTTCTTTCAAGCCATAGGCGGGCGGCAGGGGAGTACAGCATGAGTGAGCAGAATGCCGGCGGTGGCGCCAAGAAGCTGATCATCCCGGCTTTGCTACTGGCGCTTGCTGTTCTGGTATTTCTTGGCTGGCGCGGCGTCTTTTCCCCAAGCCCTTCCGGTGAGGGCAATCTGGCCCGCACCCCGGTGAACGAGGCGCCGGCGGGGGCTGCCGGCCCTGGCGGTGCGGGCCAGGCGGCGCGCCCCGCGATTCCCGCCGCCCCCACCCCACCTGACCTTGCTGCGCCCAGCACTGAGGCTGCTCGCCCCGATCCCAATCCCACTACCTCGGCAGTTGCCATGATCCCGCCGCGCTTTGATGTGGTGCGGGTTGGTGCCCGCGGCAGTGCCGTGGTGGCCGGCCGCGCCGCGCCGGGCGCCGAGGTTATCCTTTTTGCTGATAATGGCCGTGAATTGGGCCGCGCGCGGGCTGATCGGCGCGGTGAATTCGTGATCCTGCCCGCCGATGCCTTGCCACCAGGCGCGATGGAACTCAGCCTTCGCGCGCGACTCGGGGATCAGGAAATAGCTGGGCCAGACACAGTAGTGCTGATGGTGCCCGATACGGCGCCGCAAATCGCCGAAGCGCCGCGCCCAGCCCCAGCTGCTGAGCCACCCACCAGCACCCAGGCCCCGGTCACCGAACGCCCCGCCCAGACAGCGCAAGCCGAACCTCCGGCCGCCGAACGCCCGGCCCAGACAGCGCAAGCCGCACCTCCGGCCGCCGAACGCCCGGCCCAGACAGCGCAAGCCGCACCTCAGGTCGCCGACCGCCCGGCCCAGGCCGAAGCCCCTGCGCCGACCGGACCCTTGGCGGTGCTGATCCCTGGCCGCTCCGAAGCCGCCGCGCCGCGCTTATTGCAGGTGCCGGAACCGACCCTGCCAGCCGGCACCGCGCCGCGGCTTGGTATTGATTCGGTTGAATATGATCAGGGCGGGTCCATGCGTTTCGCTGGAACTGCAACGCCCGGCGCTAGGGTTCGGCTTTATGTGGATGACCAGCATATTGGCGAAGCAGTTGCCGATGCGTTGGGGCGCTGGGCCTTCCAGCCTGAGAACCAGCCCTCCGTTGGGCGACATCGGCTCAGGGTGGACCAGGTCTCGCCCACCGATGGGCGCGTGCTGGCCCGCGCCGAAGTGCCCTTCCAGCGCGAAGAACTCCCCGCCGAAGCCTTTGCCCAGCAGCGCATTGTGGTGCAGCCGGGCAATAATCTGTGGCGTATTGCGCGCGCCACCTATGGTCGCGGCACGCGGTATACGGTGATTTATCAGGCGAATAAGGACCAGATCGCTGATCCGAACAAGATTTATCCCGGTCAGGTCTTCGCGCTGCCCACCGCCCAGCCGGCGCCGGCGGCTTCCAGCCGGTCCAGATAGGGATCAAGCGCGAGTACGAAGCGCACCAGGGCGGCGACCAATTCCGGGGCATTGGTGGGCGGCACCAGTGCCAGATCGGCTTCGAAGCGAATCCGGTGATCGGGTGTCAGGCCCATGGACCAGCCTTCAGGAAGGCCAGGGTTCAGCGCGGCCAGGGTGGCGAAGCTGGTTTGGCGCAAATCCCGCCCATCAGCGGTTGAGGGGATGCGCGCGGCATCGGTTTCCACCACCAGCCCCTCGGCGCTGAGCTCTGCCCGGCAGCGGCGGCCGCGCCAATCAAAGGTGAATGCCAGGGGGCGGTCCGCCAGCTTGGGGGCAAGGCGGCCTTCGGGGTCTATGGCCAGGTGGCCAAGGGTGATTACGTCCATGGGGCGCATCTTTGTGCAATTTTGGTAAAAACACTGTAAGCGGGGGCGCATGGCACTCGGACAAAGTCTTCGCATGGTTCTCGCCCGGCCGCATCCGGCGGCGAGGCCCTTCCTGATCGGTGGCGCTGCGGTGGCGCTGCTGGGTGGCGCGCTGCTTGGCGGCTTCCTGTTTTGGCTTGGCGTGGCGTTCACGCTGTTCTGCCTTTACTTCTTCCGAGACCCGGAACGCATACCACCCACGCGCCCTGGCCTGGTGCTGGCGCCGGCGGATGGGCATGTGGTGTCTGTCATGCCGGCCAGGCCGCCCGTGGAATTGGGCATGGGTGAGGAAACCCGCTGGCGCATCGCGATTTTCCTTTCGGTCCTTGATGTGCATGTGAACCGCATGCCGGCGGATGGCACGGTGACGCGCATTGCCTATCACCACGGCAAATTCCTGAGCGCCAATCTGGATAAGGCGAGTGATGAGAATGAACGCAATGCGCTTGCGTTGCGGCTGCCTGATGGGCGCGATATTGCCGTGGTGCAGATTGCCGGGCTGATCGCGCGGCGCATTCTGTGCGATGCCAAGGTGGGTGATGCGGTGCAGGCGGGTGATCGCTTTGGCATTATTCGTTTCGGCAGCCGCACGGATATCTATCTGCCGCCAGGTGTTGCGCCCATGGTTGCCGTTGGCCAGACCATGATAGGTGGTGAGACGGTATTGGCGGAGTTGCAGGCGCGATGAATACTGAGCGCGATATCGGTGGAGCAGGGCGCATGCGGCGCCTCAGGCGGCGCTTTCGCCCGCGCACGCGCCCGCGCTTTGAAGGGCAATCCTTCAATCGCCTGATCCCGAATATCATGACCATGCTGGGGCTATGCTGCGGCTTGGTTGCGATCCGCGCGGCCTTTGAAGCGCGCTTTGCCGAAGCGGCCGTGCTGATTGTGGTGGCGGGCGTGATTGATGGGCTGGATGGGCGGTTGGCGCGGCTGTTGAAGGCGACATCTCGTTTCGGGGCGGAATTCGATAGCCTTGCGGATTTTCTTTCTTTCGGCGTGGCGCCGGCGCTGGTTTTGTATCTTTGGGCCTTGCAGGATTATCGCGGCATTGCCTTCGCACCGGCCTTGCTGTTTGCGGTGTGCTCTTCGCTAAGGCTTGCGCGCTTTAATGCGGCGCTGGATGTCGGGCCGGCGCCGAAGCCCGCCTATACCTATAATTTCTTCACCGGCGTGCCGGCGCCGGCGGGGGCGGGCTGCGCGCTGTTTCCGTTGTTTGCCGGGCTGTTCTTCACGCAAATCGATATGCCGCTGTTGGCCAATATCATGCGCAACCCCGTGCTGGTGGCGGGGGTGCTTATTCTGGTGGGTGGGCTGATGGTGAGCACGCTGCCCACCTGGTCCTTCAAGAATTTCAAGGTGCCCCGCGCGGCCGTGCTACCGCTGCTGCTTGGGATTGGGCTTTACATGGCGTTGTTGTTTGCTGAGCCTTGGGGCGCGCTTGCCATGGCGGGCGTAATTTATCTTGGCATGTTGCCGTTTTCGGTACGGTCCTATTTGCGCCTGAAGCAGGAAGCGGAAAGCCTGCTGGAACCCGTGCTGGTTGCCGATAATGGCCCCGGAAATGCCGCGCCCTGATGCTGCGCGGGCGGCTTGAATTGCCCCTGGGTGGCAGGCTGATCAACATCTCGGGCGGGCCGTTTGATGCCATGCCGGAAGGCGCGCGTGGGCTTTGCCTGGAAGCCGATGCCGCGCGCATTGGCGAAGCGGAATGGCGGCTTGATGTGCCGGATTACGGCGTGCCGGATGAGGCTGCGTTGCGGGCGATATTGGCGCAGATGTTGGGGGCGATGCGCGCCGCGCCCGATGGCGCCTATCACATCGGCTGCAAGGCAGGTATCGGGCGCACCGGTACCGTTATGGCCTGCCTTGCCATGATGGCTGGTGCTGTGGAAGGCGACCCGGTGGCCTGGCTCCGCGCTGCCTATTTTCAGGGGGCGATTGAAACCCCGGGGCAGGAAGCCTTCGTGCGCGGCTTTACGTTTCCGGTTTCAGCCCCCTAACATTCTTGCCTTGTGCAGGAGAAACGCGATGCCCCAAATCCTCGATCCCCAGATCATCGCTGATTATGACCGTGACGGCGCGGTGGTGATCCGTGGCGCCTTCGCGCCGCATTGGATCGAGCTGCTCGCTGGTGGGGTGGAGCGCAATCTGCGAGAGCCCGGCCCCTTCGGCAAACGCTATACGCCGGAAGGCAAGCCCGGCATGTTCTTCGGCGATTACTGTTCCTGGCAGCGCATTGCGGAATATGAGGCGTTTTTGCGCCATTCCCCCGCCGCTGCCATTGCCGGCGCGCTGATGCAAAGCGGCAAGGTCAATCTGTTCCACGAACATGTGCTGGTGAAGGAACCGGGCACGGAAGAACCAACACCTTGGCATAATGACCAGCCCTATTGGACGGTTGAGGGCTGGCAGGTTTGTTCGCTCTGGATTCCGCTTGACACGGTGGCGCGGGAGAATGGCGTGGAGTATGTCGCGGGGTCGCATCGCCGGGGCGAATGGTTCAAGCCGAAGCGCTTTGCCGATAGCGCTGACCATCCTTCCGATGATCCGCGCTTTCTGCCGGTGCCGGATGTTGAGGGGAACCGTGGCGACTACACGCTGCTGGGCTGGGATTTGCAGCCCGGCGATTGCGTGGCCTTCCACGGGCTGACGTTGCATGGCGCGCCGGGCAATCGCAGCGGGAAGCTGCGGCGCCGCGCGGTTTCAGCGCGTTGGACGGGCGATGATGCGGTGTTCACGCGCCGCAAGGGAATTGAGAGCCCGCCCGCGCCCGCGAATGCGCCAGCGCTTGGTGCGGCGATGGATAGTGAGGTGTTTCCGGTGGTTTGGCGGGCGGCTTAACCAACCAACGCCACCACCAAAAACCCAAGCCCCGCAAAACTCGCCGCCGCACCCATCGCGGGGCGTAGCCAGCGCGCGTGCGTGGCCTCCCGCGCTAGCGTCATGGCGCCCAGCATCAATCCGCCCTGGATCACCGCAAGGCCGGCCAGATAGGCGATGATCGGCGTTGCCTCGGCGCCGATCACGGCCTCCGCAAAGGCATGGCCATGGAATAGCCCGGCCAGGGCAAAGCCCAGCAGCAGCGCGCGCGCGGAAACGCGCTTGGCGACCAATAGCGCCACCCCCGCCAGCAGCACTGATCCCGCGACCAAGGCCTCGGTCATGCCAAGGCCAATGCCCGCCATATGCAGCGTGAGGCCCACCATGCCAGCCGCCAGGAAGCCCGTTATCGCGCGGAAGGCCTCATTACGCGGCAGGGCGGCCGCCAGCACGCCGGCCGCCAGCAGAAAGGCCAAATGATCCAGCCCAATCACCGGGTGGCCAATGCCGGAGGCAAAACCCTGCCACAGCGTCTGCGGCATGGCCCCGTCCATCGGGTGGTGCGCGGCCGCGGGGAAGGGCAGCAGGGCCATCAGGCTCAGGGCGAAAAATTGGCGACGCATCGTGACCTCTCGGCGTTAATTCCTCGTATGCTTGCCGCTTCGGGGCCACGATGCAAGCCGGGCGCGGTTGGACCGGCGGGGCGGAGCCTCTATATCCTGCGTGTGATCAAAATCCTTCAGATTCCCCTCCTGCTTGGTGCAATGCTCCTGGCTGGCCCCGCCCTCGGCGCTTGCGCCGATTCCCCCGCGCCTGGCGTGGAATGGCGGCGCTGCCTTCTGGATGGCATTGACCTAAGCGGGCGCGACCTGACCGGTGCGACCTTGCGCGATACGTCTTTCGCGCGTGGCAGGCTGGTGGGCGCTAAGCTTACCGGTGTTGATGCTTCCGATGCGCGCTTCAGCTTTGCCGATTTGTCCAATGCCGATCTCACTGGCGCGACCTTGCGTAATGTGGATCTGACCCGCGCGGTGCTGGCGGGTGCGGTGTTGAATGGCGCGGATTTGCGTCGCGCGACGCTGTTTCGCGCCGATTTGCGCGGCGCTGATCTGACCGGGGCGGAATTGACCGGCACCAATCTTTCTGGCGCGCAGCTCGGTGGCGCGCGCTGGCTGGATGGCCAGAAGATTTGCAGCGCCGCTTCCATCGGGTCTTGCCAATGAGTGATGCGGATTACCTCTCGCGGCTCAATGCTGAACAGCGCGCGGCGGTGGAAGCGCTGGATGGGCCGCTTTTGGTGCTGGCCGGTGCTGGCACTGGCAAGACGCGGGTGCTGACCACGCGGTTTGCGCATTTGCTGCGCAGCCGCAAGGCCTTTCCATCCCAGGTATTGGCGGTGACCTTCACGAATAAGGCCGCGCGGGAAATGCGCGAACGTGTTGGCGCGATGATGGGTGAGACGGTGGAAGGGCTGTGGCTCGGCACTTTCCACGCACTCACCGCGCGCATGCTGCGCCGTAATGCGGAACTTGTCGGCCTGAATGCCAATTTCACCATCCTGGATACGGATGATCAGCTGCGCCTGCTGAAACAGGTGATGGAAGCCGAGAATCTTGACCTGAAGCGCTGGCCCGCGAATGGGCTGATGGCGATCATTCAGCGCTGGAAGGATCGCGGCCTGACGCCCGATGCCGTGACGCCAGCCGAGGATACGGATTACGCCGCAGGCCGCGCGCGCAGCATCTATGAAGCCTATCAGGCGCGGCTGAAGGCGCTGAATGCCGCCGATTTCGGCGATTTGCTGTTGCATGTGGTGACGATCCTGCGCGGCCATCCGGAAGTGCTGGCAGATTATCAGCGGCGCTTTCGCTACATCCTGGTGGATGAATATCAGGACACCAATCTGGTGCAGTATTACTGGCTGCGGCTGCTGGCGCAGGCGCATCGCAATATCTGCTGCGTTGGTGATGATGACCAATCCATCTATTCCTGGCGCGGGGCGGAGATTGAAAACATCCTGCGCTTTGAAAAGGATTTCCCCGGCGCGCAGGTGGTGCGGCTGGAATCGAATTATCGCTCAACCAAGCCCATTCTCGCCGCCGCATCCGGGCTGATTGCGCATAATACCGGCCGGCTTGGCAAAACGCTGCGCGCCGGGCGCAATGATGCGGATGGGGAGAAGGTGCGCGTTGTCTCTGTCTGGGACAGTGAAGAAGAAGCCCGCATGGTGGGGGAGCGGATCGAAGCCGCGCGCCGTTCGGGCGAAAGCCTGGGCGAGATCGCCATTCTGATCCGTGCCGGTTTTCAGACGCGCGCTTTTGAAGAAAGGCTCATCACGCTTGGCCTACCCTATCGCGTGGTGGGTGGCGCGCGGTTTTATGAGCGTCAGGAAATCCGCGATGCCATGGCCTATTTCCGTGTGGTGGCGCAGCCGGCGGATGATTTGGCCTTTGAACGGATTGTGAACCTGCCCAAGCGCGGGCTTGGCGATACTGCGATGCGGGAAATGCATGCGCTGGCGCGCGCCGAAGCCGTACCGCTTGCGATTGCCGCTGGGCTTGCCTTGGAAAAAGGCGTGATCAAGCAGGCCAAGGCGCGCGCGGCCCTTGGCGAATTGCTGGAAGCTTTCGCGCGTTGGCGCGCCATGTTGCCCAATGAAGGCCATGTGGTGATGGCGGCCACACTTCTGGAAGAAAGCGGCTATACCGATATGTGGAAGCAGGATCGCAGCCCGGAAGCACCGGGGCGGCTTGATAACCTCAAGGAATTGCTGCGCGCCATGGCGGATTACGAAACCCTCGCCGGGTTTCTGGAACATGTCTCCCTCGTGATGGAAAATGACGAAGCGGCGGAAGGCCAGCGCGTTTCCATCATGACTTTGCATGGCGCGAAGGGCTTGGAATTTGATCGTGTGTTTTTGCCGGGTTGGGAGGAAGGCGTCTTCCCATCGCAGCGCAGCCTGGAAGAAGGCGGCGAACGCGCCTTGGAAGAAGAACGGCGGCTTGCTTACGTTGGCATCACGCGGGCGCGCCGTTTTGCCGTGATCAGCCACGCCGCCAATCGGCGGATTTACGGCAATTGGCAGGCTTCCATCCCGTCCCGCTTTTTGGATGAATTACCGGCGTCTGAGATCAAGCTGGAAGGCAATGCGGCGCGGGAGACGCGGAGCGCGAGTGTCTTCCCGGCCTCAGGCGGCTTGTATGGCCAGCGCCCGCGCGTGATTGAAGCAGCCGCCTGGGAAGTGAAGGAACGGCCTGCGACTGCTGCGCGCTATGCGCCGGGTGATCGCGTCTTTCACCAGAAATTCGGCTATGGCGAAGTGACGGGCGTGGATGATGATCGGCTTGATATCCGTTTTGAGAAGGCCGGCGAGAAGCGCCTGATTGATCGTTTTGTGGAGAAAGCCTGATGCGCCCTGCCGGCCCTGATGGTGCGGGCGCGCTTTCCCGCCGCCGCGCTGAGCCGCTGGAAGCGCTCAGCATTGATGGGCTGAGTGAGGAGGCGCTGCCCTTTTTTGAAGCTGCCTTGCAACAGGTTTGCGGCACCGTTGCCTATTTCCGTGATGAACCGAGCGATACTTGGCGCGTCGAAGGCGTGCGCGAAGCAGGGGCAGGGCAGGAAGCGCTGGAAAGCGCGCTGGCCTTGGCGGCGCTGGTGGCGGGCATTGCCCAGCCCGCAGTGCAGATAGCGCCGGTGGAAGCGGATGGCTGGCTTGCACGCACCGTGCAGGCTTTTCCGGAGCAGCGCATAGGCCAGCGGTTTTTAATCCGCCCGACCCATGTTGCGGATCGGCGCTGTTTTGATCGGCTGGTGTTGAAGCTGGATGCGGGCTTGGCTTTCGGGTCGGGTGAGCATGCTTCGACGCAAGGTTGCCTGATGGCGTTTGAAGGGATCGCGCATCGCTGTCCTCGGCGCGTTATGGATTTGGGCAGTGGTTCGGGCATTCTCGCCATGGCGGCGGCCAAGCTTTTGCATGTGCCGGTGACGGCGACCGATATTGAACCCTGGTCAGTGCGCATTTGTGCGGAGAATGCGCGACTGAATGGGCTGTCGGCCCAGATGCGCGCGCTATTGGCGGATGGCTGGCGTGATCGGCGGTTGCAGGGCAAGCGCTATGATTTGATTTTCGCGAATATTCTGGCGCGCCCGCTTTGCGCCATGGCGCGAGAATTGGCGGCGCATCTTGCACCGCAGGGAACGGCCATTTTGGCCGGGCTTCTCGGCACGCAGGCGCGCATGGTACTGGCGGCGCATCGCCGTCAGGGCCTGGTGCTTGAACGCAGAATAGATGTTGGGCCTTGGACTACTTTGGTACTTAGAAGGCGCTGATCAGAACCCTCGGCTGAAGGGCCAATCCTCGGTCGCTGAGATGAAACGAAACGCTGTGGCATTGGCTTCATAAGCGCGTTTTGCGATCATGACGTCTACAAAGGCCGTCTCAAGGGCTTCCTGCCCTTGAATGGCGGCAATGCCAGAACCGATGCCCTCTCTCGGGATGGGCGGGACATAGACAGGCCGTTCTGGCGCTGCGGTAGTATTGGCCAGGCGTATTGCCGCCATTTCCAGACGCTCCACGGCTCGCTGCATGCCGCTCAGCGTCG
>JBIIGZ010000110.1:0-11563 GCA_044236185.1 Roseomonas sp. | reverse complement strand
CCGAGCGCGCCGCCCGCGCGCCATATCGCGGTGGGTGCGGCATCCCCCATGCCCGCAGCCGCCTGTTGGCTGGTGAAAAAGCAGGGGCATCCCGTCAGGCTTTCCTTGCTGCATAAGCGCAGCGGCAATCCGTTTACGGAAGGCACGCGCGAATTGTTTGACCTGACCGGCCAGGGGCGGATTGATCTATTCTTCCTGGGCGGCGGGCAGATTGATGGCAGCGCCAACCTCAATCTGGTTGGCACTGGCGAATGGCCTGGTATGGGCGTGCGCTTTCCTGGCAGCTTCGGTTCCGCCTTCATGTATTTCATGACGCCGCGCACCATCCTTTTCCGCGAAGAACACACGCCGCGCGTTTTTGTCGAAAAGGTGGATAATATCTCCGCCCCCGGTGTCTCCC
The DNA here is from genome assembly GCA_044236185.1 of Roseomonas sp. Classification (GTDB taxonomy): domain Bacteria; phylum Pseudomonadota; class Alphaproteobacteria; order Acetobacterales; family Acetobacteraceae; genus Neoroseomonas. Next base: position 11,163 of record JBIIGZ010000110.1, on the reverse strand, counting down.
CGCCCGGCGTGTTTCGCCGCGGCACAGCGCAGGCGTTGGTGACGGGGCGCTGCGTTTTCCGCTTCCATCCTGATCGCGCTCGGTTTTCTTTGGAAAGCATCCATCCCGGCGAAACCGTGGAAAGCGTGCGGGACGCGACGGGCTTCGTTTTTGATGTGACGGGCGATGTGCCCTATACGCCGGACCCGACCGCAGAAGAACTCGCGCTGCTGCGCGGGCCAATCTGTGATGAAATGCTGGAAACCTACCCGGAATTCTGCGCCCGGGTCTTTGGCAGGAAACAAGCGGCATGAATGACGCAAGCATTGCAACGCGCGGCCTGGCGCGCTCCGCCGGCGCCTTGGCGGGGCTGCGCGTGGTGGACCTGACCCGCGTATTGGGTGGCCCTTATTGCACCATGGTGCTGTCCGATCACGGCGCCGAGGTGATCAAGCTGGAACCCCCGCAGGGTGATGAGGTGCGTGATTGGGGCCCGCCCTTCGATAGCGCGGGCGATGCTTCCTATTTCGTTGGCGTGAACCGCAACAAGCGCAGTGTCGGGCTTGATCTGTCCAAGCCCGCCGGCAAGGAAGTGCTGCTGCGCCTGTTGGAAGGTGCCGATGTACTGGTGGAAAACTTCAAGCCTGGCTCCATGGAAAAATGGGGGCTTGGGTATGAGGCGGTGCTTTCAAAACGTTTCCCGCGCCTGATCCATTGCCGCGTTTCCGGCTTTGGCGGTGAAGGGCCGCTTGGTGGCTTTCCCGGTTATGATGCGGTGTTGCAAGCCATGGTTGGCCTGATGTCCATCAATGGCACGGAAAATTCCGGGCCTACGCGGCTTGGCACGCCGATTGTTGATATCGCGACGGGCTTGTTTTCCACCATCGCCATTTTGATGGCGCTGCATGAGCGGGAAAAATCCGGCAAGGGGCAATATTGCGACATGACGCTGCATGATTGCGGCATGGCGCTGCTGCATCCTCATGCGGCGAATTACTTCCTGTCCGACAAGCGCCCCAAGGCGACAGGTAATCCGCATCCGAATCTGGTGCCCTATTCTAAATTCAAGACGAAAACCTGCGAGATTTTTATCGCCGCCGGGAATGATCCGGCCTTTCGGAAATTCTGCGAGTTTCTGGGCATTCCTGATGTCGCGAAGGATGAACGCTTCGCCACCAATGGCGCGCGCGTGATCAATCGCGATGCGCTGACGGAGATTCTGGAAAAGCGCTTTTCCACCGAAGATGGCCATGACCTCACGCGGCGTATGCTCTCGGTTGGCCTACCGGCTGGGCCGGTGCTGCATGTGGATGAAGCCATGGCGGCAGACCATACGGCTTTCCGCGAAATGGTTGCCGATATCGGCGATTTCCGCGCTTTGAATACACCCATCAAGCTGTCACGCACGCCGGGTGGTGCGCGCACGCGCCCACCGCGCTTCAACCAACATGGGCGGGAGGTGCTACTGGCGCGTGGCTTTAGCGAGGCGGAGATCACCGCGCTGGAAGCCGATGGCGTGATTGTTGGCGCGCGGCGGAAAGCCTGAACACTCAAGCAGCGGCCGCGATTGTCGGCCCCTGCCCTGCCACCGTGGTGCGCACCATATGGCGCCGTTCCGTGGTGCTCGCGAAGGGTGTCGCGCGGTGCAGCACGGCGCGATTGTCCCAGATCAGCAGATCATGTGGCGACCAGCGGTGGCTATAGATGAAGCGGTCTTCGGTCGCATGTGCCATCAGGCTTTCGATAAGTTTGCGGCTTTCCGCTTCCCCCATGCCGTCAATACTGCGCGCATGGGCACCTAAATATAGCGCGGGGCCATAAGGGTTTTCTTCCAGCACCACGGCTTGGCGCACCGGCGGGTGCTGCGCGCGTTCCGCATCACTCACCAAGGCCGCATCAACCCGCGCGCGTGACCAGCCGAAATCATGCCAGGCCACCAGGCGCTTCAGGCGTGCCTGCTCCGCAGCCCCCAGCGCGGCAAAGGCGCCGCGCATAAAGGCGAATTCCGTATTGCCGCCCACGCTTGGAATCTCGCGCGCTGAGAGCAAGGAAGCCCGCGCCGGGATGGGCTTGAAGGAGGAATCATGATGCCACAGCCGATTGGCCTTGTTGTTCAGCACCTGCTTGTCGCTTGGCGCGACAATCTCGCCACCCGCGCCCATATTGGTCAGCACAATCACCGGACTGCCAGCGCCCAAGGCGCCAGCGCGCGTCATTTCCAAGGCGCCGAAACCCTCGCTGAAGGCGATCTGCGCCGCGTCATCCAAATGCTGGCCAGGCAGCACCAGCACCGCGTAGCGGTCCAGCGCATCGCGGAGCGCCGCCATGACCGGCGCGGCAATCCCACGCGAAGCATCAACGCCTTCAATGCGCGCAGCAAAAAGCCGGGTCAGGGGCGTGATGTTCAGCATGGCCAATTCCTCCGGATTGGAGGCTAGAGCATATCACGTTCAGATGGAAAATCTGAACGTGTGAAGATGCGCGAAAAACAAAGATATAGAGCGGGTTACGTGAACCCATGTGAACGCAACACGCTCTAGGCCGAAAGAAGCCTGTCAGAATAGCCCCTCGATCCGTCCTTCCCCATCCAAGCCAATCGTCTCCGCCGCCGGGCGGCGCGGCAGGCCGGGCATGGTCATGATGTCGCCGCACACCGCGACAATGAAGCCGGCACCAGCGGAAAGCCGCACTTCGCGCACCGGCAACACATGATCCACCGGCGCGCCAAGCTTGGTGGGGTCCGCGCTGAAGGAATATTGCGTCTTGGCGATACAAACCGGCAGATGGCCGAAGCCGAGTTCTTCAAACCGCGCAAGCCGCTTCGCGACATCGGCTGGCAGCGCAATATCGCGCGCACGATAGATTTGCTGCGCGATGGTGCGGATTTTATCGGCCAAGGGCATGGCATCGGGATAAAGCGGCGCAAAGCGTGCGGATTTCGCCGCGATACGTGCCTGCACGGCACGCGCCAATGCAGCCGCGCCCTGCGCGCCATCGCCCCAATGGGTGCAAAGGATCGCCTCTGTCCCCGCTGCCTGAATGGCCGCTTGCACCGCAGCAATTTCCGCATCCGTGTCTGAGGTGAAGCGATTGAGCGCCACCACCACCGGCAGGCCGAACTTGCCCATATTCTCAACATGGCGGGCAAGGTTGCTGATGCCGCGCGTCACCGCCGCGACATCTTCCCGCCCGAGGTCAGACTTCGCGACGCCGCCATGCATCTTGAGCGCGCGGACGGTCGCCACCACCACACAAACGGAAGGGTTCAACCCTGCCAGGCGGCATTTGATATCAAGGAATTTCTCGGCGCCCAGATCAGCGCCAAAACCAGCTTCCGTCACCACAACATCAGCCAATTTCAGCCCAAGCCTGGTTGCCATGACGCTGTTGCAGCCATGGGCGATATTGGCGAAGGGACCGCCATGCACCAGCGCGGGGGAACCTTCAATCGTCTGCACCAGATTGGGCGCGAAGGCATCGCGCAAAAGCGCCGCCATGGCGCCATCGGCCTTCAGATCGGCCGCCGTGATCTGCCGCCCATCGCGCGTCTGCCCCACCACCATGCGGCCCAGGCGTTCCTGCAAATCCGGCAAATCACGCGCGAGGCAGAACACCGCCATGACTTCGGAAGCAACGGTGATGTCAAACCCATCTTCGCGCGGGAAACCATTGGCGACACCGCCCAAGGACGAATTGATAGCGCGCAGCGCGCGGTCATTCATGTCTATCGCGCGGCGCCAGGAAATGCGGCGCGCATCCAGGCCAAGTTCATTGCCCCAATAGATGTGATTATCCAGCATCGCCGCCAGCAGATTATTGGCGCTGGTGATGGCGTGGAAATCGCCGGTGAAATGCAGATTGATATCTTCCATCGGCAGCACCTGCGCATAGCCGCCGCCTGTCGCCCCACCCTTCACCCCAAAACAGGGGCCGAGGGAGGGTTCGCGCAGGCAGATCATGGTGCGCGTGCCAAGCGCATTCAGCGCATCGCCAAGGCCAACCGTGGTGGTGGTTTTACCCTCACCGGCCGGGGTAGGGTTGATGCCGGTCACCAGTACCAAGGCGCCATCGGGGCGGTCTGCCTGGGCCCGGATGAAATCCAGCCCGATCTTGGCCTTGTATTTGCCGTAGGGTTCCAGCGCATCAGCCGGAATACCGGCACGCCTGGCGATTTCCGCAATCGGCTTCAGCGTCGCGGCGCGCGCGATATCAAGATCAGTGGCCATCCCTGAAACTCCTTTGGCAAGAGCCCCACGCAACGCCATGGCAGGCCAGTGCTGTCAAGGCCGCGGCGGGCGAAACTTGTCCAGATAGGCCGCGCGATGGGCATAGGCGCCGATATGCGCGACCGGCATATCGGTCAGCGCCCAGATCGCGCTGCCCGGTACTTCAAGCCAGCGTCGGCAAAAGGCATAGTCTTCGGAAACAAACCCCTCGGGCAGGTTCATTTCATCAAAGAAGGCCCAGTATTCACCCTCCAGCCCGAATTTGCGAAAGCTTTCCGATTTGCGCTGCGCGACGCCGCCGCTTGCAATCAGTTTTTCAAAGGCGCTGCGCGCAATCATGATGCATCCAAACCCCATGCGGTTCACGCGCAGCAAGCCATTGCGGATCACGGGGTCAGCGGGATCAGGTTCGATATTGAAGTTCCGCGACAACGCATGCAAACGGGCCAGATCAGGCGGGCCCGCCGGCGCCTCGCGCGCCGCTTCGGCGAAGCGCGCAGCCTCAAAATGTCGCAAGGGGCAGGCCAGGCCAATAACCTCATGCCCTGTCCGCAATAGCCGCGTGATGGCGCCCCTGGGTACGCCGATATCGGCATCAAGAAACAGCAAATGCGTGAAATCAGCGCGCGCCAGAAAATCGCTGGCGAGGATATGCCGCGCGCGAGTCACATAGGCGCCATCGTAGTTGAACCAATCCGCGCCATGACCGCCATCGCGCAATTCATTCACCATATTCACGATGGAAAGCGTGGTTTCCACCTGCATGGTGCTGGCGATGGTGGGTGTGGCGATAAAAACCTTCATGCCGCGGCGGGCAGGGCTTCGGCCAGGGTTTCGCGGAAAATCGCCAGCGCGCGCTGCATGTCTTCCGGCGTCAGCGCGCCAATCGCGCCAATGCGTATGGTTGGTTCCGGCGTTGTCCAGAAATTGCAAATCAGCACGCCGCGCGCCTTCAGCGCCTCCACAAAGCGCGCAAAATCAAAGCGCGGATCGGATGGCTGATGCACCGTGACAATAATCGGCCCCTGTTCTGCCTTGCTCACATAAGGCTTGATGCCCATGGCAAGAAAACCATCGTAAAGCGTATCGGCATTGGTGCGATAACGCGCATGGCGCGCCGGCTGCCCGCCTTCGGCATCAAAGAAATCCAACGCAACATCAAAGGCGGCCAATACCTGCACCGGCGGCGTGAAGCGGAAGGACCCAGGGCCCGAGCGTTCCGCATGCGCCAGCACATCGGCCAAATCCATGCACCAGGACCCTGCCTGCCCAGCGCCGGCCTTGATCGCATCCATCCGCGCCAGAGCGAAACCAATCCCCGGCATGCCTTCCAGGCATTTGCCGGATGTGAACATCAGCGCATCGCATTCGGGATGCTCAGCCAGATTGAACGGCAGCGCGCCAAAGGCGGAAACCGCATCAACCAGCATGCGCCGCCCGGCCTGCCGCACCGCGCGGCCAATGCCCGGCACGTCATTCACAATGCCGCTGCCGGTTTCGCTATAGACCAGGGCGACATGACCAATCGCCGGATCAGCCGCGAGCACGGAGGCAATATCCTCGGCCCGCGCGCCGCGCGTATTGGGCAGGTCCAGCATTACGACCTGGCGCCCCGCTTCGCGCGCCAGCCGCGCCATGCGGTCAGCATAGGCGCCATTCATCGGGATCAGTATCTTCGCCCCCGGCGGCACCAGGCTGCGCATCGCTGCTTCCATGATGAAATGGCCGGAACCTTGCAGGGGAAGTGTGGCATGCTCCCCCGCGATGCCGCCCGCGATAGCGCGCACGCGTTCACGGATGCGCGCATAGGTCGGGCGAAAGCCATGATCCCAGGGCGCGATATCCTGCGCCATGGCGGCTTGGGTTTCGGGGCGGGTCTGCACGGGGCCAGGAATCATCAGCATCATGGGCAAAGCCATGCCAGACCCATCAGGCGATGAAAACCCCCGCGATTTCGCGCCGCAGCTTTTCGCGAATGGCGGCGGCGAAACTCTCGTAATCCGGGCAATGCATGACGAAGGCGCCGGGGCCGCCAATTACCTCAGCGGCGTAATGCGCCATCAGATCGGGTTCTTCGTTCAGCACCGCCAGCGCATTGATGGTGATGCCGGCCTGCACCCCAATGTCGCGGATCGGGCCGGGTGGGCGCCCCTGGTTATGCGCGCCATCGCCCGACACATCCAAAACCATCCGCCGCGCCAGTTCCGGCCCTGAGGCGAATAGCGCGAGCGCCGCCGCCATCCCCTCCCCCAAGGCTGTGGCGCCGGGCGGGACCAGGCGGGGCAGGCCCTCAATCGCGTCGGCCAGCGCCGCCACATCGGAAGGCTTGGCCAAAACCCGCCAGGGGATGGCGATTTCCTGGGCGCGTTCGCCGGACCAGAACAGCATGGCAAGCGCGGATGCCCCCGCGGGGCCGGCAAGCAACGCCGCGGCAATCTCCGCATCGCGAAAGGCCGCGGCATAGCCGCCGATCATCAGGTCAAACTCCGCCCGATCCACGGAAGATGAGGCATCCACCGCCAGCACCAGGGCAAGATCAACGCGCTGCATCGCGCCAGCATGCCACAGCCAAGGCGCCGCTTCACCCCATCAAACTTGCGTTGGGTCAAGGAATGGCAGCGCGTTTTCCATTAGTTTGCGCAAAGAAGACAGGAGGAAGCCATGCAGGAACGCAGCATGGGTGAAATGGTCCGCGACCAGCACCCCCTGACCATGGGGCCAGATGCGACCGTGCAGGAAGCCTGCGCGGCCATGCATCGCCGACGCGTTGGCGCCGTGCTGGTGACAGACCCGGAAGGCCGCCTGCTTGGCATTTTCACCGGGCGGGATGCGGTGCATTTCCTGTCTCATGGGAAGGATAGCGCCGAAATCCGTCTGGTGGAGGCCATGACACGCCACCCGATCTGCCTGCCACCCGATGGCAATGCCATGGATGCGCTGCATATGATGGCCGATGGCGGCTTCCGCCATTTGCCCGTGGTGCGCGATGGCAAGGTTGTTGGCATCGTCTCCCGCTATGATTTCCGGGCCAAGGAATATGGGCAGCTTGATCAGGAAACCGGTTTTTTTGAGTGTCTGAGATAGACTTCTACGCTGCGCCGGGGCCTGACTTCCGCTAGGCTTGGCGGATGCAACCCGCAACACTCACGACCGAAAGGCTGATCCTCCGCCCCTGGCGGGATGAGGATCTGGCACCGCTTTTTGCCATCAATGGCGATCCCGAAAGCATGCGCTATTTCGCCGCCACCATGACGCGGGCAGAAAGCGATGCTTGGGGCACGCGGATGCGCGCGCATTTCGCTGAACATGGCTGGGGTTTTTGGGTAGTGGCAGAAGCCGCGACCGGAGATTTTGTGGGCGTGGTCGGGCTGATGACGATTCCCTGGCAGGCGGATTTCACCCCGGCCGTTGAAATCGGCTGGCGGATCGGGCCGCGTTTTCGCCGCCAGGGCTATGCGGAGGAAGCCGCGCGCGCGGCCGTGGGCTTTGGCTTTGCCACGCTTGGCCTGGAAAAGATTGTTGCCTTCACCGTGCCGAGCAATGCCGCTTCCTGGAAGCTTATGGAAAAGCTCGGCATGTCGCCCGCCGGCGAATTTGACCATCCGCGCCTGCCGGAAAGCCATCATTACCGCCGGCATTTGCTTTATGCTCTGGACCAAGCCCGCTGGCGTGACGGCGCGCGCTTGGGGTGATAGAGGCTTTGCGCCCAAGCTCGCCTCAAGGATCGCCCCCTATGCCCGTCTCTCGCCAGGAATTTCGTGATGCCATGGCCAGGCTGGGGGCGGCGGTGAATATCATCACCACGGATGGCGCCGCGGGACAGGGCGGTATTACCGCCACCGCTGTTTGTTCCGTGACCGATGATCCGCCGACGCTGTTGGTGTGTCTGAACCGCACCAGCCCGCGCAGTGCCTTGTTCCTGGCCAATCGCGTGCTCTGTGTGAATACGCTTTCAGCCAGCCAGCAGGGCATTTCCAACGCCTTTTCCGCGCCAAGCGATAAGGCCGATATGGCGAGCCGCTTTGCCGCCGGAAGCTGGACGCGGCTTGCGACTGGCGCACCAGCGCTGGAAGGCGCCGCGGCCAGCTTTGATTGCCGCATCACCGAAGTCATGGAACAGGGCACGCATAGCGTGGTGTTTGCTGAGGTTGAGGCGGTGCGCTTTGCCGATATGGCGGCCGGCTGCCTGATGTATTACGCGCGCGGCTATCATGGCCTGCCGATTGGCCAGGGCTGAAAGCGCGGCGCCGCAATTTTTCACGCCGCCGCCCTAAACAAGCCTTAAACCAAGCCCAGCTAAGATTGCGTGACACTATCGCCGAGGCTGGCCATGACCGACATCACCATATCCCTGCCCGAACAGCTTGCCGAAGAAATCAGCCGCCGCGCTGAAGCCCTTGGCACCACGGCTGCAGAATGGGTGGCCGCCATGCTGAGCGACATCACCGCAGACCTGCCAGAAGAACCTGGCGAGGGCGGTGATGACTGGATTTCGCGCTGACCTGACCCGCGTTACAGTTCCAAGTCTTTACAATAGAAGGGACAGCGCCTAACCGGCGCGGCCCATGTCCTTCTTCGAAATCCTGCCACCTTCGGTGCTGTTCTTTGCGCTTGGCTTCGCCGCCGCCGCGCTGCGTTCTGATCTTTCCGTGCCGGATGCGCTGGCCAAGACGCTGTCGCTTTATCTGATGATGGCAATCGGGCTGAAGGGCGGCATTGCCATTGCGCAGCCTGGTGCCTCGGCAGGGTTGATACCGGCCTTGGTGGTGGGCATCGCTCTTTCGGCGCTGCTGCCGCTGCCGGCCTATGGCTTGCTCCGCGCTGCCACGCCGCTGGATAAGGCAACGGCGGCGGCGGTATCAGCGCATTATGGCTCCGTCAGTGTGGTGACCTTTGCTGCGGCGGTCGGGCAATTGAACGCGTCCAATACGCCCTATGAGGGCTTCATGCCCGCCGTGCTGGCGGCGATGGAAACGCCTGCGATTCTTACCGCGCTGCTGATTGCGCGGCGTGGTGGCGCGGCGACTTCCGGCGGCGCACGGGAAATGGCGCGTGAAGTGTTTTTGAACGGTTCGGTTGTGCTGCTGCTGGGCGCCTTTCTGATCGGCTGGCTGGGGGGTGCAGCGGCTGATCGGCAGCTTTCGCCCTTCATCACCGCGCTTTTCCCCGGCGCGCTCTGCCTGTTTTTGCTTGAGATGGGCATCACGGCAGCGCGGCGCCTACGCGATAGGGGGCGCGGGCTGGATGTGCGGTTGATCGCCTTTGCCATCCTGATGCCGCTGCTGGGCGGCGCGGCGGGGCTGGCGGGTGGCGCCTTGATCGGGCTTTCCACGGGCGGTGTTGGGCTGATGGCGGTGCTGGGCGCCTCGGCTTCCTATATCGCGGTGCCGGCGGCGATGCGCCTCGCGCTGCCTTCCGCCGATGCCGGGATTTACGTCACCCTTTCCTTGGCGATCACCTTCCCCTTCAATGTGCTGGCTGGCATCCCGCTGTGGCTTTGGGCGGCACGGCTGGCCACTCAATAATCAAGGGGGACGGGAAAATGCACGCGCGCAAAAGAATTGAAATTGTCGTGGAGGCGGTGCGGGCCGAAGCGGTAACCCTGCTGCTGGACCGCATGGGCGCCACAGGCTGGACCATTCTGCCCGTGCTGGCCGGGCGCGGCCATCAGGGCATTCGCCGCGCCGGGGACCCCGGCGGCGTTGATGACAATGTGCTGGTGCTGTGCATCACCTCAGCCGAGGTAGCGTCCCGCGTTCTGGCGGCGGAAGGCGAATTGCTCGGCGCCAGGCCGGCGATTGTGACGCTGTCAGATTGCCAGGTGCTGCGGGCGGATCATTTCTGAGCGGGTTTTGGTTGACCCGCCGCACCCTGCGGGCCTAGGGAAGCAGCATGCAAAGAAGGTCCAGCGCGTCTTACAGCATGGCCGCTGCCAAGCGGCTGCTTGGGCTTGGCGTTTTGACGTTTTTGCTGGCCGCTTTGCCTGCCGGGGCCTTCGCAGCGCCGGATACCACCCCGAATGCAACGCGCCAGCCGCGACCAGCCGCAACGAATGCCGCCGCGCGCCCCGCGCCACCCGCCTTGCCGGAACCCTGGGGGCTTTGCGCCGCTGCGATTGCAGCAGCGGAACGGGATGCCGGGATGCCAGCAGGCTTGCTCGGCGCCATTGCCAAGGTCGAAACGGGGCGCCGCGCACCGAATGGCAGCGTGCAGCCTTGGCCCTGGTCCTATAACGCCGCCGGCGATGGCCGCTACGCCGCTTCGAATGCCGAGGCGATCCAGGAAGTACGCGCGATTCAAGCACGCGGCGTGCGGTCCATTGATATCGGTTGCATGCAAATCAACCTGCTGCATCACCCGGATGCCTTCCCCAGTCTGGAAGCCGGCTTCGACCCCGCCACCAATGTTGCCTATGCGGTACGCTATCTGCGGAGCCTGCAGGCGCGCACTGGTGATTGGAACCAGGCGGTGGCGTTTTATCATTCCGCCACACCGGAACGTGGCTTGATCTATCAGCAGCGCGTCATGGCGGCGTTGAGTGGCCAAGGTTTTGTGCCAGGTCCCGCGCCAGGGGTGATCCCTCTGCCCGGCCCTGCCATGGCGGGGCTTTGCGCTTCGGGTCGCGGCGCGGTGATGCTGATTGGTGCGCGTGAACCCAGCCTGAAGCCCGTGCCGACCACGCCCGAGGTTGAGTTGCGCTTGCGTGGCGGCGGTGCGCCTGGACCGGCGACGCGCACGCGAATCATGTGCCTGCCCAAGGCTGAAAATCCCGCAACGGAAGTGGCCGAGGCGCGCCCGGCAGGCGCGCGGCGTTAAGCGCCTATTCGCGCCATCCCACCCATATAGGGCCGCAATACTTCTGGAATGGCGATGCTGCCATCTTCCTGCTGATGGGTTTCCAGCACGGCTATCAACGCGCGCCCCACCGCCACGCCCGATCCGTTCAGCGTATGCAGGA
>JBIIGZ010000109.1:0-11579 GCA_044236185.1 Roseomonas sp. | reverse complement strand
TGCGCCGTCACCATCAAGGGTGAGACGATGCATATTGATTTCGCCGGCAGTTCCAAACAGGTGGATCGCGGCATCAATTGCGTGATGAATTACACCCATGCCTATTCGGTTTATCCGGTGAAATGCGCGCTTGATCCTTTCACCCCGCGCAATGAGGGTTCTTACGGCGCCATTACCGTGAGCGCGCCTGAGGGCAGCATCCTGAACCCGCGCTTCCCAGCCGCTTGCAGCGCACGGCAATTGACCGGGCATTTGCTGGCGGGGGCGATCTATAAGGCACTCGCCCCCATCATGCCGGATAAGATTATCGCGGAATGCGGCGGCGCGCCCACCATGCGCGCGCTGTTCAGCGGGTTGGATGGCGCGGGGGATCGGTTCTCACAAGTCTTGTTCGCCTCGGGCGGCATGGGGGCATCGCCGCATCGCGACGGCCTGCCGACCACCGCCTTCCCCACCAATGTCGGCGCTGGTTCGATTGAGGCTTATGAGAGTGTTGCCCCCTTGCTTGTGTGGAAGAAAAGACTGCGCGCTGATTCCGGCGGTGCCGGGCGCTTCCGCGGTGGCTTGGGCCAGGAAGTGGAGATTGAGGTGCGCGCCCCGGATGAGGTGCGGCTTTCCCTGCTGTCCGACCGGCGCGATCATCCGGCGCAGGGCGTCTTGGGCGGTGCGGCAGGTGGCGCGGCGGTGATTGCCTTTGATGATGGCACGTGCCCGCATCCGAAATCGCGCACCACGGTAGCACCCGGGACGCGGGTGACGCTGCTCTATCCTGGAGGCGGCGGTTACGGAGACCCCGCAACGCGTGATCCTGATGCATTGGCAGCAGATATTCGTGATGGCTATGTCTCTGCCGAAGGTGCCACACGTGATTACGGAGCCAAGCCATGAACGCGACAGCACGCATCGGCGTTGATGTCGGTGGCACCTTCACCGATTTCGTATTGCATGATCCCGCGCGCAATCTTGTGGCGACCGGCAAGCGGCTGACGACGCCGGATGATCCTTCGGAGGCGATTGTCGCCGGCATTGCGCGCCTGCTGGAAGAAACCGGCCTGAAGCCCGCCGATCTGCACAGTATTGTGCATGGCACGACGCTGGTGACGAATACCATCATTGAACGCACCGGCTGCAAGGTGGGTTTGCTCACCACCGATGGCTTCCGTGATTCCATCGAGATTGGGCGCGAAATCCGCTATGACCTTTACGATCTTTTCCTTGAAGCGCCGCCCACGCTGGTGCCGCGCCATTTGCGCCTGGAAGTGCCGGAGCGGCTGGATGTCCAGGGCAACATATTGCTGCCGCTGGATGAGGCCGCGCTGATCGCCGCCGCGCGTCAATTGGTGGAGGTGGAGAAGGTTGAGGCGCTGGCGATTGGCTTTTTGCATGCCTGGCGCGACCCACGCCATGAACGCCGCGCGGCGGAGGTCATTCGCGGCCTTTATCCCGATCTGCCCATGACCCTTTCTTCCGCCGTGGCGCCGGAAATTCGCGAGTTTGAACGCATCAGCACCGCCTGCGCCAATGCCTATGTGCAGCCGCGCATGCAGCGCTACCTGGGGAAGCTTGAAGCATCCCTCGCCGCGATGGGCGTGACGGGGGCGCTTTATGTGATGCTCTCAGGCGGCGGCATTGCTTCAGTGCAGGAGGCGAAGGATTACCCGATCCGGCTGATTGAAAGCGGGCCGGCCGCGGGTGCGATGGCGGCATCATGGCTTGCGCAACGCGCTGGGCTGGATCAGGTGATTTCCTATGACATGGGCGGCACCACGGCCAAGATGTGCCTGATCCAGAATGGCGCGCCCGACCGCAAATTCGATTTCGAAGCGGGGCGTGTGCGGCGCTTTCAGAAGGGTTCAGGCCTGCCTTTGAAAGTCTCCGTGGTGGATATGATCGAAATCGGCGCGGGCGGTGGTTCCATTGCGCGGGTCGATCCCGCTTCCGGGCTGATGAAGGTCGGCCCACGCAGCGCCGGCGCCAAGCCAGGGCCGATCTGTTACGGGCGTGGCGGGGTTGAGCCCACCGTCACCGATTCCGATCTGGTGTTGGGCCGGCTTGATCCAGCCTATTTCCTGGGTGGCGAAATGGCGCTTGATCTGCCCGCCGTGACGCGCGCCGTGAGTGGTGATCTTTCCGCAAAATTGGGCGTGAGTGCCGATGACGCCGCGCTTGGCATTCGACGCATTGTGGATGAGACCATGGCAGCGGCAACCCGCATGCATATGGCGGAAAAGGGCCGCGATCCGCGCCGCTTTACGCTGATTGCCTTTGGCGGTGCAGGCCCGGTGCATGCGTGTGATTTGGCGCGGCTGCTTAAAATCAAGCGCGTGCTGGTGCCACTCGGCGCCGGTGTTGCTTCCGCGATTGGCTTTCTGGTGGCACCACCCGCGACTGATCTGGTGCGCAGCCTTGTCGGGCGGTTGGAACGGTTGGATTGGGCGAAGGTGGCCGCACTTTATGCCGAGATGGTCGCGGAAGCGCGAGGGTTGCTGCTCGGCGCCGGCGCTGACCCTGCCGATATCATCTACAAACCGGCCGCGGATATGCGTTATGTCGGCCAGGGGTTTGAAATCCCTGTGCCCATGCCAAGCCTGACGCCCAGCCAGCAGGACATCGCGGCGATTGAAGAGAGTTTCCTGGCCGCCTATCGGGAACGCTTTGGCCGTGCCTTGGATGGGCTGCCGATTGAAGCGCTGACGTGGCGGCTGGCAGCCTCAGCGCCGGGGCGAGATATCGCCATGGAAGGCGCGCAAAAATCCGAAGCGGGTGAGGCACGGCGCGGCATAAGGCGTGCGCTGTTCGAAGGCCATGGCTGGTGCGAATGCGCGGTTTATGACCGGTACCGCTTGGCGCCAGGTGCGGCTTTTGCGGGGCCGGCGCTGGTGGAAGAACGTGAATCAACCTGCGTTATTCCACCGGGCGCGCAGGTTTCCGTGGACAAGCATCGCAATCTGGTCATTGAATTGGTCCAATCATAAAGGAGGCTTTCCATGCATTCCATCCAACGCCGCACCATGCTGGCAGGTCTGCTTGCTGCACCTGCAATCCGCGGCGCCTCCGCGCAGGAAGTTTGGCCGGCGCGCCCGGTGCAGATCATCAATCCCTGGCCGGCAGGGGGATCATCGGACACCATGGCGCGGCTTTTCGCGCAGCGTTTCAGCACGGCTTTCGGCCAGCAATTCGTGGTGGATAATCGTGCTGGCGCTTCGGGCACTATCGGGCATGGCGCTGTCGCCCGCGCACGGGCGGATGGTTATACGCTGCTATTTGCGACGAATAGCACCTATGCCATCGCGCCCCATCTGATTGACCCACTGCCCTATGATAATCGCGCGGGCTTTACGGGGATTAGCCTAGTGGGGCGCACGCCGCAGGCGCTTTGCGTGCATCCTGGCTTGCCGGTGAATAATATCGCGGAATTCCTGGCTTATGTACGGGCGCGGCCAGATCAGGTTTCCTTCTCCTCAGCCGGTATTGGCGCATCAAGCCATTTGGCGACGGAAATGCTGATGGCGATTGCCGGGCTGAAGATGCTTCATGTGCCCTATCGCGGCGGCGCGCCTTCCATGCAGGCGGTGGTGGCTGGCGAGACGCAAATGTCCTTCATTGATGCGGTATCATCGCTGCCGCACCGCGCCGCGGGAACGCTAAAACTGCTGGCGGTGGGCACCGCGACAAGGTCCTCGCTTTTGCCGGAATTGCCGACACTGGCGGAAAGCAGCGTCGCAGGGTTCGATTCTTCGACCGATATGGCGCTGATGGGGCCAGCGGGCCTGCCCGCAACGATTGTGGAGCGCCTTAGCGGCGCGGTGCGCGCGGCAGTGGCAGACCCTGCCTTTCGCCAGCAGATGATCACCCAAGGCACTGAACCGATTGGCGGCAGCCCAACAGAGTTCCAGGATTACTGGACGCGGGAAATCGCCAAATGGGGCGAGGTGATCAAAAGCCGGGGGATTCGCGCGCCGGGGTGATGGGGGTGGGGCTACTGACGAGCATATGGCTCAAGGCACAGAGCCCAGGGTATAAGCTTAAGTGATGCGTTGCGGCAGGTTTTGCGGCACAATCATTTAGCATGGCCTGGGATACGATAAGCCCCTATAATCGCGGCTTTCGCGAATTCACCGCTGCCTATGAGGCTTTCGGTTTTGAAGAAATTCATGCCGATGCCATGCCCTTTCTGCCGGCAAAGCCGGGCTTAGTTCTGGATGTCGGCGCGGGCAGCGGGCGCGATGCAGCTTGGTTTGCCGATCGTGGGTGGGAGGTGATCGCCGCAGAACCGGCAAAGGCTCTCCGCGAAGAAGCTAAACGCTTGCACGCGGATGCGCGCATTCGCTGGGTGGATGATCGCCTGCCCGGCTTGATTAGCATTCACCAATTAGGCCTCGGCTTTGATCTGATCTGGCTCAGCGGCGTTTGGCAGCATATTCGGCCCGAAGAACGCGCGCGGGCGATGCGCAAACTCGTCACACTCCTGAAGCCGGGCGGCCGCATCATGATGACATTGCGTCATGGCCCGGCACCCGATGATCGGCCCATGTGGCCGGTAAACGCGATGGAAGTTGAGCGGCTTGGCCTTGATCACGGGCTTGCGCTACGTGTTGCGACCGAGAGGCGCGAAGACCAGCAAGGCAGAGCTGATATTCGTTGGCAAACCGTTATTCTTGATCTTCCAGATGATGGCGCAGGCGCGTTGCCGTTATTGCGTGGCGTCATTCTGCGCCAAGAAAAATCCGCCACTTACAAACTTGCACTACTTCGCTGCCTAGCGCGCATTGCCGATACTTCGCCCAATATAGCGCGCGATGCAGGCGAGCATGTCGAGCTGCCCTTGGGGCTAATTGCGCTTTATTGGATACGGATGTTCAAGCCACTGGAAGAACGCGGCATGCCGCAGCTTCCCGGTGGCAGCATGGGCTTTGTCAAGGAAGCGTTCAGGGCGCTGCAACCGCTGGCACCTTTTGATTTACGCCTTGGTGCCAGGCTTGAGGGGCATTTCGGCGAAGCCATGCGTAAGGCACTCGGCGACGCTGCGCGGCTTATTTCCACCATGCCGGCAACCCACCTAACTTTTGCCGATGATCAACCAGTTTTCCCAACCAGCTATGGGCGCATGCCGAAGACACAGTCGGCCTTGCAAATCGAAGCCGGGCTACTGTGGGAATACGGCACGACGCAAATACCGCTTGGCATTTGGCAAGCACTGCGGCGCATGTCCGCATGGATTGAGCCCATGCTGGTGGCCGAATGGGTGCGCCTGACGCGCCAATATGCTGAAGGCGCAGGGCGCAATTTGTCGGCGGATGATGTCATGGCCGCTTTGCGTTGGTTGGAACCGGAACGGGATACTCTTTTTGTGCGCAACCTTGCGCAGGGGAGGATTGACCGCGGCATGGTGGTTGAATGCGTCTGGTCCGGCCAAGGGCTGCGCAAAGCCGGGCTAGATATTGACCATTGCCTGCCCTGGTCAGCCTGGCCTTGCGGAGATTTGTGGAATCTTCTGCCCGCTTCCCCCTCGATCAATCGCAACAGCAAGCGCGAATTTATTGTAGGAGCGACCAAGCTTGCGGAGGCGAAGCCACGCATCCTGAATTGGTGGCAGAATGCCTATCTGGATGGGCCGCCGCCGCTCAGCCTGCGCTTTATGGAAGAAGCGCGCAGCAGCTTGCCCGTGCCGGCAGAATCCGGTGCCCTGGATTTGGAAGATCTCTTCTCAGCCCTCGATTTCCGACGCCTTCGCCTCAGGCAGGAAACCCAGATCTCCGAATGGAATGGCGGCCCCAAAGGCCGAATTTATGCCGAGCCGCACTAATGTTCTGTTTTTGTTCTTGCCAAACTCCTAACTCTGCTGCATCTTTCACTTGCTCCGAATCGAGGCCTCAGGGCCTTGTGGCGGGGCCTGACGAATTTTCTGGTCTCCCTACCACAAGCTGTGGTAGTTGAGACCAAAATCGCGTTATGGTTGAAATCACCACGGTTCACTAAACAGCATTAGGGGTGCAGCATGGATAAGGGAAAGGCGCTCGACGCAGCGCTCAGCCAGATCGAAAGGGCCTTCGGCAAGGGCTCCATCATGCGCCTCGGCGCCAAGCAATCCTTGCAGGGGGATATTGAGGTTATATCCTCAGGCTCGCTTGGGCTTGACCTGGCGCTTGGCATTGGCGGTCTGCCCAAGGGGCGCATTGTTGAAATCTACGGGCCGGAATCCTCAGGCAAAACCACGCTCGCTTTGCATGTGATTGCGGAAGCGCAGAAGCGCGGCGGCACCTGCGCCTTTGTGGATGCGGAACATGCGCTCGATCCCGGCTATGCCAGGAAGCTTGGCGTTGATGTGGACAACCTGCTGATCAGCCAGCCCGATGCCGGCGAACAGGCGCTTGAAATCGCCGATACGCTGGTGCGTTCCGGCGCGGTGGATGTGCTGGTGGTCGATTCCGTCGCAGCCCTCGTGCCGCGGGCGGAATTGGAAGGTGAAATGGGCGATACCCATGTCGGGCTGCATGCGCGGCTGATGTCGCAGGCGCTCCGCAAGCTCACGGGTTCGGTTTCCAAATCCAATACGCTGCTGATTTTCCTGAACCAGATCCGCCTCAAGATCGGGGTGATGTTCGGCAATCCGGAAACCACCACGGGCGGCAATGCGCTGAAATTCTACGCGTCAGTCCGCATGGAAATCCGCCGCATCGGTGCCATCAAGGATCGTGATGAGGTGACGGGTAACCACACCCGCGTGAAGGTGGTGAAGAACAAGATGGCCCCACCCTTCCGAGAGGTGGAATTCGACATCATGTATGGTGAGGGCATCAGCAAGCTTGGCGAACTGATTGATCTTGGCGTGAAGGCCAATATCGTTGAAAAATCGGGCGCCTGGTTCTCCTGCGATAGTCAGCGCATCGGTCAGGGGCGTGAAAACGCCAAGAACTTCCTGCGCGAACATCCGGATATGGCGGCTTCCATCGAACAGCGCATTCGTGGCCAGGCCGTCGTACTGTCTGAGAAGATGCTCTCCGGCGATGTCACCGAAGAAGAAGAAAAGGCGGCGGCTGAATAACCCGCCTCTGCACCGCTTCGGGCTATGCAAAGCCCGGCATCCCCTGGCGCGGTTGTTGCCGCCCAGGGCGTGCTTCTTTACCAAGAAACGCTGATCTCACTTCTCCGCCGGATATTCGTGCTTCAAGTAGCCCAAGACCGCCAGTATCACGCGCCCTTCAAGCTCCGCCGCGTTGACCTCGCCGGCAAAACTGGCCCCATCCACCATGCCTTTGACGATGGACAATATATCCGAGGCAGTGGCCGGTGAAACCGGGCGCGCGATGCTTTCCTTGTGTTCTTCCAATAGCTGCATGATCAAGCGCAGAATCCGCTCATCTGCGGACTTCAATATGGGGTCTTTCGGGAAAGCCGCTTCCAGATAATCCAGAATGCGCGCCAATTGCGGGCGCTGCATTTGCTGCCCAACCCCTGCCTTCACCAAAATGCCGATGCGTTCTTCCAGTGCCAATCCTGCCGTGCGCGCAAGCAGCATCTCCAAATTATCGCCAAGATCGGCCTCCGCCTTGTGGATCAATTCAGCGAAAATGGCCGATTTGTCGGGGAAGTATTGATAGACTGATCCAATACTCACCCCCGCGCGCGCGGCGATGGCATTGGTATTCGCCGCCTCCAGCCCCTCGGCCTCCAGAATGCGAGCCGTCGCCTCCAGAATGACCGCAACTGTTTCGCGTGAGCGCGTTTGAAGTGGCCGTTTTCTTGGCTTTGCTACTGGATTGCTGATCATGACCGAATGCGAGTTGTGAATGCAAGCGAATGCTCACATTATAGCGTTATCGTAGCTCTAGCAAGGAAAAAACCAATGAATAGCCTTGAAGACCCACGTATCGCCGACGCAATTGAAATGCTGCACCGCCGCGCCGCCCAAGACCGCGCTGTCTTCGCCCGCGCCCTGCCCGGCGTGATCGGCGGCATGCTGCGCGGCAAGGGCTTCATAGAAGCAGCCAAACCCTATCTTAAGGACGCCTATATCCCCATTGATCGGGCGCAGGGGCGCGTATTGTATCAAATCGCGCGTTTGCGTGGCGCCCGCCGCATCGTGGAATTCGGCGCGTCCTTCGGTATTTCGGCAATTTATCTGGCGGCCGCAGTACGCGATAATGGCGGCGGTAAGGTGATCACCACCGAAATGGAACCAGGCAAGATCGCCAACGCCAGGGCCAATTGGGCGGAAGCCGGCCTCAGCCGAGAGATTGAACTGCGCGAAGGCGATGCACTACAGACATTACGCGATATCAAGGAACCGATAGACCTGCTTTTTCTCGATGGCTGGAAAGAGGCCAATCTGCCTGTATTGCGCTTGCTTGAACCAGCGCTGACACCAGGCACCGGCATCTTATGTGACGATATCAAGCGCTTCCGCAAAACGCTCAAGCCCTACCTGGATTATGTGAGGGGAAATCCCCTGCGCTTTGTATCCGTGGAATTGCCTTTGGGCGACGGGCTCGAATTCTCGGTGGTAGTATGAGCGTCGACGTGGAAACGCCATCAGCGCGTCAACCCAGCCAGAACGGCTCGGCAATAAGGCCCACGAGCATCAGGCGTTGGACAGGTATCTTCCTCGCGATCGGGCTCGTGGTCATGGTGGTTTCAGGGCTGGGCCTTTTCGCTTGGCACGACGTGCCGCAGGTGGAGGCCGCGACCGGCAGCTTCCTGGGCATTGATTATGAGGTCTGGAGCCACCTGCACCTTATCTCCTCGATCCTTTTCACCAGTGCTGCTGCGTCTCATCTTCGGCTGAATTGGAGACCTCTGCTGCGCTATTTCGGCGCGCGTTCTGGCGGGAAGGGACCCAAATGAATGGATCACGCCCCCTGCCCGCTTAATCCGCGTAAGCGCCGGCGGCTTCAATGATGGGTCGCCAGCGATCCACCTCCTCGGCCACGAAGCGGCGATGGAAGGCGATGGAAGCGCGCTCATCCGAAGGCACATCGGTCAGCAAATCAGCAAAGCGCTGACGGAGCCTTTCTTCCTTCAGGGCAGCCCGCAGCGCAGCCGAGATATGTTCCTGGATCGGCTCTGGCGTGCCTGCGGGCGCGTAAAGCCCGTGCCAAGTGGACATGGCAATAATGGGTGAGCCAGCCTCTGCGGTGGTGGGCACACTCGGCAGGCCAGTCAGGCGCGCGGGGCTGCTGACAGCAAAAACCTTCACGCGATTATCGCGGATATAGGGCACCGTATTGGTCGCCTGATCGCAGAGCACATCAATCCGTCCGGCCATAAGCTCGGCAATCGCCGGCGCGGTGCCACGAAACACCACCGTGGTTGCCTTGGCGCCGGCGGCTTGCTGCACCAGAAGCCCGCAGAGATTGGCGGCAGAGCTGATGCCTGCGGTTGCCAGATTGATCACATCACCCTTGCGGTTCATTTCGGCCATCACGTCGCGCAGGCTGGCGGCCGGGAAATCGGGCCGGGTGATCACGGTCATGGCAGCGTCGGAAACAATACCCAGCGGGGCAAAGCTGGCCGGTACCCGATAGGGTAAGCGGCGATAAAGCGTCGCACTCGCCGCCATGCCGATATTATTGATCATCAGCGTATAGCCATCAGGGCGGGACTGGGCGAGGCGCTGAGGCCCAACCACCGAACCGCCAATCGATTCAACGACGACGGATTGGCCGATATGCTTGCCGAGATTATCGGCCACAATCCGGGTAATAGTATCGGTCGGCCCACCGGCAGCGCCGGCGGCGATAATCGTAATGGGGCGAGCGGGATAGGCCTGTGCCCGTACAGCGGGGGCAGCAAGCACCCCAGCCCCGACAGCCAGGATTTGGCGACGCTTCATGGTTTCCTCCTGCTTTGGCTGGGCGGGTTCTGCCGCCGGCCCATGGCAAGTCTTATCCTGGCAGGGGAAAGCTTTGGCGCGAAAGGGGCAAGTTACCGAAAACTCACCAGAATCGACCTCTGTGGCAGTTTCTTTTTCTGAAAGCATCCGGTAGTTTGACGGAAATCACCGAAGAAGCCCGCCCTGTCGCGGGACGTCAGTTCCAACAGGGGGTACTTGCTTCATGGCGCCACTCTTGGCGTTCAGTCGCTTTGTCGACTGGATCAATCAACGCATCGGCGGGGTCTGTGACTGGCTTGTGCTGCTGGCCGTCCTTGTCAGTTCCGTCAATGCCATGATGCGATATGGCTTCGACATGAGTTCCAATGCTTGGCTAGAAGCACAGTGGTACATGTACGCCGCCATCGTGATGCTCGGTGCCAGCTACACGCTGAAGCGCAATGAACATGTGCGGGTGGATATCCTCTACATGATGCTGTCGCGGCGCGGGCAGATCATCCTGGATATCTCGGGCATCATCGTCTTCATGCTGCCGGCCTGCATCCTGTTGGGCTGGCTTTCCTGGCCCTTCTTCATGCAGTCCTTCTCAGTGAATGAATGGTCCAGCAATGCCGGCGGCCTGCTGCGCTGGCCGGTTAAGTTCTTGATTCCGCTGGGCTTTGGCCTGCTGGCGCTGCAAGGCATTTCCGAACTCATCAAGCGCGTGGCGGCACTGAACGGGTACGATATCCCGGACCTTGAAGCCCATTACGAGAGGCCAGTGCAATGATACCTTTGGAGTGGATGCCGCCCCTGATGTTTGCGGGGCTGGTGGTATTCTTGATTATCGGCTTTCCGGTAGCGTTTTCGCTGGCGGCGGTGGGCCTGTTTTTCGGCATGATTTCCATGGCGCAGGGCTTCTTCACGCTGGACTTCATGCAAGCCATCCCGGGGCGCATATTCGGCAGTATTCTGGCCAATGACCTGCTGCTCGCCATTCCCTTCTTCACGCTCATGGGCGCGATATTGGAAAAATGTGGCCTAGCTGAGGATATGCTTGAAAGCATGGGGCAGCTTTTCGGCCCCATGAAGGGCGGGCTTGGCTACTCGGTCATTATTGTGGGCTTCATCCTGGGCGCCATTACCGGCACGGTTGCGGCGCAGGTAATTGCCATGGCCATGATCACCATGCCGGTGATGATGCGCTACAATTACAATATTCGCTACGCGACAGGTGTGCTTGCGGCATCCGGCACCATCACCCAGCTAGTGCCACCATCGCTGGTGCTGGTCGTGCTGGCCGATCAGCTTGGGCGTTCTGTCGGTGACATGTATCTCGGCGCCTGGGGGCCTTCTTTGCTGCAGATTGCAATTTTCGCGATCTATACCTGGTTCCTGACCATCATTCGCCCGCAGGATTTGCCGCCGGTGCCGCGCACACTGACGGGTCGGCCGCTGCTGATCAAATGCATGTGGGGCATCATCCCGGCCGCGGTGCTGATCTTCCTGGTGCTCGGCACCATCATGCTCGGGCTGGCAACGCCCACTGAAGCCGGCGCGCTCGGTACGGTTGGCGCCATCATTCTATCCGTACTGCGCAATACCAAAATGTCGCGTGTCGATCAGATCGCCTATACGGTGGGGCTGGTGGCAACGGGCCTTTGCATCCTGTTCAGCTTTACCGTCGGCATGAAGACCCTGCCCTTCCGGCTCAGCTTCTCGGCGCTTTTTGCCTCGATCATCTGGCTATGCTGGCGCGCCTGGCAGG
>JBIIGZ010000252.1:0-3587 GCA_044236185.1 Roseomonas sp. | reverse complement strand
TCACCATCCTGCTGGCCCATGCCGGCTTTGGCGCGGCCTATGTCGCGGTGGTGGTGCAGGCGCGCCTGGCCGAGGCCGAACGCAGCTTGGAAGAAGCGGCGATGGATTTGGGTGCCTCGCCCTTTGTCGCCTTCCAGACCATCACCCTGCCCCTGATTGCGCCGGCCTTGGTGGCGGGCTGGTTGTTGGCCTTCACGCTTTCGCTCGATGATGTGGTGGTTGCCTCCTTCGTATCCGGCCCTTCCGGGACCACGCTGCCGATTGCGCTGTTTTCCATGCTGCGCCTTGGCCTGACGCCAGAGGTGAATGCGCTCGGTGCCCTGGTGGTGCTGGTGGTGGGCAGCGCGTTGGCCCTGGCGCTATGGCTGCTGGGGCGGCGGCGGGCATGAGGCGCCGCCATGATTCAGCCCTGACTTTTCCGCTATAAAGCGACGATGCGCGTTTTGCCCCTTGCCCTTGCCTTGCTGCTGGCCGCCTGTGCCGAGCGTTGGGAAAAGCCCGGCGCGACGGAAGCCGATTCGGATGCCGCCCAATCCGCCTGCACCGCCCAGGCGGCGGAGCAGATCAAGCCCGCCATGGTCTGGATGCAGGTCCAGCCCGCCTATTGGGAACCAGGCGAGACCCATTGCTGGACCAGCCCCAATGGCGTGACGCGGTGCACCCGCCGCCCGCCCCGGCTCCGCCCGCCAATCTATGATTGGGTGGATGTGAATATCCCCATCCGCCAGGAAGCCCGCGCCAAATGCCTGGCCGAGCAGGGCTTCACTTATAAGGGCCTAAGGCCGCTGCGGCTTTTTTAGGTCGGAGCATTTTCAAGCCAAGTGGGCACACTTGGCGGCTCGGAAAATGCGACCGAACAATGGGTTAGAGCAACGCTGACGCCCCATTGGGCGGCGGGGATGATCTAACCGGGTTGATACGACCGGGGCGCGGGATTAGCTTGCGCCGCTTGTTGCAAAGGTTTTGTCCCACATGAAGCTCATCGCTGATCGTCTCGATCGTATTTCGCCCTCTCTCACCATTGCCATGACCGCCAAGGCGCGCGCGCTCAAGGCCGCGGGCAAGGACATTATTGGCCTGTCGTCTGGGGAGCCGGATTTCGACACGCCGCGCAATGTGAAAGACGCGGCGATTGCGGCGATTGAACGCGGTGAGACGAAATACACCGATGTCGCCGGTACGGTGGAACTCCGCAAAGCGATCTGCACCAAGTTCAAGCGCGACTCAGGCATTGAGTATACGCCCGAGGAAATCCTGGTCGCCACCGGCGGCAAGCAGGTGATCTTTGATGCGTTGGTGGCCACGATCAATCCAGGCGATGAGGCGATCATCCCCGCCCCCTGCTGGGTTTCCTACCCGGATATCGTGGCGCTCGCGGAAGGCACGCCGGTGATCGTGCAATGCGGCCAGAATTCCGGCTTCAAAATGACTGGTGAGCAATTGGAAGCCGCGATCACGCCGCGCACCAAATGGCTGATCCTGAACAACCCCTGCAACCCAACTGGTGCTGCCTATAACGCGGCCGAGTTGAAGGCGCTGACGGATGTGCTGATGCGCCATCCGCATGTTTGGGTCTTCACCGATGATATCTACGAAAAGCTTGCCTATGATGGCTTCAAGCCGGCCACCGTTTTGGAAGTGGAACCGAGGTTAAAAGACCGCACGGTGACCATGAATGGCTGTTCGAAGGCCTATGCCATGACCGGGTGGCGCATTGGCTTTGCCGGCGCGCCGCTTTCGCTGATCAAGGCGATGGACAAGCTGCAAAGCCAGTCAACCTCCAACACGTCTTCCGTGTCTCAGGCGGCGGCGGTGGAAGCGCTGACCGGGCAGCAGGACAGCATTGAGGATATGCGCAAGGTCTATGAACGCCGGCGCAATATGGTGGTGGATATGCTGAATGCGGCGCCTGGCTTGCGCTGCCACAAACCGGAAGGCGCGTTCTACGTTTTTCCGGATATGCGTGGCTGCATCGGCAAGACCACGGCGGGCGGCAAGAAGATTGAAACCGATGAGGATTTCACCATCGCGCTGCTGGAGGAAACCGGCGTTGCCACGGTGCATGGCGCGGCCTTCCTGAGCCCGGGACATTTCCGCATTTCCTACGCGACGTCTGATGAAGCGCTGCGCGAAGCCTGCACGCGCATTCAGAAATTCTGCGCGGGCATGAAGTGATTTCCAGCGCCGCTCCTGCGGGGGCGGCGTATTTTCTCTGCCTACATCATTGTTGAAAACAGGATCGCCATGCCCGCCCTTGCCGAACGTCTTAACCGCGTCTCCATTTCCGCTTCCGTGATCATGACGATCAAGGCGCGGGAATTGGCCGCGCAGGGCATCAAGGTGATCAGCCTGGCCTCTGGCGAGCCTGACTTTCCATCGCCACCGCATGCGATTGAAGCGGCGCATAAGGCAGCACTTGCGGGCGATACCAAATACCCGCCGCAGGATGGCACCAAGCGGCTCAAGGAAGCGGTGCAACGGAAATTCAAGCGCGACAATAACCTTGATTACGCCTTGGATGAGATCATGGTCACCAATGGTGGCAAGCAGAGCATCTTCAACGCCTTCATGGCGACGGTTGATCCGGGCGATGAGGTTCTGATCCCAGCCCCCTATTGGGTCTCCTACGCGGAAATGGCGAAGGTTGCCGGCGGTGTGCCGGTGACCATCAACTGCCCGCAGAATAATGGCTTCAAGCTGCGGCCTGAGGATCTGGATGCCGCCATTACGCCCAAGACCAAATGGGTGATGATCAATTTCCCGAATAATCCAACCGGTGCCGCCTGTTCACGCGCGGAAATGCAGGCGATTGCGGCAGTGCTAATGAAGCACCCGCATGTCTGGATCATGACCGATGATATGTATGAACACCTGATCTATGACGGGTTTGAATTCTGCACGATTGCCGATGTGGAACCGCGCCTGAAGGACCGTACCCTCACGGTGAATGGCGCGTCCAAGACCTATGCCATGACCGGCTGGCGCGTTGGTTTCTGCGGCGGGCCCAAGGCGCTGATCAAGGGCATGATGAATATGCAGGGCCAGGCGACGGCGGGGGTTTCCACCATCTCCCAAGCTGCCGTCGCCGCCGCCTTGGATGGCCCGCAGGATCTGGTGCGCGAAAGGGCCGAAGAATATCGCCAGCGTCGCGATCTGGTGGTGGATATGTTGAATGCGGCGCCGGGAATTTCCTGCCATAAGCCGGAAGGCGCATTTTACGTTTTCCCGAATATCGCCGGCTGCATCGGCAAAACCAGCAAGGGCGGGCGCAAGATCGAAACCGATACGGATTTCGCCATGGCGCTGCTGGAAGAAAAATATGTCGCGACCGTGCAGGGCACGGCCTATGGCATGTCCCCATATCTGCGGATTTCCTATGCGACCAATACGGAAAATCTGCGCGAAGCCTGCGGCCGCATTCAGGAATTCTGCCGCGAATTGAGCTGAGCGCGCCATGCTGCGCGCCGGGCGCGATACGGATGCGGCGGGCTTCATTACGCTGATCCGCGATTGCTGGGCGGAATATCCCGGCTGCGTCTTTGATCTGGATGGGGAGCTGCCGGAACTTCGTGCGCTGGCCAGCCATT